>NZ_JBVVPP010000004.1:20181-305159 GCF_055811315.1 Bradyrhizobium sp. MI1.4 | reverse complement strand
CGAGCAGCAGCCGCGGCAATTGTCGCTGCTTGCGGAGGCGAGCTAGGCTCGTCGTCCTGGCGAAAGCCAGGACCCATTACCACAGGCCTTTCTGGTTCGAAGAAGGTGTGACAATCATCTTCCCTAGCCATAAACGTCACGGCGTATGGGTCCTGGCTTTCGCCAGGACGACGCTGGATAGAACCTTTCAATGACAAATCCCCTCGCCAACCGCATCGCTCTCGTCACCGGCGCCTCGCGCGGCATCGGCTTCGCCACGGCAAAAGCGCTGGCCAGGGCCGGCGCGCATATCGTTGCGGTCGCGCGCACGCAGGGCGGGCTGGAAGAGCTCGACGACGAGATCCGCAAGGACGGCGGCAGCGCCACGCTGGTGCCGCTCAACCTCACCGATTCCGACGGCATCGCGCGGCTCGGCGCCGGCCTGCACGAACGCTACGGCAAGCTCGACATCCTGGTCGGCAATGCCGGCGTGCTCGGCCCCTCCTCGCCGATCGGCCATATCGAGCTGAAGGCCTTCACCGACGTGATGGCGGTCAATGTCTCCGCGAATTTCCAGTTGATCCGCTGCATGGAGCCGCTGCTCAAGCAGTCGGACGCCGGCCGCGCGGTGTTCGTCACTTCCGGCGCGGCCAACAAGGCGACCGGCTATGTCAGCCCCTACGCCGCCTCCAAGGCGGCGCTGGAAACGCTGGCGCGCGCCTGGGCGCAGGAGACCGCGAACACCAAGCTGCGCGTCAATCTGTTCAATCCGGGCCCCGTCCGCACCCGGATGCGCGCGACGCTGATGCCGGGCGAAGACCCAACGACGCTCGATACAGCCGAGCAGGTCGCCGAATTCATCGTGCCGATGTGCGCGCCTGATTGGACCGAGACCGGCAAGTTCTACGACTACAAGACCCGCAGCCTGATGAGCTTCCGCTCGCCGGCCTGATTGACTTGACGGCCTCCCCGCGATTGACTGCCCGCGCTCAAGCGGCAGCAAGCCGCAAGCCAATAAAGGGAGGTTGCCATGGCGCCATGGCGGAATCGCGCAGGCTTTAAGCGTGCGCTCGCAAATGTCTGTCGCGTCCTCTCCGTTCTGATCGTGGCCGTCGCGTTTGCGCTTCCGGGCGCGGCGACCGCCGGCGATGTCCCGACCTTCGCGGTCGATGCTTCCTGGCCAAAGCCGTTGCCGAACAACTGGATCCTCGGCCAGGTCGGCGGCATTACCGTCGACTGGCAGGGCCACATCTGGGTGATCCATCGTCCCCGCTCGCTCACCGACGACGAGAAAGGCGCGAGCCTCACTCCGCCGCGCTCGAAATGCTGCGTCTCGGCGCCGCCCGTGCTCGAATTCGACACGGATGGCAATCTGCTGCGATCGTGGGGCGGCGCGGGCGAAGGCTATGAATGGGTTGGCCGCGAGCACGGCATCGAAGTCGACGAGCGCGGCTTCGTCTGGGTCGGCGGCAATGCCGACAATGACAACGCGATCCTGAAATTCACGCTCGACGGCAAGTTCGTCGCGCAGATCGGCAAGATCGCGCCGAGCCTCGGCAGCAACGACACGACCCAGCTCGGCAAGCCCGCCGAGACCGCGATCGACAAGGCCGCCAACGAAATCTACGTCGCCGACGGCTACGGCAATCGCCGCGTCATCGTGTTCGACGCGACCACGCTCGCCTACAAGCGGCACTGGGGCGCCTACGGCAACAAGCCCGACGATACCAAGCAGGCTCCTTACGATCCCAAGGCGCCGGTTGCGCAGCAATTCGGCAATCCGGTCCACTGCGTGAAGCTCGCCAATGACGGGCTTGTCTACGTCTGCGACCGCATCAACAACCGCATCCAGGTCTTCAAGACGGACGGCACCTTCGTGAAGGAGTTCTTCTTCGAGAAGAACACGCTCGGCAACGGCGCGGTGTGGGACATCGCGATCTGGCCCGATCCGAAGCAGACCTGGCTGCTCAGCGCCGACGGTGAGAACAACGAGATCAGGGTGATCAGGCGCGAGGACGGCAGCGTGGTCGGCAGCTTCGGGCACAATGGCCGCAATGCCGGACAATTCCACTGGGTGCATGCCATGGCGATCGACGCCAAGGGTAACGTCTATACCGCCGAGGTCGACACCGGAAAGCGGATCCAGAAATTCAAGCTGACATCGGACGCGCTGAAATAGCCTCTCGACGCATTTTGCCCAAAAGTTAACGGAGGGATGACGCTGCGACGCAGCGTCATCCGGCTTTAGGCGCATTGCCGCCGGCCGTGGGACACGGTAGAGCCATCAGCCGGAACAAGGCTCCGTTCAAGAGAGCCGTCCGCATGTTTGACAATGGAGGAAACCTTTTATGACGACGACGTTCGCGCGCCGCTCTGCGGCCCTTCTGGCCTGTGCCGCCTTCGGTTTTGCCACATCCGCCTTCGCTCAGGACAAGACTGTCAAGATCGGCGTGCTCAACGACATGTCGAGCCTCTATGCCGACATCGGCGGCCCTAACTCCGTGGTCGCGATCAAGATGGCGGTCGAGGATTCCGGCCTGCTCAAGAAGGGCTGGAAGATCGACGTCATCAGCGGCGACCATCAGAACAAGCCGGACGTCGGCGTCAACATTGCCCGGCAATGGATCGACAACGACAAGGTCGACGCGATCGCGGACACGCCGAATTCCGGTGTCGCCCTGGCGGTCAGCAACCTGGTCAAGGAAAAGAACTCGGTGCTGCTCAATTCCGGCGCGGCCTCCGCCGACCTGACCGGCAAGGCCTGCACGCCGAACACGGTCTCCTATACCTACGACACCTACATGTTGGCCAACGGCACCGGCAAGGCGCTGACCAAGGCCGGCGGCGACAGCTGGTTTTTCCTGACCGCAGATTATGCCTTCGGCCATGCGCTCGAACGCGACACCACCGCGGTCGTGACTGCGAACGGCGGCAAGGTGCTCGGCAGCGTCAAGCATCCGATCAATACCGCGGACTTCTCGTCCTTCCTGCTGCAGGCGCAATCGTCCAAGGCCAAGGTGGTGGGCCTTGCCAATGCCGGCGGCGACACCACGAACTCGATCAAGCAGGCCGCCGAGTTCGGCATTGTGCAGGGCGGGCAGAAGCTCGCGGCGCTGCTGCTGTTCATCAACGACGTGCATTCACTAGGTCTGAAGACCGCCCAGGGCCTGACCTTCACGGAATCTTTCTACTGGGACATGAACGAGCAGACCCGCGCCTGGTCGAAGCGATTCTCGGCGCTGGCCAACAAGAATGCGATGCCCTCCATGACGCAGGCCGGCAATTACGCGATGGTGCTGCATTATCTCAAGGCGATGGACGCGCTCGGCAGCAATCCGCATGACGGCGCCAAGGTCGTCGCCAAGATGAAGGAGCTTCCGACCGACGATCCGCTGTTCGGCAAGGGCCCGCTGCGCGAGGACGGGCGTCGTCTCATCCCGGCCTATCTGTTCGAGGTGAAGAAGCCCGAAGAATCGAAGGGACCGTGGGATTACTACAAGCAGATCGCCACGATCGCGGCGGAAGACGCCGCCAAGCCGCTCAAGGACAGCGAGTGCCCGCTGGTGAAGAAGTAAGGGCGTAGCTTGCGCAACTGCCTCCACGACGTCATGCCCGGGCTTGTCCCGGGCATCTACGTTCTGGACCGGACGAAGAACGTGGATGGCCGGGACAAGCCCGGCCATGACGGCCCTCTTCAAGTCCCCTTGGCGACAGCCAGCGCCCGTACCGCGATCGCCACGCACACCACCATCAGCACCGCCGCGAGCAGGAACGGCGCGCCGGGCAGCTGCCACGGCGCGCTGGCGCCGATGAAATATGAAAAGGTCAGCGTGAACAGGAACGGGCCGACGAGCTGCGACACGCTCTGCACGCTCGCGGTCGCGCCCTGCAACTGGCCCTGCTGATCGGGCGCGACCAGCCGCGTCATCAGCGATTGCATGGCGGCGCCCGAAATGCCCCAAAGCGACATCACGGGAATGCCGATCCAGAACAGCGGTCCGGTCGGCGCCGCGCCGAAGATCACGAAGCCGATCGCGCCACAGCACAGGCCCAGCAACAACGCGTTGCGCTCGCCGAGCACACGCACGATCGGGCCGATCGCGAGCCCCTGCACCACCATCGCGCAGATGCCGACCATCGCCAGCGTCAGCCCCACGGTTTTCGAATCCCAGCCGTAGCGATAAGTGGCGTAGAGCACGAAGGTCGAGGGCAACACGACATGCGCGACCTGCGCGATGAAATTGACGACGGACAGCGCGGCGAGCACCGCGTTGGAACGCAGCAGGCGGAGCGCTCCGAGCGGATTGGCGCTCCTCCAGCGGAACGGCGCGCGCTTGTCCGGCGCCAACGATTCCGGCAGGACGAAGAGCCCATAGAGCGCATTGGCGAAGCTCAAGGCCGCCGAGGCCCAGAACGGCAGGCGCGGATCGATATCGCCGAGCAGGCCGCCCAGCGCCGGGCCCAGCACGAAGCCGGCGCCGAATGCAGCGCCAATCCTGCCGAACACCGCTGCGCGCCGCTCCGGCGGCGCGATGTCGGCGATATAGGCAAAGGCGGTCGAGATGCTGGCCGAGGTGATGCCCGAGATGACGCGGCCGACGAACAGCCAGACCAGCGACGGCGCCAGCGCCATCAGCACGTAATCGGCCGCGAGCCCGAAATTCGACAGCAGCACCACCGGCCGCCGCCCGAAGCGGTCCGACAGCGCGCCGAGCACCGGCGAGAATACGAACTGCATCAGCGCCCATGCGGTGCCGAACAGGCCGAAGATGCGGGCCGCATGGGCCGTGTCCTTGTCGACGAAGCTCTCGATCAGTTTTGGCAGGATCGGCATGATCACGCCGAGCGCGAGCATATCGAGCAGGATGGTGACGAAGATGAAGGCGACCGCACCGCGCCGGACTGGCGCTGCGCCCTGCGCCATCGCCTCGCCGGCGTCGTTGCTCACGACGGCCGCTTGCGCTTGTGGGCGAACGGATTGGCCTTCTCGCGCAAGGTGATACGCACCGGCGTGCCGGGCAGCTCGAAGGCCTCACGCAGCGAATTGGTGAGATATCGCAGATACGACTGCGGTACCGCGTCCGCACGCGAGCAGAACAACACGAAGCTTGGCGGGCGGGCCTTGGTCTGCGTGATGTAGTTCAGCTTGAGTCGTCGTCCGGACACGGCCGGCGGCGGATTGGCTTGGACCGCCTCCTCGAACCAGCGGTTCAGCGCCGCGGTCGACACACGCCTGTTCCAAAGCGCATAGGCATCCTGGATCGCCTGCATCAATCGATCGATGCCCTCGCCCATCAAGCCGGAGACGGCGACGATCGGCACGCCCTTGATCTGCGGCAGCAAGTGATCGGCATCGCGGCGCAGGTTCGAGATCGCGCCGCCGCCCTTGCTTTCCATCAGGTCCCATTTGTTGACGGCGAGCACGACGGCCCGACCCTCGCGCTCGATCAGGTCGGCAATGCGAAGATCCTGCTCCTCGAAGCGGTTCTGCGCATCCATCATCATCACGACGACTTCGGCAAAGCGCACCGCGCGCAGTGCGTCGGCGACCGAGAGCTTCTCGAGCTTCTCCTCGATCCGCGAGCGCCGGCGCAGACCTGCGGTGTCGAACACCCGAAACTCGCGCCCCTTCCAGTTGATCTCGACCGCGATGGAATCGCGCGTGGTACCCGCCTCCGGGCTCGTCAGCAGGCGCTCCTCGCCGAGCAGATGATTGATCATCGTCGACTTGCCGGCGTTGGGCCGGCCGACGATCGCGACCCGGATCGGACGCGTGGCCGCCTCTTCCTCCGTCAGCGGCTCGTCGTCCTCGACCTCATCCTCCTCGACGGGCTCCGGCATCAGCTCTCTCAAGGCGTCATAGAGCTCACCCAGGCCCTCGCCATGCTCGGCCGAGATCTGGATGGGATCGCCGAGGCCGAGCGCGAAAGCCTCCATCGCGCCGGCATCGCCGTGCTTGCCTTCGCTCTTGTTCGCGACGAGCATCACCGGCTTGTTGGCCTTGCGGGCGAAATCGGCGAAGGCGCGATCGTTGGGCGTGAGGCCCATGCGGGCATCAATCACGAAGAACAGCGCGTCGGCCTGTGCGATCGCGGCCTCCGTCTGCTCCTGCATGCGGGCGGTCAGCGAGCCCTTGGCACCCTCATCGAGGCCGGCGGTGTCGATGATCGTGAAGTCGAGATCGCCGAGCCTGGCCTCGCCCTCGCGGCGGTCGCGGGTGACGCCGGGGAGGTCATCGACAAGCGCGAGCTTCTGCCCGACCAGACGGTTGAACAGCGTCGACTTGCCGACATTGGGTCGGCCGATAATGGCAATCTTAAAGGACATGGGTCATTCGTGCGCTGCCGGAGCCGCGCCTGTCAATGAAATGAAAAAATCAGCGCGAGAAGCTGCCGCTCGGCATGGGCGCCGGGAAGGCGCCCTGCGTTTGCTGCTGGGTGGTCTGGGTCGGTTGCGCCTGCTGGACGGATTGATCGGGCGGCGGCGCGGTGGTGCGCTTGCGCACGATCTTCTGCCTGGGCGGCGGCGTGGCCGCGGGCGGCGCGGCCTCGGGCTGGGCCTCGCCGTCGACTTCGCCGGCGGGCGCCTCAGCCGGCGCGACGGCTGCGGTGGCCGGCTGCCTGGTCTTTTTCGCCTTGGCACCCTTCGCCGGCTTCGGCTCGGGCGCAGGCTCGGTGGGCAGAGCCGCAACGGCGGGTCCGTTCGGATCGGGCTGTTGCTGGGCGCCCTTGTACATATCCTTCGGAACGCCTTGCTCGAGGCCGGGCACGCCTTCCGGGAACACCGGCTTGCGGTCGCCCGGCAGCTTCTTCTTGGTGTCGAGGAAGTCGAGCATGTCGCTCGGATCGAAGCTGGAGCAACCGCCCAGCACGCCCGTGAAGGCGATCAGGACGGCGGTTGCGATCAAGCGTGGCGTGCGGCGCATGTCGGTATCTCGTCTCAGCTCTCGGCTCAGCTCTTCGCTACGGGCGGCAGCAGGGCCTGCAGCGCCTCGGCGCGTGAGCGCAGGCCGGGCGGCGTTTCGCCGTCCTCGGCAATCGCGTCGAGCCATTTGCGGGCCGCAGTCACATCGTTGTTGCGCCAGGCCGACAGCGCCAGCATCTCGCGGGCGGTGTGACGGAAGGTCGATTTGGGTGCGGTCGAGGCTTCCAGCCGCTGCTGCATGTCCGCATAGCCGGCGCTGTCGAGCAGGAGACCGGCGGCGCGGATCTTTGCCAGATCCTGCCACTCGCCGCCTACACTGCGGTCGGCGGCGATGTCGTCATACAGCTTGGCGCCTGCCTTGGGATCGCGGGCCGCCGCCTCGGCCGCAGCACGCAGCCGCGCCAGGGTGCGATAGCCCGATGGAGCCTTGGCAGCGAGCTCGGTGAAGGCCGCCTCGGCCTCCGCATGCTTGTCCTGCTCGGACAGCTCAGCGGCCTTCTCGAAGGCAGCACCGGCCTCGGCAGCCTTCTTGGCTTCAAGATATTGGTAACCGCGCCAGCCACCCACGGCGGCGACGATCAGCACCATCAGTGCGATAAAGACGATCGAATATTTATCCCACAGCTTCTTGAGCTGTTCGCGACGTACTTCCTCGTCGACTTCGTCAAATAATTCAGACACTTATGCTAATCCCATGCCCGTCCGGGTGCGCGCGCCAAAGCGTTCGCGTCAGGAATCCCGTCCCCACGTGGCGGCGGGGTACCCTAACGATATGGCGGTGGCAAGGCAAAGCGAGCCCGATCAAGGCGTTAACCACCCGGGACAGCCCGAGAGACCGCCTCCCCGGGTCAATTTCCCAACAGCTCCCGCAGCTGTCGCTTCAGCACCTTGCCATTGGCATTGCGCGGCAGCGGCTCCGCGGTGATCACCATGGTCTCCGGGACCTTGTAGTCGGACAGCCGTTCCGCGCACCAGGCGCGCAAGGCCTCGCTGTCCACCGGCGCACGCGCCACCACCACGGCGTGGACGCGTTCGCCCAGCACCGGACAGGCCTTGGCGACAATCGCGCTCTCGACCACGGCGGGATGGCCGGCCAGCACCGATTCGACCTCGGCCGAATAGATCTTGAGGCCACCCCGATTGATCATGTCCTTCTGCCGGTCGAACACCCGGACAAATCCCTCCGCGTCGACCGAGCCGAGATCGCCGGAATGCCAGAACCCGCTGGTGAAGCTTTCGGCCGTGGCTTTGGGATTGTTCCAGTAGCCCTTGATGACGGACGCACTCTGGATCCAGAGCTCGCCGATTTCCCCAGGCGGCAGCTCACGCCCGTCCGCGTCCATCGCCAGGATGCGCGCACCCGGACACGGCAGGCCGACGCTGTCGATATGGCTTTCCGTCAACTCGCCCGGCATGATCGTGGACGGCGACGTGGTCTCGGTCGCACCGTAGCAATTCGCCAGCGCGAGGCCGGGAATGATCGCCTTGAGCTTCTCGATGGTGGCAACCGGCATCGGTGCGCCGCCAAAGCCGCCGATGCGCCAGTTCGACAGATCGTAGCTCTCGATATCGGGCTGGAGCAGGCACAGATTGTACATCGCCGGCACCATCACCGTGTAGGTGACGCGCTCGCGCGCGGCGAGCTTGAGATATTCGCCGGCTTTGAACTCCGGCATGATGATCAACGCGCCACCGCAGCAGATCATCGTCGTGATGTTGGCGACCACGCCGGTGACATGGCCGAGCGGCACTGCCGCGATCGAACGGTCGGCCGCCGTCAATTGCAGGCAGGACATGAGGATCATCGAGGAATGGACGATGTTGCAATGGGCCAGCATCGCGCCCTTGGGCTTGCCTGTCGTGCCCGAGGTGTAGAGGATCATCGCGGTGTCCTCCTCGCTCGTCTCGACCGGCGCCGCGGCCGGGGCGTTGTCGACGAGCACCGCGAAATCCGACAGAGCCGGATCGTGGTCGATGGCGATGCGGTCGATCACATCGGGCACGTCCAGTGCGTCCGGCAGCCGCTCCGCAAGTGCCGCCTCGTGGATCAGGATCTTGGCGCCGCAGTCGGCGAGCACATAGGCGATTTCCGGCTTCTGCTGCCGCGTGCTGAGCAGCACCGTGACAAGCCCCTCATGCGCGGCAGCAAACAGCAGCAGCGGGAATTCGACGCGGTTGCCGAGCAGGATCGCGACACGATCGCCGCGCTGCAATCCGAGCTTGCGAAATCCCGCCGCGATCCGCGCACCCTGCTCAACGGCCTGCCGCCAGCTCAGCCGGACATCGCCTGAGATCAGCGCTTCGCCGTCGGGATTGCGGGCGCAGGCGTCCGCAATCATCGCCCACAGGCTCGACGGCCGATCGCAAAATGCCGGTACCACCCGATCGCCGAAGCGCGCCTCGAACCGCATTGGCGGGATCTGAGAATGCGACCAGTCCATCGGATTGCCCTCGGCTTGTTACTTTCGTTACCTTCCGCGCACGGGCATGCGGTCCTGTCTTGTGCTGATCGGCTAGCCGCCCATCACGGGAACGCCGATGACGACGGGATGGAACGCAAAAGCCAGCGCCAGATAAGCGACGATTCCAACCACGACCGCGATCAGATCGTTGGTGACGCCGCCGACCGGAATCGGCGGACCGCCGCCATCGGTGCGACGCTTCAGCGTGATGCGGTCATACACCGCCCAGCCCAGAAAGGACCCGAACAGGATGATGGAGCCGAGATCGCCATTGGCCAGAAGATGCGCCGCCGCCCACAGCTTGATGCCGGCCAGCATCGGATGCTTCAGCGTCGCATAGATGCGGCCGCGCAGATAGGACGCAACCACCAGGATGACCGCGGGCAGCATCAGCGCGAGCGTGATGTGCTTCAGCGCCTTCGGTGGATACCAGACGTCGATCCAGCCGGTCGCGCGGTAGTGGGCGAAGCCCCAGATGATCAGTGCGAGCCCCGCGAGCGAGGCAAGCGAATAGAGGATCTTGTAGGTCCCCTCGCCCACTCTCGCGATGGCCTGCGCGCGCGCCTCGCGTTTCGTCGTGAGCACATGCGCCGCAAAAAACAGCGCAAGCCCCAGGATCATAACCAGCAGACCCACGAGATTCTCCCCTCAACCAGCGCCCCAGCCCATGGCGTATCATCGATTGGCCGCGGGTCGCAACTGATGCGCTACTTGCCGATCTCGCGATTGTCGACATACCGGATCGCGATCGGCCGCCCGGCGATGGCACCGCCAAAACCGCCGGTGAACTTCAGCGGCAGGCAGGCGTTCAACGATGAATTGATTGCATTAAGATAGGTAGTTCTCGTCTCGGCGGGCACGCCTGCGGTCGCAAAGGTCAGGCGCGGCGGGCCGATCAGGCCGCCCGATTTGTTGAAGCTGAAGCGCACGGCGATCTGCATGCCCGCGCGCGCATTGTCCGATGGCGGCGACCAGCAGCTGCGCAGCTCGGCGAAGAGATCGCCAATCGTATCGAGATCGTGATCCGGCTTTTGGTATTTGGCGCGATCCGCCTCCGCCGGCACGCTTTGGATCGTGAGCTGGAGGTTCTGGCCGTAGGGATAGTCGATCTCGGGAATGCAGGGGCCAGGCTCGAGCGGGCTGCAATAGGACGGCGTGCAGGGCCGGCCATCGAGGACGCTGCACGGCTCGTGCGAAAACGGAATTGGGTTGATTTGTCGCGGCCGCGCATCGGCGGCGATCACGGCAAAGACGGTCAGGAACAGCACGAGGATTGCGCGCAACATCGGGAGCACCAAACGGGCGACCACATTCAAATTGGTAGGACTTGAAGCGGCTTCAAGCCATTCGCGTTCACGTGCTCGCGTTTACCCACGGTGTCGTCGTCCGGCTTGATCGGACGACCCAGTATTCCAGAGGCGATCGTTGTTGAGCCGAGAGGCCGCGGCGTACTGGATGCCCCGGTCAAGCCGGGGCATGACAGCGGAGGGTGAGGAGCGGACGGAGCCCCACCCTAGCCCTTCTTCTTGACGTCCTTGACGTTGGTGAACTCGATGCCCTCCGCCCGTTCCCTTGTGTAGCCGAGATAGAACTCGTTCCGCGCCAGATAGACGGGATCGCCGTCGACATCGTCGGCGATGCTGGAGGTGTTGGCAGCGATGAAGGTATCGAGCTTCTTGCGGTCGTCCGACGAGACCCAGCGCGCGAGCTGGAACTCGCTGACCTCGAATTCGACTGGGAGCGAATATTCCGCATCCAGCCGGGCCTTGAGCACGTCGAGCTGGAGTGCGCCAACGACTCCGACCAACGCCGGTGCGCCGTCGCGCGGGCGGAACACCTGCACCACGCCCTCTTCCGACATCTGCTGAAGCGCTTCCTTCAACTTCTTCGCTTTCATCGCATCGGTGAGACGCACGCGGCGGACGATTTCGGGCGCAAAGCTCGGCACGCCGACGAAGTTGAAATCCTCACCGTCGGTCAGCGTATCGCCGATGCGCAGCGTGCCGTGATTGGGAATGCCGACGACGTCGCCGGCATAGGCCTCGTCCGCAACCGAACGGTCCTGCGCGAAGAAGAATTGCGGGCTGGACAGCGGCATGCTCTTGCCGGTGCGCACGAGCTTCGCCTTCATGCCGCGGCTCAGCTTTCCGGAGCAGAGGCGGGCGAAAGCGATGCGGTCGCGGTGGTTGGGATCCATGTTGGCCTGGATCTTGAACACGAAGGCGCTCATGCGCGGGTCGGTGGCTTCGACCTTGCGCTGGTCGCTCTCCTGCGCGCGTGGCTCGGGCGCGAACTTGCCGAGTCCTTGCAGCAGGTCACCGACGCCGAAATTGCGCAGCGCGCTGCCGAAATAAACCGGCGTCAGATGACCCTCGCGAAACGCTTCGAGCTCGAACGGTTTTGAAGCCGCGGTGACGAGTTCGAGCTCGTCCTTGACCGCCGACACGTCGAGATTGGCATTGAGCTTGGCGAGCTCGGCGATCTCGATCTGCTGCGCCGCGCCAGTTTTGGCGCCACCGCCTTCGAGCAGGCGCACGCCGCCATTGACGACGTCATAGGTGCCGAGGAACTCGCGGCCGCGGCCGACAGGCCAGGTCATCGGCGTGGTATCGAGCGCCAGCGTCTTCTCGATCTCGTCGAGAAGCTCGAAGACGTCGCGGCTCTCGCGGTCCATCTTGTTGATGAAGGTGATGATCGGGATATCCCGAAGACGACACACCTCGAACAGCTTTCGGGTGCGCGCCTCGATGCCCTTGGCGGCGTCGATCACCATGACGGCGGAATCGACCGCCGTGAGCGTGCGATAGGTGTCTTCCGAAAAGTCCTCGTGGCCCGGCGTGTCCAGCAGGTTGAACACGAGGCCCTCGAACTCGAAGGTCATGACCGAGGTCACGACCGAGATGCCGCGCTCGCGCTCGATCTTCATCCAGTCCGAACGCGTGTTGCGCCGCTCGCCCTTGGCCTTGACCTGGCCGGCCAGATTGATGGCGCCACCGAACAGCAGCAGCTTTTCGGTCAGCGTGGTCTTGCCGGCGTCCGGATGCGAGATGATCGCAAAGGTACGCCGCCGCGACACTTCAGCGGCAAGCGAGGAACGGGCCGTCGATTCGGCTGTGGTGGCGATGTCGGACATTGCGGCAGCGTTTGGCAGGGAAAATGAGCCTGATCAAGCCTGATCTGGTGATTGCGGAGGCTTCCGGCCAGCCCCATATCGGGCTTGGGTTGGGAGGGACGGCCTTCCCTTGCTATCAGCACACCAGTCGCGGGGACGACCCTGCCTTGAATGGAGGGTCGTCATGGCCTGGAGCATCCTGTTCGTCGCCGGTCTGCTGGAGATCTCCTGGGCCATCGGCCTCAAATATACCGAGGGGTTCACCAGGCTCGTTCCGTCAATCCTCACGCTCGGCGCCATGGCCGGCAGCATCATCCTGCTCGGGCTCGCTCTCAAATCGCTGCCGATTGGAACCGCTTATGCGGTCTGGACCGGCATCGGTGCGGTCGGCACCGCGACGCTCGGCATCGTCCTGTTCGGCGAGCCGGCCACCGCGTTCCGCCTCGCCAGCATCGGGCTGATCGTCGCCGGCATTGTCGGACTGAAGCTGGTTACCTGACGAAGATCTTGACCGCCCACCAGCTCAGCGCGGCGACGATGGCCGAGGCCGGCATCGTGATCACCCAGGCATAGACGATCGAGCTGGCGACGTTCCAGCGCACCGCCGAGAGGCGGCGGGCCGCGCCGACGCCGACGATGGCGCCGGTGATGGTGTGGGTGGTCGAGACCGGAACACCGAGAAAGGTCGCCATGAACAGGGTCGCGGCACCGCCGGTCTCGGCGCAAAAGCCCTGCATCGGGGTCAGCCTGGTGATGCGCAGGCCCATGGTGCGGACGATGCGCCAGCCGCCCATCAGCGTCCCCATCGCCATCGCGGCCTGGCACGAGAGCACCACCCAGAAGGGTACGAAGAATTCGCCGCCGAGCTGGCCCTGCGAATAGAGCAGCACGGCGATGATGCCCATGGTCTTCTGAGCGTCGTTACCACCATGGCCGAGCGAATAGAGCGAGGCGGAGGCGAATTGCAGGATGCGGAAGGCGCGATCCACGGCAAAGGGCGTGGAGCGCACCGAGGCCCAGGAGACGATCGCGACCAGCACCATCGCGAGCAGGAAGCCGACCAGCGGAGACAGCACGATGGCGATCACCGTCTTGGACAACCCGCTCCAGACCGCCGCTGAAAGGCCGGCTTTGGCCACGCCGGCACCAAACAAGCCGCCGATCAATGCATGAGACGAGGACGATGGGATGCCGAGCGCCCATGTCACCAGGTTCCAGACGATGGCGCCGACCAGCGCGGCGAAGATCACCTGAGCATCCACGATCGCGGGATCGATGATGCCGGTGCCGATAGTCTGGGCAACGTGCAGCCCGAACACCATGAAGGCGACGAAGTTGAAGAACGCGGCCCAGAACACCGCGTATTGCGGCCGCAGCACGCGGGTCGAGACGATGGTCGCGATCGAATTGGCGGCGTCGTGCAGGCCGTTCAGGAAGTCGAACAGCAGCGCGACGGCGATCAATCCGACAAGGACGGGAAGACCCAACGCAACATCCACGGCGTGGCCCCTGCCCTAAACTTGCTCGATGACGATGCTGTTGATCTCGTTCGCGACGTCGTCGAAGCGGTCGGCGACTTTCTCGAGATGGTCGTAGATCTCTGCGCCGACGATGAAATCCATCGCGTTGCCGCCGCGATGCTTGAGGAACAGTTCCTTCAGCCCGATATCATGGAGATCGTCGACGCGGCCTTCCAGCTTGCCAAGCTCTTCCGTGATCGCGGTCAGCATGGCCACGTTCTGACCGATCTTCTGCATCAGCGGCAGCGCGCGGCCGACCAGATTGGCGCATTCGATCAGAAGCCCGCCGATCTCCCGCATCGGCGGCTCGAAGCTGCGGACCTCGAACAGCATCACGGCCTTGGCGGTCTGCTGCATCTGGTCGATGGCGTCGTCCATCGAGGTGATCAGGTTCTTGATGTCGCCGCGGTCGAACGGGGTGATGAAGGTGCGGCGCACCGCGGTCAGCACCTCACGGGTGATGTTGTCGGCATCGTTCTCGAACTGGTTGACGCGCTGGCAATAGACCGGCGTCTCCTCGCCCCCGTTGAGCATGCTCTGGAGCGCGATCGAGCCCTGGATCACGGTCTGGGCGTGGCGGTCGAACAGGTCGAAGAACCGTTCTTCCTTCGGCAGGAAAGCGCGAAACAATCGCATCATGGGAGAGAGACTACCGGTTGGATGATGGCCTGGCCCAAGCGGGCCGTCATGAAACTGTCATAGACCATTTTCGATCCACGCGCGTGCCACCTCACGCCCGTGGAGCCGGATCATCCACCGCTTTCGCGCGTCAACACATCTTCTATTATATCAACGACTTACAGCGACCGCCGGAAGTAATGCGCGATTTCGCCGATGACGCCACGGCGGAAGGTGAGCACGCAGATCACGAAGATCGAGCCCTGGATCACGGTCACCCATTGACCGAACCCCGCCAGATATTGCTGCATGGCGATGATCACGAAGGCACCGACCACGGGACCGAAGACGGTTCCGAGTCCGCCGACCAGCGTCATCAGCACGACTTCGCCCGACATCGACCAGTGCACGTCGGTGAGCGAGGCATTCTGCGCCACGAAGACTTTCAGCGCACCGGCAAAGCCGGCCAGCGTGCCCGACAGGACGAAAGCCAGGAACTTGTACTGATCGGTGCGGTAACCCAGCGAGATCGCGCGCGGCTCGTTCTCGCGGATCGCCTTGAGGACTTCGCCGAACGGCGAGTTGATGATGCGGAAGATCAGCAGGAAGCCGGCGAGGAAACCGACCAGCACCACGTAGTAGAGCACGGTGGGCTTGGTCAGATCGAAGACGCCGAACATGCGTCCCTGCGGAATGCCCTGGATACCGTCTTCGCCATGGGTGAACGGCGCCTGGAGGTAGATGAAGTACAAGAGCTGCGACAGCGCCAGCGTGATCATCGAGAAATAGATGCCCTGGCGGCGGATCGAGATATAGCCCGTGATGAGCGAGAGCACGAAGGCACCGGCGACCCCGACGAGGATGCCGAGTTCCGGCGGCAGCGCCCATACTTTCAGCGCATGCGCGCTGCAATAGCCGGCCGTGCCCAGGAACATCGCATGGCCGAAGGACAGTAAACCGCCGTAGCCGATCAGCAGGTTGAAGGCGCAGGCGAGCAGCGCGAAGCACAGCGCCTGCATCACGAAGAACGGGTAGACCCCCGTGAATGGCACCGAAGCCAGCAGCAGCGCCATCACCACGAACACGATCATCTCGTCGCGGATCGCGCGCGGGGTTACCGGCAGCGTGTCGTCCGTCAAGGCTGTCATATCAGGCCGCCCTTCCCGTCAATCCCGTTGGCTTCACCAAGAGCACCAGCACCATCAGCACGAACACGACGGTGTTGGAGGCCTCGGGGTAGAAATATTTGGTCAGGCCTTCGATCACACCGAGCGCGAAGCCGGTGATGATGGAGCCCATGATCGATCCCATGCCGCCGATCACGACCACCGCGAACACCACGATGATGAGGTCGGCGCCCATCAACGGCCGCACCTGGTTGATCGGCGCCGACAGCACGCCGGCGAGTGCTGCAAGGCCGACACCGAGGCCGTAGGTCAGCGTGATCATGCGCGGCACGTTGACGCCGAAGGCGCGCACGAGCGTCGGGTTTTCGGTGGCGGCGCGCAAATAGGCGCCGAGCCGCGTCTTCTCGATCAGGAACCAGGTCGCGATGCAGACCACCAGCGAGAAGATGACGACCCAGCCGCGATAGACCGGCAGGAACATGAAGCCGAGATTCATGCCGCCCTTGAGCTGGTCCGGAATGGCGTAAGGCAGGCCGGAGGAGCCGAAGTAGTTCTGAAACACGCCCTGCACGATTAGCGCAATGCCGAAGGTCAGCAGCAGGCCGTAGAGATGATCCAGCCCGGTCAGCCATTGCAGCATGGTCCGTTCCAGGATCATGCCGAAGATGCCGACGATAACAGGCGCAAGCAGCAACGCCCACCAGTAGTTGATGCCGCCGAGGTTCAGCAGGAAGTAGGCGACGAACGCGCCCATCATGTAGAGCGCGCCATGGGCGAAATTGATGATGTTGAGCATGCCGAAGATCACGGCAAGCCCGAGACTGAGCAGCGCGTAGAACGAGCCGTTGATCAGTCCTACCAGTAGCTGAGCGTAAAGAGCCTGCATCGATCCCGCACCTGGTCCCTTCGGCGTTCCCTGAAAGTCGCCCGCAGGCCTGATGGCCTGCGGGCGGTTAGCTTACTTCTTCAAGAGCGCGCACTTGCTCTCGGACAGCGGCGTGAAGGCCTGGTCGCCCGGCACCGTGCCGACCAGCTTGTAGAAGTCCCACGGTCCCTTGGACTCGGAGGGCTTCTTCACCTCGAACAGATAGGCATTGTGGATGGTGCGGCCGTTGGGCTGGATCTCGCCCTTGCCGAACAGATCGTCTTCCGTCGGCATCGACTTCATCTTCTCGACGACCTTGACGCCGTCATGCGGGTTGCCGCCGAGCGCTTCCAGTGCCTTGAAATAGTGACGCACGCCCGCATAGACGCCGGCCTGCACCATGGTCGGCGGCGCGTTGTTCTTCATCTTCTCGGCGAAGCGCTTCGAGAACGCCCGGGTCTGGTCGTTCATGTCCCAGTAGAAGGTCTCGGTGAAGTTGAGGCCCTGTGCGGTCTCGAGCCCGATCGCCTTGACGTCGGTGAGGAACAGCAGCAGCGCCGCGAGCTTCTGGCCGCCCTTGACGATGCCGAACTCGGCCGCCTGCTTGATCGTGTTGGTGGTATCGCCGCCGGCATTGGCAAGGCCGATGATCTTGGCCTTGGAAGCCTGCGCCTGGAGCAGGAAGGACGAGAAGTCCGGCGTGTTCAGCGGGTGCTTGACGCCGCCGACCACCTTGCCGCCATTTGCGGTAACGACAGCGGTGGTGTCGCGCTCCAGCGCCGCGCCAAAGGCGTAGTCCGCGGTCAGGAAGAACCACGTGTCGCCGCCGGCCTTCACCAGCGCCTGGCCGGTGGTGTGGGCCAGCATGTATGTGTCGTAGGTCCAGTGCACCGTGTTGGGCGAGCACTGCGCGTTGGTCAAATCCGAGGTCGCCGCGCCCGAGTTGATATAGACGCCGTTCTTTTCCTTGATGACGTTGTTGACCGCGAGCGCCACGCCGGAATTCGGCACGTCGACGATGAGGTCGACCTTGTCGACGTCGAACCATTGCCGCGCGATCGCGGTGCCGATGTCGGGCTTGTTCTGGTGATCACCCGAGATGATGTCGATCTTCCAGCCCTTCGCAGCCAGACCGGAATCTTCAATGGCCATCTGCGCGGCGAGCGTCGAGCCCGGCCCGCCGAGATCGGCATAGAGCCCGGACTGATCGGACAGCGCGCCGATCTTGACGGTCTTGTCCTGCGCGAAGGCTACGCCCGCGGTGGTCACGGCCAGAGCCGTGCCGAGCAGAAACGACGCAATCGACTTTGTCATCATGCTACTTCCCTATGAATCTTCTTGTTGGCAGTTCTAGACACCGAGATAGGTGTGGAGCTTGTCCATGTTGGCGGCGAGCTCCGCATTGGAAAATCCGTCAATGATCTTGCCGTGCTCGACCACGTAATAGCGGTCAGCGACAGTGGATGCGAACCGGAAGTTCTGCTCGACCAGGAGGATCGTAAAACCCTCCTTCTTGAGCCGCGCAATGGTGTGGCCGATCTGCTGGATGATGACGGGCGCGAGACCCTCCGTCGGCTCGTCCAGCATCAGGAAGTTCGCGCCGGTGCGCAGGATGCGCGCGATCGCGAGCATCTGCTGCTCGCCGCCGGAGAGTTTGGTTCCCTGGCTGTTGAGCCGTTCCTTCAGGTTCGGAAACAGATCGAAGATCTGCTCGAGCGGCAATCCGCCGGGACGCACCACCGGTGGCAGCAGCAGGTTCTCGCGGACATCGAGGCTGGCGAAAATTCCCCGCTCTTCCGGGCAGAACGCGATTCCCATCCGCGCGATCTTGTCCGAGGTCGTGCGGATGATGTCCTGGTTATTGAACTTCACCGAGCCGGTGCGCTTGCCGATGATGCCCATGATCGACTTCAGCGTGGTGGTCTTGCCGGCGCCGTTGCGCCCGAGCAGGGTGACGACCTCGCCCGCGTTCACGTCGAAGTTGATCCCGTGCAGGATGTGGGACTCGCCGTACCAAGCTTCGAGGTTGCGGACCTGGAGGAGGTTGCCGCCGCTCGCGGCCTTTGCGGGAGCTTCCGCCGTTGCAGTCTCAGCCATGACCGGCTCCCAGATAGGCTTCCTTGACGCGTTCGTCCTTGGTGAGCTCGCTGTAATGGCCTTGCGCCAGCACCTGGCCGCGCGTCAACACGGTGATGATGTCGGAGAGATTGGCAACGACGCTCAGATTATGCTCGACCATCAGGATGGTGTATTTCGCGGAGATGCGCTTGATCAACGCCGCGATCTTGTCGATGTCCTCGTGGCCCATGCCGGCCATCGGCTCGTCCAGCAGCATCATCTCCGGGTCGAGCGCGAGCGTGGTTGCGATCTCCAGTGCGCGCTTGCGCCCGTAGGGCATCTCGACCGCGGGCGTATTGGAAAACTCGCTGAGGCCGACATCGTTCAACAGCTCGCGCGCGCGATCGTTGAATTGGTTGAGGACGGACTTGGAGCGCCAGAAATCGAAGGAGCTGCCGTGCTGGCGCTGAAGCGCGACGCGCACGTTTTCCAGCGCGGTGAGATGGGGAAATACCGCCGAGATCTGGAACGAGCGAACCAGCCCCAGGCGAGCCACGTCGGCGGGCGCCATCGCGGTGATGTCCTGCCCCTTGTACAGGATTTTTCCGGCAGACGGTTTGAGGAACTTGGTCAAAAGATTGAAGCACGTCGTCTTGCCGGCGCCGTTCGGGCCGATCAACGCGTGAATGCTCCCACGGCGAACCTTGAGCGCAACGCCGCGGACGGCGAAGAAGCCCGCGAACTCCTTGGTCAAGCCTTCCGTTTCGAGAATGAACTCATCGGCCAAACAGTTTTCCCCCTGCCCGCACAACGCGCGTGGCTATCCTTGTTGCTTCGGCTTTCCGGAGGCCCTTGGAGCCACTCCCTGGAGCCCATCCGGAACGCCGCCTCCGGGCGCGGAATATGCCGGAGGTGACGGGGGTTAGGCAAGGCGGAAAGCTGAGCAGGTCAGGCCTCCGGCCGGGAGACTTATGCTCCCTTAGTCGGACATGTTTTGTTGTCGCGCCTGCCCGGCTTCCCGGTTCGCAAAGCGCCGGTCATCAAGCCGTCGTTAACGGTCTTTCGTTCCATGCGCCAGCCTTCATAGAAAATTTTCCCGCAGCGAGGATCATGCGCGGGTTTCATGCGTCCGGAATTTCTATTCGCCGGGAATATTGTCTTGGATTTTGCAAGCGCGGCTCCTTCCGTGGTCAAGTCGATCAGGCAGCGTGATCTCCTGAACACGTGGCTGCGGCTCTATGCGCGCGAGCAGACGGCCCCGGCGATCTGGGAGTACCAGCCTGCGCGGCTCGAGGAAGAGCTCTCCGATCTGATCTATTATACGGTGGATGCGTCGATGCCGACACCGCGTCTGACCATCCAGAGCGAAGGCACGCGCATCTCGCGCGCCTATGGACACACCGGCAAGGGCGTTCTGCTCGACGACTATATCGGGCCGCGTCTCGCGCCCCTGGTGATGCCGGTCTATCATGAATGCGTGGCGCGTGGGCTGCCTGTCTACAGCGTTGCCGACGTCGATGACATCTACGGCCGTATCGTCGCCTATGAGCGCCTGCTGCTGCCGTTCCAGAGCGACGGCAAGGTCTGTCACATCATCGCGTCGCTCAAGACCTTCTGCGAGGACGGCGGCTTCGAGATCAAGAATCTGATGCGCGGAAATGACGCGCTGCCGCGCCCGAGATTGCGCGCGGTGATCGACCACGACCTGTTCCATCGCACCCCGGGCCGCATCGCGCCGGCCGAACTGGTCGAGTTCGCGGACCAGCAGGGCTCAGGTGTTCCCACCGAGATCATCGAGCTGAACTAGCGGTCAGCGCGATTTGGCGGCGGCTTCCTTGGTCGTGACTTCCTTGACATAGATCTCCGGCTTGAAGCCGACCAGCAGCTTGCCGCCGACTTCAAGCACCGGCCGCTTGATCATCGATGGTTGCGCTAGCATCAACGCCAGCGCCTTTTTCTCGGAGAGGCCTTCCTTGTCGGCATCGGGCAGCTTCTTGAAAGTCGTGCCGGCGCGGTTGAGCAGCGTCTCCCAACCGACCTTCTCGCTCCACTGCTTGAGCTTGTCCTTCTCCACGCCCGCCGTCTTGTAGTCGTGAAACGCGTAGGCGACGCCATGGCTGTCGAGCCAGGCGCGCGCCTTCTTCATGGTGTCGCAGTTCTTGATGCCGTAGATGATGTTGGGCAAAGCGTTCCTCGCGCATGCGTCGTATCGTGATCCCAAGGCGTTGTACGCAACTCCGGTTCGCGCGACAATATTGCGAAAACGATGCCAGCTCTTCGAACGGACACTCCATGCACGTCACCCACGATCCAGCCGCGACCGCATCGCCGACCATCGACTTCGACACTTTTCTCGCGGTCGATATCCGCGTCGGCACCATCGTCGATGCAAAGCCGTTCCCCGAGGCGCGCAAGCCGGCCTGGCGGCTGTGGATCGACTTCGGTCCCGCGATCGGCGTGCGCAAGAGCTCGGCGCAGATCACCGAAAATCATCCGCTTGAAACGCTAGTGGGCCAACAGGTGGCTGCGGTCGTGAATTTCCCGCCGCGCCAGATCGGCCCCGTTGTCTCGGAGGTGCTGACCCTCGGTTTCCCCGATGCCGACGGCAAAGTCGTGCTGGTGCAGCCGAGCAAGCCCGTGCCGAACGGCGGACGGCTGTTCTAGGACCGCGCGCTCAAGGGGCGTTTCCTGGCCGCCGGGGGCGCCTTTGAAGGTTACCTCCTGTTTCCCGGCCCCCGGTTCCTCGGGCTTGACCACGATACCCTTTCATAATAAAAATGACTGACTGATCGTTTTTTATCATATCAGGTGTTGCGAAGCCGCTTGTCCTGCAGAACGACTAAAACGATTGATTTGTCATTTTTTTGTGGATGGCGAATGCCGAAAATCAGCGACAAGCAACGTGAAGGCCGGCGGCAGCAGATTCTCGAAGCCGCCCTTGCCTGCTTCGCCGAGGACGGTTTTCACCAGACCGGGATGGCCGACATCGTCAAACGGTCGGGGCTGAGCCACGGTGCGGTCTATCTCTACTTCCAGAGCAAGGACGATCTGATCGAGGCACTCGCCGACGACCGGCATCGGCGCGAGGCCGTGCTCAATTCGGTCGCGCAAGGATCCGGCGATCCGATCGAAGGACTTCACGCGCTGGTCGGCGTCTACGCGCAATGGCTCACCGACTCCGCCGGCGAAGCGCGCCGCCGTGTCGGCATCCATGGCTGGGCCGAAGCCCTACGCAACCGCCGCGTCCGCACCAGCGTCGTGGAAGGCATCGACATGCCCCGCGCCCTGATCGTCGCCCTGGTCGAGCGGGGCCAGCATGACGGCCTCATCAAACGCGATCTCGGTGCGGAAGCGATCGCGCGCGTGCTGATCGCGATCTTCCAGGGTTTTGTGCTGCAAAAATGCTGGGGCCAGGATTTTGACATCGAGGCCTGCATGGCGGCCGTGACCGGCGTGATCGATGGATTTCGCACCACAAAGGCCGACGTCAAGCGACGGACCAGGAGCTGAGCGATGTCGTGGGTCCATGACCTGCTCGCAGGCATTGGGGTCGGCCTCATCGGCGGGCTGACATCGGGCTTCATGGGCACGAGTCCCGGAGGCGGCCTCGTGATTTTCAGCGTACTGCTACTGGGCGCCGAGCAACACGTCGCCCAGGGGACATCGCTGATCACGCAGGTTCCACCGACGGGACTCGCGGGCGTTCGCCGCTACTGGCAGAGCGGCAATCGCAGCCCGTTGCTGTGGATCGTCTGGATCGGCATCGGGTTTCTCTTCGGCGGTGCCGGCGGCGGCTACGCTGCGGCCGCAGTGTCCGACTCGGTGTTGCAATGGACCTACGTCGTCTATCTCGTCGCGCTGATCGCTCTCCTGATCCTGCGCCGCGACCGCGAGGAGAAAAGCAATGAGACCTGCGACCGAGACAAGCTGCCTTGGCTGCCGCTGCTCCTCATCGGCATGCTTGCCGGATTTTCCTCCGGCTTCATGGGCATCGGCGGTGGGCTCGCGATCACCGTCGGGCTCGCGGCGGGCCTGCGGGTGCCGCAGCATCAGGCCCAGCTCGTCAGCCTCGTCTTCTCGGTCATCCCGACCAATATTCCGGCGGCCTGGATCTACTGGAGCAAGGGCCTCATGGTCGGCTGGCCTGCCATCATCGGCATCCTTGCCGGCCTCTGGGTCGGCACCGATCTCGGCGCACGCGCGGCTAATGGCGTCAGCAAATCGGTGCTGCGCCGGGTCATGATCGCCCTCATCTTGCTGATGGCGCTCTACATGACCCAAAAGGCGCTAACCTGATCTCACGGCCGCTTCGGAATGTTCAGCCCGCGCTCGACCGCCGGACGCGCCAGCCCGCGGTCGAGCCAGGCGGGGACGGATTTGAACTGGCTGAACTCGACGAGATCGCGGGCGCCGTAGAACCCGATGAGGTTGCGCACCCAGCCGAGCATGGAGATGTCCGCGATGGTGTAATCGTCGTCCATGAACCATTGCCGGCCGGCAAGATGCATCTCCATCACCCCGAGCAGCCGCTTGGCTTCGCCCACGTAGCGCTCGAGCGGCCGCTTGTCCTCGAAGTCCTTGCCGGCGAATTTGTGGAAAAAGCCGACTTGGCCGAACATCGGCCCGATGCCGCCCATCTGGAAATGCAGCCACTGGATGGTCTGATAACGGCGCGCGGCGTCCTGCGGCAGCAGCTTGCCGGTCTTCTCCGCGAGGTATTGCAGGATCGCCCCGGACTCGAACAGCGGCAGCGGCCTGCCGCCGGGACCATCGGGATCGAGGATCGCCGGGATCTTGCCGTTCGGATTGAGCGAGAGGAATTCCGGCGTCTTCTGGTCATCCTTGCCGAAATCGACGAGATGGACTTCGTAGGGAAGCCCGATCTCTTCCAGCATGATCGAGACCTTGACGCCGTTCGGCGTCGGTAGCGAATAAAGCTGGAGCAGCTCCGGGTGCTTGGCCGGCCAGCGCTTGGTGATGGGAAAGGCGGACAGATCGGACATCAGGACCCCGGCTTCGTTCATGAGATGCCGCCTAGTCTAGGCGAGCGGACGAACGACGCAAGGTCGAGTAGTCAGGTCATTTTCCCGTACAGGTCACAATGGCCGCAGCAAATGGTTGGTGGCGTGCATCACATCGCGCTGTGCGCGTTGCTCGATGAAGAGCTGGCCGGTGACGAGCAGTGCTCCGGTGAAGACGAGCGCAAGCATCGCGGTCGCGAACTGACTGACATCCCTCATCGGACGAGCTTCTCCGTGTTCGGTTCGCACGAGGAACGCGGGCCAGCCGTCGTCTGTTCCTGCAAGCTTCAAATAAATTGCAGCTTTTTCCCGGCTCCTCGCACCCCGACGGCCTCAATAATTGATCTCCATCCGCAAGCCCCGCGGATCGGTCTCCTCCCCGCCGAACCGCTGCGTGCTGTCGCGTGCCGCGATCGCGCAGGCACAGGCGTCGATCAGATCGTCACCGCCGATGCCGGTGCTATGTCGTTGAGTCAGCCATGTCGGCAAGCGCCCGAAGCCGCGCTGCTGCAGGAGTGCGATGCGCTGCCCGCGGCCCTCCGCCGATGTCTTCTTTGCAAGCCGGACCCGCCCAGCCAAATTCCAAAAAATCAATTCCGGATGCGCTTCGCCGATGGTCGCCTGCCGCGCCGGCGTCATGATCGCGTCGACGTCCCTGATCTTGTCCCTGATGTTCCAGAGCTGCGCCGATACGCCCCTGCCCTTGCCCTCGCGCTCCCAGTAGTGGCGATTGGCTGCCGCCATATCGGCGAACGTCCAGAGATCGCGGCGGGCGCCGAGAAACACGGCGGGACCGACCAGCTCGCGTGCGCGCAAATCGCAGATGCGATAACCACTCCATTTCAATCCGATCGGCATGTCGATCATCGCCCCGGCATGCGGCAGCGCGAGCAGCCGCGCAAGACCCGGCGAATAATCAAAGCCGTGATCGCCGCGCTGGTCGATCCAGGCGACGACCCAGCCGAAGCGAAATCCGTCGAGGCCGAGATAGTTTGGCAAGTTCCTGATCTCTGCGGGACATCCGCCCGCTCCTCTATCCCAGTTCCTCGCCCCGATGTCGCTCGAACAGGCGCTGCGCCAACAACGCATGGCCGAGCGTGCCGCCGGCGCGAACCGCGGCCGCAATCAACGCGGCTTCCGCGACTTCTTCTCGCGTTGCACCGGCCTTCGCCGCCTGCGCAGTGTGCACGTCGAGGCAATAGGCGCATGGCGTGGTGAGCGCGACCGCGAGCGAGATCAGCTCGCGATATTTTGGCGGAATCAATCCGTCCTTGCGCTCGACCGCGTGGTTGAACGCAAGGAACGCGTTGGCCTCGACCGGCGCGAGCGCCACGAAGGCCGGGATAGATTTCAGGTCGTCACGTCTTTGATAATCGGTCATGGCTCATCTCGTCAGATATTCGCGCATCAGGGCGCGGGCGCGATGCAGACGTGCCTTCACGGTCTGCCGGGTCGCGCCGAGCGCGACGGCGATCTCGTCGATGGTCATTTCCTTGACGTCGCGCATCAGCGCGACGTCGCGGTAGTGCGGCGGCAGCGCCTCGAAGGCCGCCGCGATGTCGATCCGCAAATCGGCCTCAGGACGCGACAGCAGCAGCGCCTCCGCCTCTCCGTCGTCGATCGCCGGCGCGAGGCCTGCCTTGCGGGCAAGCCGCAGGCATTCGCGGCGGACCACACTGAACAGCCAGGCCGAAAACGCCAGCCACGAGCGGATCGTGCCGACATGGCGAAACAGGATCCACAGCGCCTCCTGCGTCGCATCCTCGGCGTCCGCCGAGCTGCGACAGGTGGCGCGGGCGTAGCGGCGGATGTTCGGTTGCGCCGTCTCGAGCAGAGACGCGATCGCCTGGGGATCGCCGAGGCGCGCGGCCTCGAACAGGTCCGGCGAGATCCCGGCCGCGCTCACGACGCGCCTCCTCTTCCGATGCCGGCCATCGCGCACATCGGACAATAGCCGACGAGGCCGGTCAGTGCGAAGCCGGCGCCGCCGAGCGCAACCAGCCACGCCGCAGCGCCGGTAAGATACACGAATGTCGCGACCGCCACCGCGACGCCTAAGGCGATCCGCACGGCCTGATGCAGGCCGCCGATGTTCTTTCTGTAAAATGTCATCACATCCTCCGAGATGAGCCGAAGCAAAATGCCTCGACCGTCAAGAGAGGGCGCGACGACCGGAAAGGATTCGCGGCAACCTGCAATTTTTTTCGCGATCAGCCTCCGACGGCCTGATAGGCCAGACGCTTGAACTCGAAGAAGAACGGATTCCAGAAGCCCATGTAGCGCTGCGTCATCAGCACACCGGCGGTATTGGCCTGCGGGCAGATCCACCAATGGGTGCCGGCGAGGCCGCCCCACTGGAATTCGCCGGTCGAATTCGGGGGATCGAACGGCATCGGCGCGAAGGTGACCGCGCCGCCGAGGCCAAAGCCCTTGCCGGGGATCGGGCCGAGATTGGCGAAGCGGATGTTCTCGCCGGCGGGCAACTGGTTCGTCATCATCTGCCGCAGCGTCTCCGGCTTCAGCAGAGCATCCGAGCCGGGAAGCAGCGCCCGTATCAAAGCGAGCATGTCGGGCAAGGTCGAGACCAGTCCGCCGCCGCCCGACAGCCGCGGGAATTGCCGCCGATAAGCCTGCGGATAAGGCAGGTCGTCGGCCCGGGTGAGGCCGGGCTTCATGGGATCGAGGACATCCGTGCCGTTGTAGAGCGCGACCAGCCTGCCCTGCTGCGCGTCCGGCACGTGGAAGCCGGTGTCGGTCATGCCGAGCGGCTCGAAAATGCGCGCCTTGAGCACGGCGTCGAGCGGCTTGCCGGAGACGACCTCCACGACACGCCCGAGCACGTCGGTCGCAACCGAATATTCCCAGGACGCGCCGGGATGAAAGGACAGCGGCAGATCGGCGAGCTGGTCGATCATGTCGGTCAGCGGCGTCAACGGATTGAGAACGCGCGCCTCGTTATAGCTTTTGAACAGCACCGTGCCGGGATCGAAGATGCCGTAGCTGAGGCCGGAGGTATGGGTCAGAAGCTGCCGGATCGTGATCGGGCTCTTCGCCGGTTCGACGTCGGCAAGGCTCAAAGCGCCCGGCTTCAGAACCTTGCGATTGCCGAGTTGCGGCAGGAATTTCTCGACAACGTCATCGAGCCCGATGCGGCCTTCCTCGGCCAACAGCATGATCGCGCAGGTGACGAAGATCTTGGTATTGGAGAAGGCGCGAAAAATGTGATCGGGCCGCAGCGCGGTGCTGGTCTCGCGATCGGCGAAACCGACGCACTGCTGATCGACGACCTCGCGGCCCCGCAGCACCGCCCAGGATGCACCCGGAATGATCTCCTGATCGACGTAACTCTGCATTGCTGTCCGCGTGGCGGAAAAATCAGGTGTTCTGGCGTCCATGTGTTTCCCCAATGATGGTTGGGATCGATATAGCGTGAATTCGCCAGATATGAAGCCTGACCGGACGGCGCGGCTCATCTCTGCTTCATGAACGCAGTCACGTGCAGGCGGCGCCGAGTCCGCATCCCCTGCCGCTGGTACAGCGCGATGGCCGACGAGTTGCTCGAGAACACGTGCAGGAACGGAATTTCGCTGCGCGCCTCGATCTGCCGCGCGACCGCCGCCAGCAGCGCCTGCGCGTAGCCCCGCCCCCGATGATCAGGGTGGACGCAGACGGCCGTCATCTCGACGAAATTGCCCGGCTTCATGCGCTCGCCGGCCATCGCGACCAATTCGCCGCCGGCGCGGATGCCAAGAAACGTCCCGAGTTCGTGCGTGCGCCGCGCGAATGGACCGGGCTTCGTCAACTCCGTCAATGCCATCATGGCGGGAACGTCGGCTGCACCCAGCCGGACGATCTCGGCATCGCGAAGCGGGCTATCGGCCGGGGAGCCGATCATCTGCTCGCAGGGTCCGGCCAGCACGACCTTGAAACCGGCGGGAACGTCGACGGCCTCGGGTGTGAACAGCGCGGCGACCTGCGAGCCCGACAGGAGATTGCCGAGCTCGGCAAAGCTCGTCTCGGACATGTCGACCATGTCGGCAAAAGGCGTCACGTCCACCGGATAGCGCAGCGCTCCCGGGCCACCCTCGGCCAGATGTTTGTGGCTGGTCGTCAGCGCGCTCCAGATCGGGCGATCCAGTAGGGTCACGTCACCGTCGGACACCGGCCTAGTCCTTATCGAAGCTGACGATGACGGCGGCATTGGCGATGAGGATGGGGTCGTTACCCTGCTCCGCAGCCGAGGGAATCTCCAGCCCGCCCTTCACCGCGTTGACGGTGACGGTGCCGTAAGGCAGCTCCTTCGCGACCGCGTCCTTGTCGACGGCTTCGGGATTCGGCACCGCGATCGTGACGTCGACGAACATGTCGTTCGCAGTCTTGTCGATCATCCGGAAGAAGCCGAGGCTCGAATGCCTGATGGCATCAGAAACGGCACGCTTCGCCGCCTTGGTGGCGTCCCTGCCGTGCACGTCGACGCCCATCCCCATCTCGGTGATACAGCGAATGCGAGCCATGACCTTATTCCTGTGACTGATTGAGTGATGTGGAGTGTGGGGGATCGGACGGCACGATACAAGTGGGGTCGTTCCTCTCGTATCGCGGACGCGGTGCGGCACGCAGAGGCGCTCCATCGTTGCGGCGTTGCAAGCCGCCTACGCTGTGCTATCGCTTAGGCGATGACTCCCAAAACTTTCGAAACCCGCTGCCTGCGCCTGCCCGCCGTCACCAAGGTGGTGCAGTGGGAGGGTACCTCCGTGTTCAAGGTCGGCGGCAAGATGTTCGCACTCGGCGGCGGCTTTGCCGCGCGCTCCGGCGGCTACATGTTCAAGGTCTCGAACATGGCCTATGCCATGCTGATCGAGCACGGCCTTGCGCGGCCGGCGCCCTATCTGGCGCGCGCCAAATGGGTGCAACTCGTCGGCAACAACGCGCTGCCGGACGCCGAGCTCACGGCCTATCTGGCGCAGGCGCACGCGCTGATCGCGGCGAAACTCACGCGGAAATCCCGCAAGGTCCTGGGCCTGGATTGAAGCG
This sequence comes from Bradyrhizobium sp. MI1.4, assembly GCF_055811315.1. NCBI lineage: Bacteria > Pseudomonadati > Pseudomonadota > Alphaproteobacteria > Hyphomicrobiales > Nitrobacteraceae > Bradyrhizobium > Bradyrhizobium sp. MI1.4. The sequence goes on along the minus strand of NZ_JBVVPP010000004.1, from coordinate 276,439 downwards.
CAGTTCGCTGGTGAAGCGAAAACGTGCACTGATTGACTTCGATGATATGTCTGACTAAAGTCAGATATATCATGCTCGACCCTGTTTCCCGCGTCCGCCGCTTCAATCGTGCCGTCACGTCCGCTGTCGGCGCGCTCGACACGTCATTCCTGGGACGCGGGCGGCCACTGGGGGCGGCGCGCGTGCTCAACGCGATCGGGCATGGACGTTCGGACGTGGCCGAGATTCGCGACTATCTCGGCCTCGATTCCGGCCTGATGAGCCGCCTCCTCCGCTGCCTCGAGGACGAAGGGCTGGTCGAGACCAATGCGCATGAGGACGATGCGCGCCGTCGCGTCGCGACGTTGACGCGTGCGGGCCGGCGCGAGTTCGCGGCCTACGAGGCGCTGTCGAATACGCAGGCCGAGGGCTTCCTCGCCCAACATGCGCAACGCGAGGCGCTGCTGGCGGCGATGGATTTGGTTGCTTCCGCGCTGACGCGCGAGCGCGTCACGCTGGACGAGATGGACCCGCGGAGCGAACAGGCGCGCTATTGCCTCGGCGAATATTATGGCGAGCTCGGCCGCCGCTTCAAGCAGGGGTTCGACGTCTCGCTGTCGCGCGATCCCGACGCCAAGGATATGCGCCGCCCGCGCGGCACGTTCATCGTCGCGATGTCGGACACGCTACCGGTCGGCTGCGTCGGGCTCAAGGGCACCGATCACGGCTATGCCGAGATCAAGCGGCTGTGGGTCGCACCGGCGGCGCGCGGATTGCGGCTTGGCCGGCGTCTGATGGACATGACCGAGGATGCTGCGCGCGGGCTCGGCATCAAGCTATTGCGGCTCGACACCAACAGCGCCCTGGCGGAGGCCAGCCAGCTCTACCGACGAAGCGGCTGGAGCGAGATCCCCCGCTTCAATGACGATCCCTACCCGGACCTGTTCTTCGAAAAACGTCAGTGAGCGCCTGCGCCGATTGCCCTGTTGCTGCGTTATGGCCGAAGCCGCAGGAGCACGCCATGACCAGGTCCGACCTCGCCGACATCTACCGCAATTACATCGCCTGCCTGAACCGGCAGGATTGGCCCGCGCTCGGACAGTTCGTCCACGATGATGTCGCCCACAATGCGCGACCATTCGGACTGTCCGGCTATCGTGCCATGCTGGAGCAGGATTTTCGCACAATTCCGGATCTGCATTTCAACATCGAGCTGCTGGTCTGCGATCCGCCCCACATCGCCGCCCGGCTGAAGTTCGATTGCACACCGGCTGGAACGTTTCTGGGGCTGGATGTGAACGGCAGGCGCGTGTCCTTCTGCGAAAACGTGTTCTATCGATTTCGCGACGGAAAAATACGGCAAGTGTGGTCCATCATCGACAAGCCCGCGATCGAGGCGCAGCTCTAGTGCTGCGCCTCGATGAACTTGCTTACGCCGCCGCCGGCGCCAACTCCGCTCGCGGCTTCGGGAACGGCTTGAAATTCATCGCCATCAGGAAGGCGCCGAGGCCCATCGCCCAGGAGGCGATATAGAGCCAGGCGTAGCTCGAGAACGCATCGTAGATCAGGCCGCCGGCGAGCGGGCCCGTGGCCATGCCGAGACTGCCGGCCATGGCGGTGCCGCCGATCACGGTGCCCATCATCTTGAGCGGGAAATTTTCGCGGATCAGCACCGCGTAGAGCGGCATGGTGCCGGCATAGATGAAGCCGAAGACGGCCCCGACGGCGTAGAACGTCGCGAGCTGATGCGCGAAGACATAGGCGAGTGCGCCGAAGGCCTGCAACAGCAGGCCCGAGACGAGCACGCGCTTGGCGCCGAAGCGGTCACCCATCAGGCCGAAGGCGATGCGTCCGCCGAGGCCGGCAAAGCCTTCGATACTGTAGATCGTCACCGCCGCGACCAGCGGGATGCCGCAGCTCACGGCATAGGAGACGGTGTGAATGATCGGACCGGAATGCGTGGCGCAGCAGAAGAAATTGGTCGCGAGCAGGATCAGGAATTGCGGCGAGCGCAGCGCCTCTCCCATCGACATCTCACCTTGCACGGCGCCCTCGCCCGCAGGCGCGGCCAAGGCGTGCGCGAGCGCCGGCGGGCGGCGCACCAGGAACGAGACCGGGATCATGATGGCGCCGACCACCAGCGCCACGATCTGCATCGAGGTGCGCCAGTCATGGCCGGAGACGAGCCAGGCCGCGAGCGGCGCCATCGTCATCGGCGCCATGCCCATGCCGGCCGACACCAGCGAGACCGCGAGGCTGCGATGGGTGTCGAACCAGCCGGTCACGGTCGCCATCATCGGCGCGAAGATCGCCGCACAGGACGCTCCGACCAGAAGCCCGAAGACGAACTGAAACGCCAGCAGCGAGGTGGCGTGACTCGCCGCGAACAGGCTCACGGTCAGCACCGTCGATCCCGTCAGCACCACCAGCCGCGGCCCGAACCGGTCCGTCAACGTGCCCCAGACCATGCTGGTGCAGGCCATTGCCAGAAAGCCGATCGTCATGGCGCTGGAGATGCCGGTCACGGACCAGCCGGTGTCCTTTGCGATCGGCTGCAGGAATACCGGCAGCGAAAACATGCCGCCGATGGCGACGCAGCCGAGCAAGCCGCCCGCGGCGACGATCACCCAGCGATAGGAGGAAGCGTTCATTTTGGTCTCCCGTCAGATCTGTCTGGGTGGAAGACGAATGGGAACATGGTGGGCCGACAGGCCGACGCAAGTTTTTGCGGCACGCTTTTGTGACCTGCCAAACAAAAAACGCGAAAACAACCCCATGCACAGTAGCGGGGCGCTGTCGGATCAAGGACTTACAGCGCAGCTCTTTGCAGTGCGAAGGAAGACCCGCCGTTTGACTCGTCGGGCAAAACACCTGCATGATGGCATCATCCCGCCGCTATTGAATTCGTCCCGTCGCTAACGCGATCGTCCGCCTCCTCGCGCGCCATCCGGCCTTGCCGTGCGAAACTGGCCGTGCGGATGCGGCGAAATCCGTGACCGGGTTCGACGACGCGCCTGGCGCTCCGCGATGTGCCAGGCCACGCAACGCTAGAGAACTGCAGGGAAATGCTTATGCCGAAAATCGACATCGCTGCCGTACCCGCCCGCAAGGGCGCCGGCTACCCCGCGCCCTTCGATGCACCTTGCGCCGATCGGGTCCGGCAGCGGCTCGGCAATGCCGGAGGCTTGTCCGATTTCGGCGTCAACCTGATGCGCTTGCCGCCCGGCAACTGGTCGAGCCAGCGGCATTGGCACTCGCATGAGGACGAATTCGTCTATGTCCTCGAAGGCGAAGTGACGCTGATCGAGGACAAATGCGAGATCGTGCTCCGCGCCGGTGACTGCGCCGCCTTCGCGAAAAACAGCGGCAACGGCCATCACTTGATCAACCGTTCGAGCGCCATCGCCCTCTATCTCGAAGTCGGCTCTCGCTCGCCCGACGATCTCACGATTTGCTCCGACATCGACATGATGAGCGCCAACTCCGACGGCCGATTCGTGCACAAGGACGGCACGCCCTATCCGGACGGGTGAGCGTCCGCGACAAGGCTTGAATGGCAAGGCTTCAAACAGCCGCGCTACGCCGCCACTCGCCGACCGTGAGCCAGACCGCCGAGACCAGGAAGTAGAGCGCACCGACTGCAGCATAGCCCGCGACATTCGCGATCGAGGGAATCGCGGGCATCGTGGCCTGAAAGATGAAGAAGCCGCCTGCGAGAGCCGACTGGCCCCCGCTGAGCACCATGGCCCATTGCGCGCCAAAACTCCGCCAGCGCTGGATGGCCGTTCCGAGTTGGAGCAATCCCGACAGGATCGCCCATGCCCCGAAGATTCCGAGCACCCGGTTCATGCTCATCTGCAAGGTCACAAGCACCGCGACGGTGGTCGCCAGGCTGACCACAACGTTCAGAGCCTGCGGGCGGCTTTGAGCGAGTCCGCCGCTGCGAACCGCGTCCGCGAAGTTGGCAGCGGCGTCCCATGCGGGATAGAGGACGAGCAAGGCGCCGGCGATCACTGGAGAAGAAGCCCCGGCGGCAAACGCAGCAGCGACCCAGGCAACCGAGAACGCCGCTCGCACGAAGTAATATTGCTTCAGCCATCGCTCGCGGTCGCAATGAACCGGATTCAATTGATATCGCGCCATCGCAGTCTCTCCTATACCTACTAGTTGGTAGTTTTCTTACACACAACGAAACCGTCTTCGATCCAGCCCACTTGCTGGCTATCGTCATCGTCTCGCCGATGTCTCTCAGTGCTTGTTGGACAGCCGGTCCAGCAGCGGGGTGGTAATCACACCGAACATCTTTGGATCGCCATAGGCACGCGCCGACAGCATGGCGCCGTGAATGGTCGCCATGAATCCTTCGGCCTCGACGCGGGCTGTGCCGGAGAGTTTGAGTTGCCCTTTCCGCTTGCCACGCTCCATGACGGCCGTCAGCCAGGAAGCCAAGGAGCGGAAGTGCGCACGGACTTCGAGCGCAACCTCCTCCGGCAGGATCGGAAGCTCGCTGGCCAGCAGCGCGCACACGCAGAACGGCGCTGTCGCATCATTGATGCACGCCTTCCAGTACGCGACATAGTTTTCGAGCTGGTCGCGCGGATCAGGGACATTGCGCTCGAGCGCGGACAGTCCCGCCTCGGCTTCGGCGCGGTAGCGCGACACGAGCGTGCGGACCAGATCGACCTTGCTGGCGAAATGATGGTGGATGCTCGGCTTGCGGATACCGACCACCTCGGCCACGTCGGCGTAGCTGAAACCATTGTAGCCGCCCGCGATGATCAAGCTGCGCGCGCAGGCCAGGATGTCGTCGGCTGTCGAGGAAACGTGGGTCATTGTCCCTAGCTACCTTCCAGTTGGTAGGGCGTCAAGAACGGGATGCTTCAACCATCCGTGAGTGCTAGGAGCTTGCATGACCATTCGCCCGATCGTCCGCTATCCCGACCGCCGGCTCGCGATGCCGGCTGACCCCGTCACCGCGTTCGACGATGCGCTCCGCGAGCTTGCAAATGATCTGCTCGAGACCATGCGCGCCGCGCCCGGCATCGGCATCACGGCGCCGCATGTCGGCGTGCCCTTGCGCGTCGTCGTGCTCGAGCTCGACGCCAGGGACGGTGCACAGACCTATGTCAATCCGGAGATCGAATGGGCCTCACCCGAGATGATCCTGCATCGCGAAGGCAGCGTCTCGATGCCCGGCGTCAACGACGAGGTCCAGCGCCACGCCCGCGTGCGGATCAGCTATCGGGATCTCGACGGCAGCATGCACAAAGAGGAGTCGGAAGCCTTGCGTGCTGTCTGCCACCAGCACGAGATCGACCAGCTCGACGGCATGTTCTGGATCCAGCGCCTGTCGCGGCTGAAGCGGGAGCGGCTGGTGAAGAGGTTCGAGAAGATGTCGCGCGAGTGAGCGGGCCGGCAAATATCCGGCTTGTGTGAAATCGCGCCGGCCCGTTGGGAGGGAGACGAATGACATATTCAGGTCGTTGTGCCTGCGGCGCGGTTTGTTACACCATTGCGTCCGCGCCGATCCGCGGCTTCCAATGCCAGTGCAGCGACTGTCAGCGCGATACCGGCAGCGGCCACAGCTGCATCTTCGTGTTCGCGCGCAGCGCAGTCGCGGTGACAGGCGAGGTGCGCGAAATCGAGCGCACTGCCGTCAGCGGCGCGGTCAAGCGCAAAGGGTTCTGTCCGAACTGCGGCTCGCCTATCTACAACAAGCCGGACGAGAAGCCGGACTTAATCGGCATCTATGTCGGCACGCTGGACGATGCCAGCACGTTCAAACCGTCCGTCGTGCTGTTCTGCTCGCGCGGATATGCCTGGGATCACCTCGATCCCGAGATTCCCAAACTCCCGGATGGCACCCGGGATCGCGCTGATTTCTTGCAGATTGGGGGACAGCCAATGGCGATGAGCTTCGAGCTATCGATGCTGCCCGCCGCAATCGTCTGGGGCTTTGTACAGCTCGTCGCCGCCGCGCAGGCCGCGAACCTGCAGTACGGCCTCAGATGGGCCGCCAGCCCGGGCGACACCGAGATGCCGCCGCTCAAGCCCATCCCCCGCCGGGCAAAGAACGGAAACGTCTCCATGAGGCGTGGCCGCAATGCCTTCACGCCCGCTTCCCGCTCCGCTTGCTCATTGGCGCGTTACGACGCTCGCGTTTGCCGCGCGCGATTTCCGTCGCCAGCGCATCCAGCTTCGGCTCCCAGAAATTGCGGAACTGACCGATCCATGCATCCACCGCTTGGAGGCCCGCAGCATCGACCGAATAGAGCCGTCTTTGCGCCTCCGCCCGAACCGTCGCGAAGCCGCTCTCGCGCAGCACCTTGAGGTGCTGCGACACGGCGGCCTGCGTGATCCCGAACTCCGCTCCGATCACTTCGACGACCTCGCCGGACGCCATCTCGCCGGGCGCAAGCAGCTCGAGGATGCGACGGCGGACGGGGTCGGCAAGGACCTCGAAGATTTGCATCAGCTTCCTGTGCCCGGATGCGCCACGTCGGGCGGCGTCTCGCCGCGATAGAAAGCGATGGTACGGTCCGACCGCTGTTTCGCGGACGCAGGATCCACGCCGCTTGCGACATGCGCTGCGCGCCAATACTCGCCGCTGCTCGTCATGAATTCCTTGCCCGCGGGAGAGCCCATCCATGCCTCGGCCGTCTCATGGTCGACCGATGCCCCGGTCGCAACATATCGCTCCAGCCCGGCAATGGCGAGATCCCAGCCGATCCCGACTGCCCCTGGACCGAACTGATTCCAATGATCCTCGATCATCGCGGTGTGCTCGAGCGTCAGCCGCGCCTGGCTTCGTTCTGCCGTCAGCTTGACGTCGATCCAGCTCATCGCGCCGCCGAATTCCCAGGTCGCCGCAAAATGGGTCGGCGGCGTACATGCCGTGATGGTCCCGCCTGCATTCCCCTTGAGCTGGTATTTTCCGCCGAGCCGGAGATCTCCCCCGACCGGCAAGAACCAGCGCGGAATGCGTTGCTCGCTGGTCACTGCGTCCCAGAGATCGTCGACGCTGGTCTCGTAAAGCCGCGTCAGTGTCACCGCACTGGCTGCCTTCCCGTCCTTCTCGAAATTCCTCACCGAACGCGTAACCAGCCCTAATACCCTGACGACGTCGATCTCCATGGCGCTCCTCCTTGTCGTTTCGTGCCAGGATTAATATCGGTCGACGCTAATATAAGTCAATTCTTATATTCAGGGAAAATACCGCTCAGATATTTCCCTGGTGGTTTCCCGAGCGCCTTCTTGAACATGGTGATGAAGGCCGCGACGGAGTCGTAGCCGAGATCGGCGGACACCTGCTGCACGCTCGCGCCGGACGTCAGCTCCCGCAAGGCGACGATCAGGTGCAATTGCTGGCGCCACCGCCCGAAGCTTAAGCCCGTCTCCCTGACCACGAGACGCGCGAGGCTGCTCTCGCTCAGCGCGACGCGATCGGCCCATTCGGCCAGCGTCCTGCGATCGGAAGGGTTTTTCGCCAGCGCCGCGGCAATCTTCTTCAACCGCGGCTCGGGCGAGAGCGGCAGATGCAGCTGCTGAACCGGCATGCGGGGAAGCTCGCGCAGCAGGACGCTCGCCAGAAGCTCCACCCTCGCCTCGTCATTCGCGATCTGATTGGCCAGCTCGACGATCACTTCACGCAACAGTGGGGAGATCGAAAGCGTGCAGCACCGATCCGGCAGGTCCACGACCTCAGGCTCGATGTAGACGAAAAACAGCCGGGCGTTTTCCGTCGCGAGGTTGCTGTGCTGCATGCCTCCTGGAATCCACACCGCGCAATGCGGCGGCACCATCCACAGACCGGTGGGAACGCGGCACGTCACGGCGCCGCCCAGCGCAAAGACAAGTTGCCCCTTGCGGTGCCTGTGATCGGGCACCTCGTCCTTGGTCCCGATCACGTCGACGCGCACGGCGATAACGGGCGCGGAGACATCATCCACATCAAGATCAGGCCATGGAAAACGGAGCGGCTGCCGCATGTTGCCGGTTTTTAGAAATTGATTGGCAGAACATCTAAATCGAGCGAAGAGGAATGTCGATAGGGTGCCGCCTGAACCTGCCCGGGGGCGTCCGGGCGCCGCCCACGCTATCGAAAGAAACGGCCATGCATGGTTTCACGAGTACGACAGCAGCCGGGCTGCAACGCGTGGTCCGCACGCAAGCGGGGGCCGTGCGTGGCGGCCCGCGCGATGCAAGCGGCGTGATCGCGTTCAAAGGCATTCCCTACGCAGCACCGCCGGTCGGGCCTCTGCGTTGGTGCGCTCCGCAGCCCCCGGAGTCCTGGGATGGCGTGCGCGATGCGCTTGTGTTCGGCGCGGGGTGTCTATCGGCGCTCGAAAACGACCCGCGGCCGGGACCACGCGACGAGGATTGCCTCTATCTCAACATCTGGACCGCGGCGAAGCACGCGGATGAGAAGCGGCCCGTGATGGTGTGGATTCACGGCGGCGGCTTTCAGTTCGGCTCCTCGGCGAATCCCGCAACCGATGGCAACGCGCTAGCAGCGAAAGGTGTCGTCGTCGTCAGCTTCAACTACCGCCTCGGCATCTTAGGCTTCTTCGCCCACCCCGATCTCGACGCGGAGGCGCCTTCAGGCAATTACGGCCTGCAGGATCAACTGGCGGCGCTGCGCTGGGTCAAGGCCAACATCGCCGGCTTCGGCGGCGACCCCGAGAACGTCACCGTGTTCGGCGAATCCGCCGGCGCCATGGCCGTCGGCATCCTGATGGCCTCGCCTCTCGCACATGGGCTGTTTCACAAGGCCATTGGACAGAGCGGCGCGTTCTGGGATGGCAAGCACGGCCCGCTTCAGGGCTTTGAAGAAGCCCGCGCGCGTGGTCTCGCTTTTGCCCGGCAACAGGACAACGCGTCGATCGCAGCTTTGCGCAGCATGCCGGCCGATCGGTTGAATGCAGCCGCGCCGTGGAGTTTCAGGACCAGCCCGGTCGTGACGGCCTTCTCGCCGAGTATCGATGGTCTTGTCGTTCCTGATGTGCCCGCGCGGCGCTTCCGGCGCGGCGAACAGATGTACATCCCGCTGCTGGCGGGCTGGAATGCGGCCGAGGAATTTCCTTTCCGTTCGCAGTCACTCCCCGACGAATCAGCGCAAGCCTTTCTCGCCGCGGCCGAGGCGATGTTCGGCAAGGAGCGCATGGCCGATTTCCTGAAGGTCTATCCCGCGGCGACCGATGCGGAGGCCAGGACTTCTGCGGCGGCGCTCACGGGCGACATCGTGGTCGGCGAGCAATGCTGGCAGTGGCTGCGATTGCATTGGCGCGGGGGACGCGCGCCAGTCTACGGCTATCACTTCAGCTATACCTCGCACTACACGCCGATCGCCTCGCACGTCACTGAAATCCCGTTCGTGTTCGGCACACTGACACCGCAACAGGTGATCGGCAGCTCAGCACCGCCGGCCGAACAGGACCGCGCTCTGGCGCGGATCATGATGAGCTATTGGGTGAATTTCGCTGCGCACGGGGACCCGAACGGATCGGGTCTGCCACCCTGGCCCGCCTATGACGAGACGGACGTTGTGCAGATCCTGGGCACGCCGATCGAAGCCCGCCCCAATCCGCAAGCCGCCCGCTTCCGCTTCCTCGCCAGTTTCAGGCAGGACGGCATTTTGCCGATGCGCTGGCGGGAGCTGCCGTAGGCGGACCTCACTCGCCCGCCATCAGCTCCTTCGCCAGCGCCATGTAGGCCGGCAGCGTCACGGGGTCGTTGGCGGCGTTGCCCGCTGCGGGGTGCGAGGCGTAGCGCGCGATCACCATCTCGGCCTTGGGATCGATATAGATGCCCTGGCCGTGAACGCCACGCGCCATATATGCGCCGTGGGCATTGTGCGTGACCCACCATTGATTGCGATAGGAGGCGCCGGGTAGCGTGGTGTAACCGGCGGGCTTGAATTTCTCGGGATCGCCACCGCGCGCGATGTCCTCGACGACAGATGAAGGCACGATCTGCCGGCCGTTGGAGCGGCCGTGATTGCGCATGGTCTCGCCGAATCGGGCGAGATCGCGCAAGCAGGTCGACAGGCCGCCGCCGCCGCTTTCGGTGCCGATGCGATCGACGTGGTAATGCGCGTCTTCCTCCGCGCCCATCGGCTGCCAGATGCGCTCGGAGAGCAGATCGGACAACGTCATGCCGCTGACGCGCCGGATGATCCAGGCCAGCACGTCTGTGTTGACGGTCTTGTAGGCAAAGACCTTGCCGTGCTCGCCCTGCTTCTTTTGCCCGACCAGGAAATCGAAGATGGTGGTCGCACCGTCATAGTCGGGTGGAATCGGCGCCATGCCGTTGGCGCGCCGCAGTCCCCACACATGCGAGTTCTTGTCGGTGTAGACTTCGGTGTATTCGAGCCCGGTGGTCATATCCATGACCTCGTGCACGCGCGCGTCGCCGAACGCGCTCGCCTTCAGCTCCGGCACATAGTCCGTGACGGGCGCCTGCGGATCGATCTTGCCCTCGGCGACCAGAATGCCGGCGAGCACGCCGGTGAACGACTTCGTCACCGACATCGCGATATGCGGCTTGTGCGGCTTCAACGCACCGAAATAGCGCTCATAGATCAGCTTGCCCCGATGCAGCACGGCGATGCCGTCGGTGTAGGTTTCCTCGAGCATCTTCGCGAACGTCATGGGCCGCCTGTCCATGGTGGTCGAGGCCGACGCATCGATGTCGTGGCCTTCCCGCGGCAACACCGATGCAGGCCCCGCGCCGCGCCAGACATTCACGGTCGGCACCAGCTGGCGGATGTTGCTCCATGCCCAGCGTAGCTCGGGGAAGCTGCGGAACGAACCATCCTGGAAGCTGATGGTGCGGTCCGGAGACGGCGGGAAGCCTTTCATCCAGCCGAGTGTTTCGGGATCAGTTTCGGCGGCGGTTGCGGGCGACTGACTCGGCGCGGTGGCAGACATGAACATTGGCTCCGGAAGCGAACGACGGGGGTTTCGTATCATGGAGATGCGTGGCGAACATCCAGTGTTTGCGCCGAGGCGACCGTCGCCGTGGGCTGGGCACCAATCGTCTCCTGCGCGCCAGCCATCGTCGCGCAATCTGCGTCAAACGGTCCCGCAAGGCGCGCTGAACAAAACACTTGCCTGAGGCTTCTATCGTCCTCAACCCGCCCACTTTGAAAAGACGGAAGACATCTCATGCAAGTTCGCAAGTTTGCCATCTCGGACGCAACGCTCGAGCGTTCGCCCGGCCAGGATGGCGACATATTCGTCGGCAACGTGATCGACCAGCGTCACGGCGCGCCGATCACCATCGGCTACGGCCGCTACGCGCCGAGCCAGATCCTCGACGAGACAATCGCCGTCGACGACGTCATGATCGTGCTCGAAGGGAAGCTCTCGGTGTCGAGCAACGCCGGCACCGTGACCGCCGGTCCGGGCGAGACCGTCCACATGCCCAAGGGCACGCAGGTCACCATTCGCTCGCATGAGCAAGGCGCCGTCACCGCCTATGTCACCTATCCGCACTGGCAGGAGGCGCACGGGTGAAGCAGGCCTTTCGCGCACTGCGCGCCCCGCTATCAATTGGCTCGATCGACGGCGCAGAGCCCCGTCGGTCGAGCCCGAGCGGATTCGTGGTCAGGTCAGGCGGACCGACATGCCGCCGTCAACCGTCATGGGGCTGCCCGTCATGAACGATGCCCGGTCGCTCAGGAGAAAAACCGCCGCCTGCGCGATCTCCTTGGGACTGGCCATCCGCTTCATCGGGTGGAGCCCGGCGATGAAATTCAGGGCGTCGGGATTTCCTTCGCCCGCCGCCGGGGTGATGGTCCCTCCAGGCAGAAGCGCGTTGACGCGAATGCCTTCGGCCGCATGCTCGGCGCCCAGTGATTGAGCCAGGCCGATCAGTCCTGCCTTTGAGGCTGCGTACGCCGCCATTCCCGGCAGGCCCCCGTTGCTGAAGCCAACGAAGGACGAGGTGAAAACGATCGAACCGCCGCCCTGCTTGCGCAGCGCCGGGATCTGCGCCTTCGCGCTGAGGAACGCCGAGGTGAGATTCACCGCAAGCACATCGGTCCAGTTTTCGACGCTCATCTCGGGGACCGGCGTCATCTCGCCGACCACGCCGGCATTGTCGAAAGCGCCGTCAAGTTTTCCGAAGGTCTCGACGGCGTGCTCGACAAGGCGGGCTGCATAGCCGGTGTCCCGAACGTCGCCCGCAAGAAAAGTCGCGCGCCCTCCGGCGCTCTTGATGCTTGCAACCACGGTCTGCAGCTCGGGGCCGCGACGCGCCCCGAGCACCACATCGGCGCCTTCGGACGCGAACAGCGACGCTGCGGCAGCACCGATACCGCTGCTGGCGCCGGTTATGATGATCGTCTTGTTGGCCAGTTCCACCGCGAGACTCTCCTGATGTCAAAAAGGAGCCGAACAAGACATCAGGCACCGGCGAGCTGCCACCCGTTTCCCGAGTTGAACGCGGGATCACATCGTGGCGATATTGATCGGGGAATGGCGGCCTGCCCGTTTCCGTGATCGGAAGCGACAGGCCGCCGCGAGCGGCGCTATTTCAGCGGCAGAAAAACGTCCGCGACCGTCTCGTGCTCCGGCACCTCCGGGAAGAAGCTCAGCCGCTGGCAATAGATCGGGAAGTCGCGTGCTTCTTCGCCGCTGGCGGGAAGCCAGTTGCGATAAAGATAGAGCGCGGCGGGCTCCAGATTGTCGGTGTAACCGACGACGCGCAGCACCGCGCAGCGTCCGCCGGGGATCTCGCCGGCCTTGATTTCTTCGCCGTTCGCCACGATCGCTTGTGCGGTCCCGACGCAAAGGTCCACGCTGTAATCGGCGGGTGACGCAGGCCGCCGCTCGGAACGCCAGACATTGAAGGTCGGACTTGTGCTGGGGTGCAGGTGAGCCGCCTTGCGCCACGCGATGAAGCGCTGGATTGTGGCGGGAAGCGTCGCCGGGTCGCCGCGATGCTCCATGATCGCCACCTTGGTGGGTTGCACATCGCGGATCGTCACGTCGTCGGTGGTAAACGTCTTCTGCATGAGCTTGCTCCTGGCGTTGTCGAGAGGCCCTAAGGCCGCAAGCCACGGCTCCCAGTCGGGAGACTTCCGGAACGACGACGGAGATTGCCCGAACCGTTGCCGAAAGGCGCGGGCGAAGGCATCCGGTGCGTCGTAATCGGCATCCATCGCAACATCCGTGACATCAAGGGCGTCCATATAGGCCAGCTGGTGCGAAGCGCGCTTCATGCGGGCCAGCTGGACATAGCGATGCACAGATAATCCGAAGGTTGCCGAGAACTGCCGGTGGAAATGAAATTTCGAGAAGGCGGCAACAGCGCTTAAGCCGTCCAGGTCCAGATCTCCGTCGAGATGCCGGTCGATATGGTCCAGCACCCGTCGCATGCGGTCCTGATAGTTTTGCACCGCCGCCTTCATCGTCCCTCCTCCGTGGCGGCTCCATCTAGTCGCTGACGGCCATGACACGCTCGACCGATCTTGCGGTTTGGCACGGATCGCTAGCCCGGATGGAGCTACGTCCGGCAACTGGTTTCCTCAGGGAAGACCACACCGATTGCAAGCACCTTCCTCTACGCGTTAGACTGTCGGCCCCCCTTCACCCACAAAGTGGGCGTTCCCCTTCAAGATGTCAGTACGGATGAACTGCCTTCCTCTGCACGAACTGGCGCCCGACTTCGAACGCTTCATCCGCGATCTCGAGGACTTCAATCGTGGCTGATGCGGTCACCGGCCATCCGGGCTGCGGCTTCAGGGAAATCTCATTCGCAAACGGAATCCAAGCATGACTGCAACTCTATCCATCGTCGTCCTGGCTGCCGAGCTCCTCATCAGCGCGTTGGGCGCGTTCGTATCAATTGCCGCGCTTGGCTTCGCGGGAGAGGTCACGCGATCCAGGGATTTGACCGCCTTTGGCTGGGTTTTGGGGGCGCTCTACTTCGTTGTCACCTTTACGCCCCTCGTCGCAACCGCATGGGTGGCACACAGAAGGTTTGTTTCAGACAAAGCGTTCCCGGTGCTCGAAGTCATTTCGTCGCCGTACCTGGTCCCGGTGGTGCTGTGGGTTGGCGCAGCGATTTTCTGCATTGGGCTGTTGGCATTTCAAAACGGTGCGGGGCTGGCGCCGCGGTAGGGAGACGCGAAGCGATACCCATCGGGCCGAATGCCATCAGCATCCTCCAGGCGAAGCGCAGGCGTCCACGAAGATAGCGGCGGTCAGGGTATCAAAGAGCGCTGGGACGATCGATGTCAAACACGTCGATCTGTCGGTCCTGGAGCAGATCCTCCAGCGCTTCGGGCCCGTTCGCCAGCGCGTAGTCCCGCTCGGCGTCGGAAATAGGCAGTACCTGCAGCCAGGCGACGGACTTGGCCGAGAAGGACTGTGTTTCCAGGTCCCACACGAACGGAGAGATGAGCATGGCGTGCTTCATCTCGCGCCCTTCGCCATACAGTTCCAGGGCTCGCGGAATGACGACGCCGGGCAAGGGTGTGATCTCGCCCTTCTTGATGCTGAAAGCGCAAGTCGCGATCATGTTGGCGCCCTCGGCCGTCGCCAGAGCCAGCAGAATCTCGACGCCCAGGGCCTTGCCGCCAGACGTCAGGCCGGTTTTTGCGTCAGAGAGCGCGAGGCTGGCATAAGTGGAAACGCCTCCTGCCGGCACGTCCTTGATGATCATGATGTCGACGTCACTGACGTGGGCGTCATCCCAATATTTCGTAACCGTCGGTGAACCCTGCGTAACATCTCTCAGATAGCGGGCGAGAGATTTGTTGTCTTCCGAAACCGCCATGGCTCCTCACGTCAAAAATCCAAGGTCGTCGGCAGTCATATCTTCAACACCATGACTGCGAGCATACGATCGCCGCTCTGGCCTGTCGTGGGACCTCGGTATAGACGGGGCCGGCGGTCATATCCATGACCACGTTCTGGCGCGCGGTGGACTTCCTCGGCCAGGCACAATTCCATCAAGATCTAGCAGACGCCGGAACGAAAAAGGGGAGCCCGCATGTCGCGGGCTCCCCCTCCTGCATTCCGACGTGATGCGGCTGTTACCGGCCGGCAGGCTCCAATGCCTTTTGCACCATCGCGGTGTCGACATATTGGGTCATGCTGGCGATCTTGCCGTCCTTCACCAGATAGAGATGCGCGAAATTGGCGCGCATGGACTTGCCCGTCGCCTTGTAGGTCCCGGAGTAGACGCCGAAGGCGGCGACGCGGTCGCCGTCTTCGAGATAGGTGTGAACGTCGGCGCGGTAGCCGGTCCATTCGGTGGCGAGACGCCGGAACACGCCTGATATGATCGCGTCCGCCCCGACATAGGTGCCCGCGTATGGAAACCCTTCCGCTTCGGTCCATGCGGCATCGGGAGCGAGAGCGGCCAGCAAGTTGCGGCCGTTCTCTTCCGACGATGATCCCTCATAGGTGGCGCGGATCAGGTCGAGGTTCGCCCCCATCTCAACCCCACTTCATCTCGCCGGTGGCGACCTTGGCGCCGATGTCGAGCGCAACGCCCATGCCGAGGCCGGGGAAGCGCGCTTCCATCGCCGCCTTGAGCGCCGCCGAATCCTTGGTTTTGGCCAACTCTTCGTCGAACGCCTTGAGGTAGGCGATGGTGTGCTCGACACCGGACAGGTCGGTCTTCGCATCCGCCGACAAATGGCCGGGCACGACGATCGCCGGCTTGCGCGCCGCGATCTTTTCGAGATTGGCGATCCAGGCGGCGCGCTGCTCCCTGGTCGGCGTGTCGGCGGTCCAGACATGGACGCCGGAGAAGATCAGCACGCCGCCGAACACCGCGTTGAGCGAGGGTACGAACAGATAGCGCCGGTTGGCCAGGCCGTCGGCGCTGACGATCTCGATGGTCTCGCCGTCGACGCTGAGCGTCTTGCCGTCGAACGCTTCGGGGATGACCACATCGGCCAGCACCTGCGGGCCGTTCGCCTTGAGTTGCGGCCCCCAGACGGCAAGCTTCTTTTCGACGCTGGCGTGAATGGCCGCCAATGTCGCTGGCGACGCGAGCACGCGGGCCTCGGGGAAGACAGCCTTGATCGCGCCGAGGCTGAAATAATAATCCGGGTCCGACTGGCTGATATAGATGGTGGTGAGCTTCTTGCCGGTGGCCTTGATGGCGTCGGCGACCGCCTTGCCATCGGACAGCGTGAAGCCGCCATCGATCAGCACGGCTTCGCTTGGCCCGGACACCAGAACGGGCGCCCGGAAGAAGCCGTTCTGTCCGGCCGGAAAATGCTTCCAGGCGAGCCCGCCCGCGGCATGGCCGAGGCCTGCGGGTGCGAAGACGGCGGCGGCGCCCGCGGCGAGAGTGGTTTTCATGATGGTTCTCCTTGTCGGCATGTTGGTCTCCTGGTGCTTGTCTACGATTGCGAAATGAAAGCTGGATGGTCCGGCCTCTGTTGATCGCTGCGCTCAGGCCGCCTTCAGTCCGTCGACGAGGACGTCCAGGCTGCCGAACAGGGCGCTTGCTTGCACGAGGCGGCGATCATGGCCCGTCCCGACGATCAGGGCCGGGACGCCGTTGGCGCCGAATCGGCGCATCTCGGCACGCGCAGCCTCGAGGCGCGCGCGGTATGCGGTGATCAGTGCGACGTCCGGGCTCGCCAGACGCGCGGCGACCTCCGGCAAATTCATCGCGCGCAGCACATCCGAGAGAACGGCGATGTCCGTGCTGTCGCGTCCCTCGACATAGCGGACGAGCTGCAAGGCTTTCAGTGCCGCGAACTCCCGATCAGGCGCCATGAGCGCAACGGCCGTGAGCGCCAATGTTGCCGGGCCGGAATCGAACAGGCGCGTGCGGTCGCCCAGCACGTCGCGGCGATAGGCTTCGCTGAAGGGCTGGCCGCTCAAGCGCGAGATCCGCTGGTCGTTGCTCCAGGCGTAGGCCGCAAAACCATCGTCCATCGGACGGGCGCCCTCGCCGGCGAACAGGCCTGTCGGCGCGAGTTCGACAGCGAAATCCGTTCGGGCGACGAGCTGTTCGAGCAGCGTTGAGGCGCCGTAGCACCAGCCGCAGAGCGGATCGAACAGGTAGGTGATTTGAATGGGCGCGGACATGGCGATCTCCTTGGACAGCAATGTGGCACGGGCATATTGATAGAAAAATATCAACAAAACATACAGAATGTATGTGATAGGCTGACAGTTGGATAGCACCCGACTGAGCCCATGAACCTGAACCGCCTCGCCTATTTCGCAGCCGTCGTGGACACCGGATCCTTCACCCGGGCCGCCGAGCGGCTCGGCATCACCAAGGCCGTGGTGAGTCAGCAGGTGGCGCAGCTGGAGCGCGATCTCGGCACCAGCCTGCTCGTGCGCACGACGCGCCGGGTTCATCCGACCGAGGCGGGCCGCATGTTTCATTCGCGCTGCGTCATGATCCTGCGCGAAGCGGAGGATGCCTTCGACGAGCTCGCTCAGGCAGCCGCCGCGCCGACCGGCACCTTGCGGATCACGGCGCCCAACGACTACGGCACCGCCGTCGTCATCGCCGTCGTCACGGCCTACGCGGCACGCTATCCCCACTGCCGCGTGGAGTTGACGCTCGAAGATCAGACGGTCGACCTCGCCTCAGGCCACATCGACATGGCGATCCGTGTGGGGTGGCTGGTCGATTCCAGCCTGCAGGCGCGCAAGATCGGATCGTTCCGGCAATGTCTGGTCGGCGCTCCCGCATTCGCGGATCGGATCGCCGCCGCGCGCGATCCCGACGAATTGGTGACGCTACCGTTCATCGCCAACATGGCGCTGCGCGAGCCGTTGCTGTGGCAGTTCTCGCGCGGTGATCTCGATCGATGCGCCGTGCGCCTGCAGGCGAGCATCGCCATCGACACGACGCCGGGGGTGCTCGCAGCGGTGCTCGCCGGCGGCGGCCTTTCGGTGCTGCCGGATTTCCTGGTGGCCGACGATCTCGCGGCGGGCCGCCTCATCCACATCCTGCCGCAATGGCAACTGCCATCCGGCGGCATCCACACGGTCTACCCCGCAGCCCGCTTCCGCCCGCCGAAGGTGACCGCGTTTGTGGAGATGCTGATTGCGGCTCAGCGGCGGGCGGGTACGAACGCATGAGCCGTATGGTTTTGCTTATTGCTTGAAACAATGCTCGCGGTGCCACTTTAAGAAGTGCGGATGTGGCCGATCTGACGCACGACGCGGCGCAAGAGCGCGCTCCGTCTTGTTGATGATCGATTGCACTCCCTCCAGATCGTTTGTCTGGCGCGAGATCAATATCTCCAGATCGTCCGCGAAGCTGATGAGACCACGATCAAACATCCAATGTGCGGTGCCCGAAAGAGCAACGCCATTGCTGATGATGTCCGGCCCGTTTGCCTCGACGGAGCGTATGTGAGCCGCCGCGACCTCCGCGCGCCCCATTCCATTGATGAGCTTGAGGCCGGTGATGGCGCAACGCTCTTCATAGGCACGCAGCACGATGCGGCGGAAAACTCGATCACGCAGGACTTTCGAGATCGTTACGCTAACACGGTCGCGCTGCTGCTCAACCGCGAATGGCACCTGCGGCTGGTCATTAAGATCGAGCGATGGAAGGTCGCCGTCGCGCCGCGGCAGCAGCGGCGCGTTCTCCGCGAAACCAAGCTCGCATATTCTATTGAAATCGTCGGGAGAGATTGGGCGGACTGCGGACTGAGCGCGTCCTGAAATCCGCCCCTGTTCGTTAAGAACACCGCGCTCTACTGGACCCGTCGGTCCGTTGAATGGGACTGAATTGGCAAAATCGAGATAGCTTCCCGGTTCCATTAAAGCGAGATACATCCCGGAAGTACCGGGATCGGGAAGAACCTGCTGAACCCGAGCAATTGCAAAGTAACCGCGCGTTTCAGCAACCTTGCTCGGTTCGTAATATACTATCCAATCGCCGATGCAGGCTTCAACGCGATGAAGATATTGACTGGGAAATTGGTACTGCTCAGCGGGGCTGTCGTCGTAGATCGAGTCCAATCGATGGATGAATACCCCAAACCCCATGACCTAATCGGCGCTGCCTCTCCAGGAAACAACACCCAGCGATGCTGGATCAATAGCAGTCACAACCCTACTCCCACTCGATTGTTTCGGAAGCACGATAACGCCTTGATCTGTCGAGGCCAAGCTTTCCGCCCACGACCCGCCCCGCGTCACTCGCGCGCCACCGACAGCCCCGCCAGCAGCGGCGCGTACGCGGCGAGCCTGCGTGATACGAACTCCGTGAACAGCCGCACGCGCTTGGTCTTGCGCGTCTCTCCCTGCGTGAGGAGCCAGACCGTTCCGTACATGTGCAGGTCGGTCCCCGGCACCCGCACCAGCAGCGGGTCGGCATCGCCGACGAAGCACGGCAGTGTCGTGATCCCCAGCCCTTGCCGGACAGCAGCGATCTGCGCTCCGGCGTCACTGGTCCTGAATGGAACGTCCGTGGTGCGAACCTCGCCCGCGCTGGCCCAATCCGGGATGCCGTGCATGCTGATGACGATCCAGCGGAAGGGATCCGGCGCGCCCGCACGCCACGCGGCCAGTCGATCCCTGGACATGTAGACGGCGCCGAACAGCTCCGGTCCCTTCATGCCATGAAGATTTTGCGGCAGGGTTTTGCGCTCGTAGACGACGCGGATCGCGACGTCGGCCTCACGGTTGGTCAGATTTGCCAGTTCGCCGAACGACAGGACATCCATCTCGATATCGGGATGCAGACGCGCGAAATCGGCGAAATCAGGCATCAGCAAATGTGTCGCCATCGGCGGCGCCAGCGTCACCCGCAGACGCCCGCGCACGCTCTGATCGCGCCCGAACACGCGCGTCTCCAGCTGGTGTGACGAGGCTTCCATCTGGTCGGCGAATTCGAGGACCTCCTCGCCCGCAGCCGTCAGCCGGTAGCCCGAAGGCAGCTTTTCGAACATCTGGACCCCAAGGCGTTCCTCGAGCTGGGCGATGCGTCGCAGCACGGTCGCGTGGTTCACGCCGAGGTGCTCGGCGGCCGCCCGCACCGAGCCTCCCCGCGCGACGGCTAGAAAATAGCGAACATCGTCCCAGTCGATCATGGTGCAATCCCGCACCGCGCGGTGCGCCTTTCAAGCCGTATCTGATGCCTCCTACAGCAGTATGGGCAGTGATCATAGCCGGTTCCGGCCAGCAGGGCCCTTTCTGAGCGACGGACACCGATCGTCGCCGTCGGCGTTAGTCGTCCGGCCGGATCGATTTCGCACCACCGATGTGCGCGCTTCCGCACTCAACGCCTGGGGCCGGCGGACCTATGTCGGGGTCCTCGGGGGCAGATGCTGCCCCGACACCACGACAGGAGACATCATGGGAAAGCTTGACGGCAAGGTTGCAGTCATCACGGGTGGCGCGACCGGCATCGGCCGCGCCGCGGCAAAGCGCTTCATCGAGGATGGCGCTTTCGTCTTCATCTTCGGCCGCCGACAGCAAGCCCTCGACGCTGCTGTCGCCGCCCTCGGGCCCAATGCCCGCGCGGTGAAGGGCTCGGTCTCGGATGAAGCCGACCTCGACCGCCTCTACGCGGCGGTGAAGGCCGAGCGCGGAACCCTCGACATCGTCTTCGCCAATGCCGGCGCGGGAAGTCAGCTTGCGCTCGGCAAGATCACCGCCGCGCACATCGATGAGGCCTTCGACACCAATGTGAAGGGTACGATTTTCACGGTGCAGAAGGCGCTGCCGCTGATGCGCCGGGGCGGTTCGATCATCCTGACGGGATCGAGCGCCGGCACGACGGGCGCCCCGGCCATGAGCGCCTACAGCGCGAGCAAGGCGGCCGTGCGAAACCTCGCGCGGACCTGGGCGGAGGACCTGAAAGGCAGCGGCATCCGGGTCAACGTGCTGTCGCCCGGAGCGACCGCGACCGAACTCGCGAAGGAAGCGCTGGGCGAAGAGGGACAGAAGGTGTTCGCCGCGATGACTCCGCTGCAGCGCATGGCCGATCCGGCGGAGATCGGGGCGGTGGCTGCCTTTCTCGCCTCCTCGGACAGCAGCTTCATGACCGCCAGCGAAGTCGCCGTCGACGGCGGCCTGGCGCAACTCTGATCCCGGCGCGGTCCCGCGCCTGGCCCACACACAATGAAAGATAAACATCATGAAAAAACTAGAAGGCAAGATCGCCGTCATCACCGGCGGCAGCAGCGGCATTGGATTGGCCACGGCCAAGCGCTTCGTGGACGAAGGTGCGCACGTGGTGATCACCGGGCGACGCGAGAAAGAGCTGAAGGAGGCCGCAGCCTTCATCGAGAGAAACGTGACGACGGTCGTGAGCGACGTGTCGCGCCTGGAAGATCTGGACCGGCTCTATGCCGTCGTGAAGGAGAAACATGGTCACATCGACATTCTCTTCGCGAACGCAGGCGCGGGGACAATCGCGCCGCTCGCGCTAGCGACCAAGGCCCATTTCGACCAGACCTTCGATGTGAACGTGAAAGGCCTGTTCTTTACGGTGCAGAAAGCCCTCCCCCTCTTTAAGGACGGCGGTTCGATCATCCTGAACTCTTCGGTGTCGAACGTGAAGGGGTTGCCGGGGTTCAGCGTCTACGCCGCGAGCAAGGCGGCGGTGCGCAGCTTCTCGCGCGCTTGGACGCTGGAGCTGAAGGACCGCAAAATCCGCGTCAATACGATGAGCCCCGGGCCAACGGAGACTCCCGCCCTGGAGACGACGACGGGCTTGACCCGCGAGCAAGCCGAGCAAGCGGCCAGCCAATTTGCTTCACAGGTCCCGATGGGTCGCAGGGGCAAGCCGGAGGAAATCGCGGCTGCCGTCACGTTCCTCGCCTCCGATGAAAGTTCTTACATCACCGGCGTGGATCTCGCCGTCGATGGCGGCATGGCCCAGGTCTGACCGCGCCATCGACACAAATTCGGAGAAACATCATGAGCTACGCAATCATCGGCTTCGGCCCTATCGGCCAAGCCCTGGCCAGCGCGTTTGCCCGCAACGGCATCGAAGTCTCCGTTGCAACCACGCGCGACCCGGAAAGCTTTACATCCGCCGCGGCCGTGATCGGACCCTCGATCATTCCCAAAAAGCTGGCGGACGCCGTCAAGGCGGACATCGTCTTTTTGGCGGTCCGTTTCGAGTCGCACCAGGATGTCGCGAAAGCGCTGCCCACCTGGCAGGGCAAGACGATCGTCGATGTGACCAACGCCTACGGCGTGCCGCCTGAGAGACTGGGGGGACAACCTTCGTCCAAGGCCCTCGCGCAAGCCTTCACCGGCGGTCGACTGGTCAAGGGCTTCAACCATTTGGGTGCTGCCGTCCTTGCCCAGGATCCGGCCCTCCATGGTGGCAGGAGAGTCGTGTTCCTGGCGAGCGACGATCACGACGCCACAGTGGAGATTGGCACGCTTGCGGAAACTCTCGGCTTCGCGCCGATCAAGCTTGGCGGGCTTTCGGAAGGCGGACTGCTCCTGCAGGCGCGTGGAAACAGCTGGGGTCAACTGATCTTCAAGGATCTGGTCAAGTTCGACTGACGAACACGAGGTTCCCACCCTGGGGGATACGACACACGGGATCGGATCGCGCGCGATCCGATCCGAGTGACATGGAGAAATGACTATGAGCACCGACAAGAACATCCAGACCGTGAAGGACTTCTTCGCCGCGATCGGCCGCGGCGACAGCGAGGCTCTGCTGGCGCTGGTCAGCGAGGACATCGAGTGGATCATCCCCGGCGAGGACTGGCCGCTGGCCGGAACGCATCGCGGGCACGACGGGGTGGCGGATTTGCTCGAGACGGCATCCAAGTCGATCGAAACGTCCACCGAACCCCGCGAGTTCGTGGCGCAAGGAGACCGGGTCCTGGTCGTCGGATTCGCAAAGGGAAAGATCAAAGCCACGAACAAGACGTTTAGGGACGACTGGGTCTTCGCCATCGCCGTTCGCAACGGCAAACTGACGAACATCCGGGAGTACGTCGACACGCAGGCACTGGCACGAGCCGCGCGCGTGTCGAATGCCCAAGCCTAAAGGAAATCCAGATGTACGACCAATCCAAGCTGTCCGAGTTGATCCGGTTCGCACGTATCGATGCGGGCGCCACCGTGATCGACGTTTACCCAGGCGACGGCGACTGGACCCGTGTCTTCTCCGAGATCGTGGGACCCGAAGGACGGGTTGACAGCTTCGTGCCGGCCGAAGTCGCGCACTTCAAGAACGATCCGCTCGGCCTTATGCGGAGGCTTGCGAAGGAGCCGGGCCGAGACAACGTCGAAGCCGTGTCAGCGGACCTCGTGGCGATGCCGCAGGTCACGCGACCAGCGGATGTCCTGTGGCTGCACTTGTTCTATCACGACCTCCACACCGCGCTGATCCAGGCCAGGGGCGCGACGGCGGCCGACTTCAATCGCGCCGTCTACGAGCGGCTGAAGCCCGGCGGGTGCTACGTCATCGTCGACCACGCCGCCGCGCTCGGGGCGGGCACGAGCGAGGCCCAATCGCTGCATCGGATTGAGCCTGCATCCGTTCGCAAGGAGGTGGAGGCGGCCGGCTTCGTGCTGGACGCGGAAAGCACCCTGCTCGCGAACAAGGACGATCCGCACACGATCAAGGTGTTCGATCCCGCCATCAAGGGCAAAACCGATCGCTTCGTGTATCGGTTCGTGAAGCCGTGACAGAGATCGTAGGGCGGATTAGCGAAGCGTAATCTGCCATCTTGCGCGCGACTCGGCGAGAGAGGCCGGATTTGCGGCTAATCCGCCCTACGCATCCGCTGCAGGTCAATTTCGGTTCTTGAGCTTTCGATGCAACCGGATCACTTTTTAGTCCTGCCGTCAGATGGCAGCTCCGCCGACCCGCCGATTTTGTTCGAGACCACGTAGATGTCGACGCCGCTCATCGAGCATTCCTCGCTTGATGCTTGGCTTTTCGTGATGACCTCGATCGTCTTGCCATCCTTGGTGTGAAACGTGATGTCGTAAACCTGCTGGTAGAGGTCTTTGCCGATCTTTTCGGATGCGAGACGAACGGCCTTCGTCTGCGCCTCGATCACTGATGGGATATCAATCAGGCCGGCGTTCTTGAGGTGCACGAGGGCCATGTTATTGGGCCAACTCGCGCAGTCCGGAGACTTCGCCAGAGCCACCGCAGCCGGCATGGCAAATATTGCGGCCATCACCACTTTCAACGCGGCGCGCATCAGCATGCCTCGGTCTCTAAAAACTACTCCCACTCAATCGTCCCAGGCGGCTTGCTGGTCACGTCATACACCACCCGGTTCACGCCCTTCACCTCGTTGATGATGCGCGTCGCGGTCTCGCCCAAGAACTTCATGTCGAACTGGTAGAAGTCCGCGGTCATGCCGTCGGTGGAGGTGACGGCGCGCAGGCCGACGACGAAGTCGTAGGTGCGGCCGTCGCCCATGACGCCCACGGTCTTCACAGGAAGCAGCACGGCAAAGGCCTGCCAGATGTCGTCGTAGAGACCGTGCTTCCTGATCTGGTCGATGTAGACCGCGTCCGCCTTGCGCAGGATCTCGAGCTTGTCGCGGGTGATCTCGCCGGGGCAGCGGATGGCGAGGCCGGGGCCCGGGAACGGGTGGCGGCCGACGAAGATTTCGGGCAGGCCGAGCTCGCGGCCGAGCTTGCGCACCTCGTCCTTGAACAGCTCGCGCAGGGGCTCGACCAGCTTCATGTTCATGCGCTCGGGGAGCCCGCCGACATTGTGGTGCGACTTGATCGTCACCGACGGGCCGCCGGTGAAGGAGACGCTCTCGATCACGTCAGGATAGAGCGTGCCTTGCGCCAGGAAGTCAGCGCCGCCGATCTTCTTGGCCTCCGCCTCGAACACCTCGATGAAGAGGCGACCGATGGTCTTGCGCTTCACTTCCGGGTCGGTGACGCCTTCGAGCTCGCCCAAAAACTGCTTCGAGGCATCCACGTGCACGAGCGGGATGTTGTAGTGGTGGCGGAACAGGTCGACGACCGTCTTCGCTTCGTCAAGGCGCAGCATGCCGTGATCGACGAAAACGCAGGTGAGCTGCTCGCCGATCGCTTCGTGGATCAGCACGGCCGCGACCGCGGAATCGACTCCGCCGGACAGGCCGCAGAGCACCCTGCCCGTGCCGACCTGGGCGCGGATCTTCGCGATCTCCTCCTCGCGGAAGGCGCGCATGGTCCAGTCGCCGGAAAGGCCTGCGATCTTGCGGACGAAATTTCGGATCAGTTTGGCGCCGTCGGGCGTGTGCACCACTTCCGGGTGGAACATCAGGCCGTAATATTTGCGCGTCTCGTCCTGTATGATCGCGAACGGCGCGTTCGGCGAGGTGCCGGCGACCGAGAAGCCCGGCGGCATCTTGGTGATGCGGTCGCCATGGCTCATCCAGACCTGGTTCTTGCCGCCTGCCGACCAGACGTCCTCGAACAGCTTGCTCGGCGCCTTCACCTCCACATCGGCGCGGCCGAATTCGCGGTGATGGCCGCCCTCGACGGTGCCGCCGAGCTGCTCCGCCATGGCCATCTGGCCGTAGCAGATGCCCATTACCGGCACGCCGGAATCGAAGATCGCTTGCGGCGCCCGGGGCGATCCCGCCTCATGTACCGATTCAGGGCCGCCGGAGAGAATCACCGCCTTCGGCTTCATCTCGTTGAAGGCTTGTTCGGCCTTGTTGAACGGGACGATTTCGCAATAGACGCCGTCCTCGCGCACGCGACGCGCAATGAGCTGCGTCACCTGGCTGCCGAAGTCGACGATGAGAATCTTGTCATGCGCCGAGGGCGTCGACGCGGAGCGGTCGGTCTGTGCTGCTGTCATGGCAAGCAGATACGCGACGGGGGCTTTTCCCGCAACCGCGCGGGCCGCGCGCCCACATTCTTCTTTGGGGTATGGACAAATTGATATAGGTAAGTATTATTGACCTATATGGCCCGCCACTCACCAAGGGCCGATCAGGGAGAACGCCATGCCAAACCATCATCAGCCGTCATCGCTTGCAGAGCTCGGCCGCACCTGGGTCGAGGCCTGGAACGCGCGCGAGCTCGAACGCGTGCTCACGCTCTATGACGAGGAAACCGTGATGACCTCGGACCGCATCCCCGCGATGGGATTCGATGAAAGCGGCACCGTGCGCGGAAAGGATGCGTTGCGCGCCTATTGGGGCAAGGCGCTCGCCCTGTTGCCGAATCTGCATTTCTCGCTGATCGAATTGTTCGTCAGCCCTGATAGCGTGGTGGTGTTCTACGAGAACGAGCGGGGAAAGCGGATCTGCGAATATCTGCGGGTGAACGCGGCCGGAAAGATCGTGCAGGGATCGGCGAATCATCCGGTGCCCTGAGTCGCGCTTCTAGCTCGAGGACGCACCAAGGCCGACGCGAATCAGCGCTTGCGCAGACCGGCCTTTCTCACCCTGGTATCGGACCATGCCAGTGGACGGCCGGCCCGCGACGGAAGCACGAGCTTCCCGACCGGCTGGCCCGTCTCGTCCACCAGGTCCGAATGGACTTCGCCGCGCGCGTAGAGATTCGCTTCGCCCCATTGGCGCAAGCTGACCACGACTGGAAACAGCTCGCGCCCCCTCTTGGTCAGCGCATATTCCCGATAGGCGCTGCCGTCGGAGGCCGGAATCAGTTCGAGCACGCCAAGCTCCACCAGCCTGTGCAGCCGCGCAGTGAGCATGCCCTTGGCGATGCCGAGGTTCTTCTGGAAATCGCCAAATCGACGCAGCCCGTCGAAGGCATCGCGCACGATCAGAAGCGACCAAATGTCCCCAACTGCGTCCAGTGCACGCGCCACCGGGCAGTCAGCCTCGGCAAAACCGGTCCGCTTCATTCGCCGCCTCCAAATTGGTCTTAAAATAGGACTGGACAGCGCGGTGTGCAACTGGTCTTATTTTAAGACTAGACAGAACGTGCCGGAGACGACAATGACAATCCACGATGCCGCCACAGCCGGACCGACCAACGCCGACGAAAAGGCCGACGACACCGCCGGGCGCGGGCTCTCGCGCGGGATGGCGATGCTGCTGGCGCTGACCTGCGGCCTGAGCGTCGCCAATATCTACTTCGCGCAGCCGCTGCTCGATGCCATGGCGCGCGATCTCGGCATCGACCCCGCCGCGATCGGGATGGTGGTGACCTTCACCCAAATCGGCTACGCGTTCGGCCTGATCCTGATCGTGCCGCTCGGCGACCTCTGGGATCGCCGCCGCCTGATCGTCGGCCAGACCGTGCTGTCGGCGATCGGCCTCGTCATCGTCGGCACGGCGGCGCATGCCGCCGTGCTGCTTGTGGGAATGGCGCTAGTCGGCATGCTCGCCGTCGTCGTCCAGGTCCTCGTCGCCTTTGCCGCGACGCTGGCCAGACCGGACGGGCGCGGCCGCGCGATCGGCACCGTCACGAGCGGCATCGTCGCCGGCATCCTGCTGGCGCGGTTCGCCTCGGGCGCGCTGGCCGATTTCGGCGGCTGGCGAATGGTCTACCTGGTCTCGGCCGGCCTCATGCTGGCCATGGCGGCGCTGCTCCTGCGCGTGCTGCCGCGCGGCCGGCAGTCGGCGCTGGCCCGATCCTCTTATCTGTCGCTGTTGCGCTCAACCGCCTCGCTGTTTGTCGACGAGCCGATACTGCGCGAGCGCGCGTTGTTTGCGTTTCTGATCTTCGCCAATCTCAACGTGTTCTGGACGTCGATCGTGCTGCCGCTCTCGGCGCCTCCCTTCGCGCTGTCGCATACCACCATCGGATTGCTCGGCGTCGCCGGGTTCGCCGGAGCGCTCGCGGCGCGCAATGCCGGGCGGCTTGCCGATCTCGGATGGGCCCAGCGGACCACCGGGCTGTCACTGCTGCTGATGCTGGCTGCCTGGGCTCCGATCGCCTGCCTGCAAAGCTCGCTCTGGCTGGTCGTCGCCGGCGTGATCGTGCTGGATCTGGGACTCCAGGCCGTGCACGTGACGAGCCAGAGCCTGATCATCGCCGTGCGGCCCGATGCGGCGAGCCGACTGGTGGGCGGTTACATGGTGTTCTACTCGGTCGGAAGCGCGATTGGCGCGATCGCGTCGACGATGGTGTACGCGATGGCCGGCTGGTCCGGCGTCTGCGTGCTCGGCGCGGGAATCAGTGCCGCCGCGCTGCTGGTCTGGGTCATCATCGCAAGCAGGATGCCGGTGACGGCAGATTGCGCGCTGATGCATGGGCAAAAATAAGGGCCGAAAACAATAAGAACTGTAAAAATGAGGACTACCGCGAAAGCATCCGATAGTAACGGCACTGCCGTCGCCGCCTCAGGATCACCATCATGAAGCTCCCCACCTCCCCTTTCACCGTCACCGACTGGAGCAAGGTCGAGCCGACCGTCCATCCCGGCGAGACCGGGCAAGCCAAGTGGCGTACGCTCGACATCGGCGATCTCCGGGTGCGGATGGTCGAATATTCGCCGGGCTATCTCGCCGACCATTGGTGCGACCGCGGCCACGTGCTGTACGTGCTGCAGGGCGAGCTCGACAGCGAGCTGCGCGACGGCCGCAAGTTCAAGCTCACGGCGGGGATGAGCTACCAGGTCTCGGATTTCGGCGATGCAGCGCACCGATCCTCGACGACGACGGGGGCGACGCTGTTTATCGTCGATTGAGGCGCCCCGGAAGGGTTAATTTGCACCGCAAAATAGCAAAATTCGGCGACATCCCGAGCGGCGGGTGGTGCCTTGAAGTGGCCCCAAAATCTCGCTATATTGTGATCATCGATACTTGGCCGAACGACTGGGCCGCTTCGCTTCGTTGCTGACGGGCGCGCACGCTTCAGATGATTTCTCCAACATCGACTGATCAGGACTATGGGCGCAATAGTGCGTACCGGTCCGCGTGTTAACTTCTTAAGCAAAGGAAATTCCCATGGCTATGGGCACCGTGAAGTGGTTCAACAATCAAAAGGGTTTTGGTTTCATTCAGCCGGATGACGGCGACAAGGACGTGTTCGTGCACATCAGCGCCGTCGAGCGCGCTGGCCTCTCGACCCTAAACGAAGGTCAGAAGGTCTCGTTCGACATCGTCGCCGATCGTCGCAGCGGCAAGTCCTCGGCTGACAATCTCCGCGTCGGCTAAAGCCCGCGCACCGTTCTGACCACGGACGTACCGGCAGAACGTCGAGTTAGAAAACCCCGCGACCGGGTTCCGGTTCGCGGGGTTTTTGTTTGGTGAGACAGGCGTCGCGTCATCCGCGATGTCGTGGGGTGGGCTATGCCTTCTTCAAGACCGAGACGAAGAACCCGTCCGTTCCCGTCCGCCGCGGTGTCATCAGCCAGCCTTCCGGCGATTGCAGCGCGGCTTGCGCAAACTCCTCGGCCTTGTCCCAGAGCACGCTCGCGGTCTGCTCGGGCGGCACCACAGCGAACTCGGGATGGCGGGCGGTGAACGCCCTCACCTGGTCGCCGTTCTCCTCTGAGAGCACCGAGCAGGTGATGTAGGCAATGCGGCCGCCGGCCTTGAGCAGCGGAACCGCGCGATCGAGCACCGCGGTCTGGTCCCGCAGGCGGATCTCCAGCGCGCCCGGACGCATGCGCCATTTGGCATCGGGATTGCGGCGCCAGGTTCCGGTTCCCGTGCAGGGCGCGTCGATCACGACGAGGTCGGCGGTCGCGCTGATCTCCGCCAGCGGATCGGCCTCCCCCTTGGGCGTGCGCACATCGGCATTGTGGACGCCGGCGCGCGACAGGCGTTCGTGAATGGGCGCAAGTTGCCGCTTGTCGCTGTCGGTCGCGATCAGCCGGCCCTTGCCCTGCATCATCGCGGCGAGCGCCAGCGTCTTGCCGCCGGCCCCCGCACAGAGATCGATCACCTGCTCGCCGGGTTTTGCCGCGGTCAACGCAGCCGCAAGCTGTGACCCCTCATCCTGCACTTCAATGGCACCCTTGATGAAATCCTCTTCGGCCTGGATGCCGGGGTTGCGCGCATCGGCCGAAAGCTCGATGCGCAGGCCGGTTGCGGACCAACGCGTCGGTTTCGCATGAAGGTGAGCAAGCGCCCCCAGCGTCTTGTCGCGATTGGATTTTAACGTGTTGACGCGCAGGTCGAGCGGCGCCCGGCTCGCCATCGCGGCCGCCTCCGCGACGCGTTCGTCGCCGAACGCTTTTGCCAAATACGGATCCAGCCATTCCGGATAGTCACCGGCGATCGCGGCCGGGGCACCTTCAAGCGACCGCGAGGCGAGCGCGGCCTGCTCGGCCTCGGTCAACGGCGCGGGGGCAAAGCGGCTGCCGTCGAACAGCGCGGCCATGGTCGCCGCGTCCATGTTGCGCTCGAGGCGGAGCATGCCGATCAGCCGAGCACGCGCGGTGTCCGAATCCATCAGGTAGGCGCTCGAGGCATAGCGGCGCAGCACGTCCCAGACGAGGCCGGCAATGGCGGCGCGGTCGCCGGATCCGGCGAAGCGGTGCGCGGTGCCCCACTCCTTCAGCGCCTTGGCCGCGGGCACGCGGTCCTTCTCGATGGTGTCGATCAGTTCGATGGCTGCGGACAGCCGGGCAGCGGGAGTCATTTGAATCTTTCAGATCAAATCCGACGGCTAACCGTCAGATCAACAAGAGCATCTTCAGTGCGAAGTAGATCCACATCGCGAGCAGCACGAGCACGCCGGCGAGCCAGATCGTGGAGCGGCGCCCGAGATTGTTGGAGGAGACGAAGATTCCGGCATGGACGAAGCGCGTCACCACGAACACCCAGGACATCAGCACGATGAAGAGATCGGCATGGCGCAACGGGAGCGCCAGCGCGATCAGGGCGTAGAACAGCACCGGCAATTCGAACTGGTTGCGGTAGCAATTGGCGATTTGTGTGGCGCCCTTGGGCCAGTTGGGCTCGCCGAGCGCAATGTCACGGCTCTTGGTCTCGCCGGAGACGAGCGCGCGCCGGCGTCCCAGCGCCATGGCGATCAGGAGCGCGAAGGTGAGACCGACCTGCACGAAGACCGGCAGCAAAACCATTTGAATGGACATCGAAATTTCTCGGGATTTTCCCATCCGGCGGAAGGCACAGCTAGCGTCCATTAGCGGTCACCGCTGGTCCTGACAATCAACGAGTTGAACCGGCGTTCCCGATGAGGCGACCAACTGTCGACAGTTAAAGCGATTTTGGCCCCTCGGGGCGCAAGGCGAGATACCGCCATGAACACCCTCTTCAGCCAGATCGGCAGCCTGACCGGCACTTTGACCGAGTCAGCCGACGGGCAGTTCGGCATCCTGATGTCGGCGCTGGCAGGCATCGCGACCGCGCTTGCGGTGGCGCTGGCGATGACGGTCTACTTCCGAATGAGCTATCGGACCTGGCGCGATGTCCTCAGGCATGGCCTCGCTGCGCTCGCCCTCCTCGCTCTGTTTGCGTTTGCCGCCTACGACATGCGCCATGCCGCGCTGGCCTATCTCGGCCTCAATCCCTCGAAACCCGCGGTCGAGTTCGAGATCCGCATGCCCAAGGAGACCTTGGCGGCGGTGTCCGACACCCAGATCGAGCTGCATACCGAGCGCAACCAGACGCTGGCACTGGTCGAGGGCGTGCGGGAGCTCGGTGATGGCCGCTCCGTGCTGCGTGGCGCGGTACCGCTCAACCACCGCACTGCGGACCGCGTGCTGGTCGTGAACCTGCCCGGCAAGGGCACCTTCGAATTCCGCCTCCGCCTGCCGGCCGAGCCGCATCGCTCCGAACAGTCCGGCGCTCAGTTCGGCCCTCAGTTCGGCCCTCAGTTCGGCCCTTGGCACCTCGCCGACCGCATCGCCTCGCCGCTGGCAAGCCCGGTCGCGCCGCAGGACGCCTACACAATCCGCTATCGCGTGCTTTAAACTTTGTTCGATCGCTGACCGCGGACGCGCCGTCATCGTTCCGACGTCGGGCGTGGCCTATGATCGATCCATGTCCGAATTTCGCCTGACACAGATCTCCGACGCCCATCTTGGCCGGCGCTTCCCTGGCCTGATCGCCAACTTCCAGGCGCTCAGCGAGCATATCGACACCGATAGGCCCGATCTCGTTGTCAACACCGGCGACGTCTCGTTCGACGGGCCGACCAGCCGCGACGATGTCGAATTCGCCAAGGGCCTGCACGATGCCCTGCCCGTCGCCTGCCGCTACATCCCCGGCAATCACGACATTGGCGACAATCCGACCGCGATCGGCCCTGCGCCGAAGCCGCCGGTCGCGGAAGCGCAT
Source organism: Bradyrhizobium sp. MI1.4 (assembly GCF_055811315.1). Lineage (NCBI taxonomy): Bacteria > Pseudomonadati > Pseudomonadota > Alphaproteobacteria > Hyphomicrobiales > Nitrobacteraceae > Bradyrhizobium > Bradyrhizobium sp. MI1.4. Next base: position 244,341 of record NZ_JBVVPP010000004.1, on the reverse strand, counting down.
CGTCAGCAATTCCGCGAGATCATCGGCGAGGACCATTGGTCGTTCGAGGCCGCGGGCTGGTGCTTCCTCGGCCTCAACTCGCTGGTGATGAACTCAGGGCTCGCCTTCGAGGCCGAGCAGTTCGATTGGCTTGCTTCGGAAGTTTCGCGCACGAACGGCAAGCCGGTCGCGCTGTTCGTACACAAGCCGGTATTTCTCAACGGGCCCGACGACCCCGAGACGCCGGAGACGTCGATCCGCTATGTGCCGCAGCCGGCCCGCGCGCGGCTGATCGAGATGTTTGCACATGTCGACCTGCGCCTCATCGCCAGCGGTCACGTGCACCAGCGGCGCGACTTTACCTGGCGCCACACCCGCCACGTCTGGGCGCCGTCGGCCGGCTTCAAGATCAACGATGCGCGCCAGGACCGGATCGCGATCAAGGAGGTCGGGCTCGTGGAGTACCGCTTCCAGCCCGACGGCTTCGAGGTTCGCCACGTCAGGGCCGCGGGCCAGGTCGATATCGATATCGAGGAGCTGCTCGCCCAGATGGGCGGTGCGCATTAGCGCCGCCAGTCGCGGCTCAAGCGACGCTTTTGAGATCCTGCTGGATCGCGGCAAGCAAGGACTGCAGCGCGTCGCTGTTCACCGGTTTGGCCCCGGTATTGGCGGGCAGAACATTGGCAGGCCGCGCGGCATTGACCGGGCGCTTGGGGAATGGCGGCGTGGGTGTGGGCATCGCGGATTGCGCGAACACGTCCTCGGTATGGACGAACTTGCCATGGATGACGTCGTCGCGACGGCCCATGACAAACATGGTCGCCCAATAACCGGCAGCCAGCAGGATTACGCAGAAAACAACAAGCTCTAACATCATCGCACCTGAAATATGCGCAATGATTCAATGCCTTCGCGAGCCCGTCAATGAACCGACGGTCACACCTGCGGCTTTTACGGGCGGGTGTGGCCGATCAGTCACTCTTTGTTAACCATACCCGGCCCCCGAGGGGGCGAGAGCGGCCGATCAAGCTTTGTCCGGCCCGACCCGCACCAGCTGCTTGCCGAAATTGGCCCCCTTGAGAAGCCCCATGAAGGCTTCGGGCGCGCTCTCCAGGCCCTCGGTGACGAACTCCTTGTACTTGACCTTGCCCTCGCGGACCCAGCCGGACATGTCGCGCAGGAAGTCGCCATGGCGGGAGGCGAAGTCGGAGACGATGAAGCCGCGGAAGGTCAGCCGCTTGGTCAGGGTCGCGCGCATCATGCTGGCGGCCCATTTCGGCGGCTTCGCTTCAGTGTCATTGTAGTGGGCGATGAGGCCGCAGACGGGTACGCGCGCAAACGCATTGAGCAGCGGGAACACCGCCTCGAACACGGCGCCGCCGACATTCTCGAAATAGACGTCGATGCCCTTCGGGCAGGCGTCCTTCAGCTTCGCGGCCAGATCGGGATCGCGGTGATCGATGCAGGCATCGAAGCCGAGCTCCTTCACGACGTAATCGCATTTGTCCTTGCCGCCGGCGATTCCAACCGCGCGTGCGCCCTTGATCTTCGCGATCTGTCCCACGGCTGAGCCGACCGCGCCGGAGGCGCCGGCGACGACGACGGTCTCGCCTTGCTGCGGCTTGCCGATATCGAGCAGGCCCGTGTAGGCGGTCATGCCGGGCATGCCCAGCACGCCGACGGCCGTCGAGATCGGCGCGAGCTTCGGGTCGATCTTGTTCAGCCCCTTGCCGTCGGAGATCGCGTGCGTCTGCCAGCCCGCGCGCGAGAGCACGATGTCACCCTTGGCAAAGTTTGGATTGTTGGAGGCTGCGACCTCGCAGACCGTACCGGCTTCCATCACACCACCGACGGGCACCGGCGTCGCGTAGGACGGACCGTCGCTCATGCGCCCGCGCATATAGGGATCGAGCGAGAGCCAGATCGTGCGCAGCAGGACTTCGCCTGCGGCAGGCGTAGGAACCGCGAATTCCTCGATGCGGAAATCGGACGGCTTTGGCTCCCCGACGGGACGCGCGGCGAGAACGATGCGTTTGCCTTGGGACATGATGGCTTCCTCCTGATTATGCTTCGGCGCGAACGGAAGCGGAGGGAGCGGAGCACGTCAACACAAAAGCACACTCTCGCTGTCATCGCCCGCGGGCGATCCAGTAATCCGAGAGGGTCGTGGTAGAGCCGAAAGGCCGCGGCGTACTGGATGCCCCGCCTTCGCGGGGCATGACACCGTCATTTGGGCAATTCCAACGCGCAGCCGCGAGCCTAACCCCCGCCCGGATAGTTCGGCGCCTCGCGCGTGATGGTGACGTCGTGGACGTGGCTTTCGCGCAGGCCCGCGCCGGTGATGCGGACGAACTGGGCCTTGTCGTGCAGGTCCTTCATGTCCTTTGCACCGACATAGCCCATCGCGGCGCGCAGGCCGCCGGCGAGCTGGTGCATGACGTTGCCGACCGGGCCCTTGTAGGGCACCTGGCCCTCGATGCCTTCGGGCACGAGCTTGAGCGTGTCCTTGATGTCCTGCTGGAAGTAGCGGTCGGCCGAGCCGCGCGCCATCGCGCCGACCGAGCCCATGCCGCGATAGGCCTTGTAGGAGCGGCCCTGCCACAAGAACACTTCACCGGGCGTCTCGTCGGTGCCGGCGAGCAGCGAGCCGACCATCGCGATGTCGGCACCGGCAGCGAGCGCTTTGGCAAGGTCTCCGGAAAACTTGATGCCGCCGTCGGCAATGACGGGGATGTCCGACTTCTTCGCCGCCTCGACCGCATCCATGATCGCGGTGAGCTGGGGAACGCCGACGCCGGCGACGATGCGAGTGGTGCAGATCGAGCCCGGGCCGATGCCGACCTTGATGCAGTCCGCGCCCGCATCGATCAGCGCCTGCGCACCCTCCGAGGTCGCGACGTTGCCGGCAACGACCTGCACGGAATTGGACAGGCGCTTGATGCGGTTGACCGCATGGAGCACGTGACGGGAATGGCCGTGCGCGGTGTCGACCACGACGAGATCGACGCCGGCATCGATCAGCCGCTCGGTGCGCTCGAAGCCGCTATCGCCGACCGTGGTGGCGGCGGCGACGCGGAGGCGGCCCTGCGCGTCCTTGCAGGCCAGCGGATGGGCGACCGCCTTCTCCATGTCCTTCACGGTGACCAGGCCGACGCAGCGATACTGCTCGTCGACCACAAGCAGCTTCTCGATGCGATGCTGATGCAGCATCCGCCGCGCCTCGTCCTGGCTGACATTCTCGCGCACCGTGACGAGACCTTCATGGGTCATCAGCTCGGAGATTTTTTGCTGGCGGTCGGTGGCGAAGCGGACGTCGCGGTTGGTGAGAATGCCGACCAGCTTGCCCGGCGTGGACTTGCCCGCACCGGTGACGACGGGAATGCCGGAGATGCCGTGATCGCTCATCAGCTTGAGCGCGTCGTCCAGCGTGGCGTCCGGGCTGATCGTGAGCGGGTTCACCACCATGCCCGACTCGTAGCGCTTGACCTGCCGCACCTGGGCAGCCTGCCCTTCGGGATCGAAATTGCGATGGATGACGCCGATGCCGCCGGCCTGCGCCATGGCGATCGCCATGCGGGCTTCGGTGACCGTGTCCATGGCGGAGGCCATGATCGGGATGTTGAGCGGAATGGCGCGGGTGACGCGGGAGCGGATGTCGACCTCGCCCGGCATGACGTCCGACAGGCCCGGCTTCAGCAGCACGTCGTCGAACGTGAGGGCTTCGCGAATGCCTTGTTGCACCGTGGCCATGTGCCAACTCCTTCCGCGGCCCTGCCGCAAATAGCTATGGATGAGCGCCGCCCTCGGCGTACCTTGCGGCAACGCCGGAGAATCGGAGCCCATCGGTGGGGTTGACGCGGGTCGATAGCACGGGCGGGCGACGAATCAAAGCAATTCGGACCGCCGGCCAGCCATGCACAGGCTTTTTTGGGCAAGTTCGGCGGCGGATAGCCTTCGCGGCGGCACGTACTGGCGAACGGCAGATCATCGATCTCCGGCGCAGGGCGCACCCACTTGGGGTCACGCGGGATTTAGGTGCTATGCGTCGATCCGCAATGGTCGCGGCCCAGTGGCGGTGATAAGCCGCAATTCTCGCCCTTCGTTCCCGATGTCCATTACCAATCCGTCATGGTCGACAAGCAACGCATCATTCCGCTGATCGTAGCCACTGCTCTCTTCATGGAGAACATGGACTCGACGGTGATCGCCACGTCGCTGCCCGCGATTGCGGCCGACATCGGCACCAGCCCACTGACGCTCAAGCTCGCGATCACTTCCTATCTGCTGTCGCTTGCGGTCTTCATCCCGGCGAGCGGCTGGACCGCCGACCGGTTCGGCGCGCGCCTGGTGTTTGCGATTGCCGTCGGCGTATTCATGGTCGGCTCGGTCGGCTGCGCGCTCTCGACATCGGTCACCGATTTCGTGTTCGCGCGCATCCTCCAAGGCATGGGCGGGGCAATGATGACGCCGGTCGGGCGCCTCGTGCTGCTGCGGTCGGTCGACAAGAGCGCGCTGGTCAACGCGATGGCGTGGGTGACGGTCCCTGCCCTGATCGGCCCCGTGATCGGGCCGCCGCTCGGCGGCTTCATCACCACCTACGCGTCATGGCACTGGATCTTCCTGATCAACATCCCGATCGGGCTGCTCGGCATCTTCATGGCCTTGCGCTTCATCGATCCCATCAAAAGCGAGGAACGAGAGCCGTTCGACCTCTACGGCATGGTGCTCGCGGGCCTCGGGCTCGCCGGCATCGCCTTCGGGCTGTCGGTCGCCGGACTCAATCTGCTGCCATGGAGCACGGTTGCTGCCCTGGTCGTCGGCGGATCGATCTCGATGTCGCTGTATGTCCTTCACGCGCGGCGAACGGGGTCGCCGGTGCTGGACTTTACGCTGCTGAGGCTGCCGACACTGCGCGCGGCCGTTCTCGGCGGCTTCATGTTTCGGCTCGGCATCGGCGCGCTACCGTTCCTGCTGCCACTGCTGATGCAGATCGGATTCGGCCTCTCGCCGTTCAAGTCCGGCCTCGTCACGTTTGGCTCCTCGCTCGGCGCCATGGGCATGAAGGCGCTGGCCGCGCGCATCATCCGCGCCTTCGGCTTCCGCAACCTGATGACGGTTAACGCGATCATCAGTGCGGTTTTCCTGGCCGCCTGTGCCCTCTTCACCGTGACGACGCCCCTGCTGATCATCATGATCATCCTGGTGGTCGGCGGCTTCTTCCGTTCGCTCGAGTTCACCGCGATCAACACGGTGGCCTATGCCGAGGTCGAGCAGGCGCAGATGAGCCGCGCCACCACGCTCGTCAGCGTCAACCAGCAGCTCGCGGTCTCGGCCGGCGTCGCGGTCGGCGCCGCCTCCGTGGAGACGACAATGTGGTTCAGCCACGTCAGCGAGCTCGACGCCACCGTGTTTGCGCCGGCCTTTCTCGTGATCGCCCTGACTTCGGCGGCGTCGAGCTGGTTCTTCTGGCAGATGCCCGCGGATGCCGGCCACGAAGTTTCCGGCCGCAAAGCGGTGGAGATCGCGAGCCGCAAAGGTGCCGGCAAGGGCGCGGCCAAGGCGGCCGTCAAGGCGGCGACCGAGGATACGCAGGATGTGCGGGATCAGCGGCTGGGCTAGTGCTCCACCTCGTCGTTGCGAGCCCCCCGAAATCCCGTCGCGAGAACGTAGCGCTCCGAGGAATCCGCACGGCTTGCGGCCGGCTTGACGTGACGCACCGTGGCGAAATCGCGCTTGAGCTGGGCGAGCAGTTCGGCGTCGGCGCCACTCTGGAACGCCTTCGCCAGGAAGGTCCCGCCCGGCCTCAGCACATCGCAGGCGAACGCGGCAGCGGTCTCGATCAGGCCGACGATGCGAAGCTGGTCGGTCTTGCGATGACCGGTGGTGTTGGCAGCCATGTCGGACATGACAATGTCGGCGCCGCCGTCGAGCATGGCCTTGAGCTTGTCCGGCGCGTCATTGTCCATGAAGTCGAGCTGCGCGAACTCGACGCCGGCAATCTCGGGGATTTCGAGCAGGTCGATCGCGATGACCTTGCCCTTGCCGTCGACCGAGCCGACGCGCTTGGCGGCAATCTGGCTCCAGCCGCCCGGCGCGGCGCCGAGATCGACCACAGCCATGCCGTGCTTCAGCAGCCGGTATTTGTCATCGATCTCGAGCAGCTTGAACGCGGCGCGCGAGCGATAGCCCAGCGCCTTCGCCTTCACCACATAGGGATCGTTGAGCTGCCGCTCCAGCCAGAGCTTCGACGACAATTTGCGCTTGCCGTGGGTCTTGACCTGGACGTGCAAACGGCCGGTGGTGTCCTTGACCATCTCACCAGCTCCTGAGCGCGCCGTCTTCGCGCATCATCTCGACCAGCATGCCTTCGCGCAAGCCCCGGTCGGCGACGCGCAGGCGTGGCAGCGGAAAGGCGCGGCGGATCGCGTCGAGGATGGCGCAGCCGGCCAGGACGAGATCGGCGCGCTCAACGCTAATGCAGCTGTTCGCGGCGCGCTCCTCGTAGCTCATGCCAAGCAGCTTGTTAATGGTCGCGGTGACGTCGGTATCGTTCATCCAGACGCTGTCGATGCGGCGGCGGTCGTAGCGCGCGAGGTTGAGATGGATGCCGGCGAGCGTCGTCACAGTGCCTGACGTGCCGAGCAGATGCATATCAGTGAGATCGCCGCCATGCTGTTCGGCGAACGGCGCGATGTGATGGGCGACCTCGCGCTCCATCGCGGCGTAGATCTCGGGCGTCACGTCGCGGCCCCCGAACTGCTCGGCAAGCGTGACCACACCGAACGGGATCGACATCCAGGCTTTGATGCGCGGCTCCGGATTTGCGGCGTCGCGCTCGATCCGTACCAGCTCAGTCGAGCCGCCGCCGATGTCGAACAGGATTGCGCCGCGCCCCCTGGGATCGACCAGCGGCGAGCAGCCGAGCACGGCAAGCGCCGCCTCGGTCTCGCGGTCGATTACCTCGAGCTCGATCCCGGTCTCGGCAGCGACGCGGCTGCGAAAGCCTTCGGCATTCGAGGCGGCGCGGCACGCTTCGGTGGCGATCAGCCGCAGCCGCCGCGCTTTGCGCAGGTTGATCTTGTCGCGGCAGATGCCAAGCGCCACGATGGCGCGTTCGATCGCGGCCTCGCTGATGCACCCGGTTGCCGAGACGCCCTCGCCGAGCCGGATGATGCGCGAGAAGGAATCGACCACGCGAAAGCCGTCGTGGGTCGGACAGGCGATCAGGAGCCTGCAATTGTTGGTGCCGAGGTCGAGCGCCGCGTAGACGCCGGTTCCCGGCGCTTGCGCGCCGACGGCCGGTTCAGTGGCGAACGCCGCCGCCATCGACCCCAGCTCACCGTGCGGCGCAAGGCCGTCGCGGAGCCGCGTGTGGTCATTCATACAAACTGTCTTTCCGCGGCCGGTTAGGCCGATCTGGAATTGCTTTTTCGCCTGAAACATTAGCAGCGCACCAATCCTGCGCAACAACGCATCACATGGGACCATGCCCATTCGTGCGTTGTCGTGAGCGGGCCGGTGGGTTATTTTTGAGGGGTCCGGACCCCAGGCGCCCCCCAAACCGCGCATTTGCCGGCTTTTCAGGTCAATTCCATGCAAGAACACACCAAATCCTCCACGCTCGAAAACGCTATTGCACTGCAAAAATATGGCGTCGGGCAGCCGGTCCGCCGCAAGGAGGACGATACCCTGGTGCGCGGCAAGGGCCGCTACACCGACGATTTCAACCTGCCCGGCCAGGCCCATGCCGTGATCGTTCGCTCGACCCATGCCCATGGCGTCATTCGCGGCATCAACATCGATGCAGCCAGAGCAATGCCGGGCGTGCTCGGGGTGTGGACCGGCAAAGACCTCGATGCGGCCGGCTACGGCCCCTTCACCTGCGGCCTGCCGCTGAAGAGCCGTGACGGCTCGCCCCTGCTCCAGACCAACCGCCAGCCGCTCGCAACCGACAAGGTCCGCTTCGTCGGCGATCCCGTCGCCTTCGTGGTGGCGGAGACGCTGGCCCAGGCGCGCGACGCGGCCGAGGCGGTCGAACTCGACATCGAGCCGCTGCCGGCGGTGACCGATCCCGAGGAAGCCGCAAAACCCGGCGCGCCGCAGCTCTACGACCACATCCCGAACAATGTCGCGCTCGACTACCACTATGGCGACACCGACAAGGTCAACGCGGCCTTCGCCAGTGCTGCTCACGTGACCAAGGTCGACATCGAGAACACCCGCGTCGCCGTGGTCTCGATGGAGCCACGCGTTGGCCTTGCCTCCTATGACAAGAAGACCGAGCGCTACACTCTTCAGGTGCCCACGCAGGGGGTGGCAGGCAACCGTGCCAATCTCGCCAAGAACCTGAAAGTGCCGAACGAAAATGTGCGCATTCTCACCGCCAATGTCGGCGGCTCCTTCGGCATGAAGAACATCAATTACCCCGAATACATGTGCATCCTGTACGCGGCAAAGACGCTGGGACGGCCGGTGAAATGGCTGGACGAACGCTCGACCAGCTTCTTGTCCGACAGCCACGGCCGTGCGCAGAAAATTCACGCCGAACTCGCGCTGGATGCCGAGGGGCATTTCCTCGCCGCCAAGCTCTCGGGCTACGGCAATCTCGGTGCCTACATCACCGGCGTTGCGCCCAGCCCGCTCTCGCTCAACACCAGCAAGAACTTTTCCAGCGTCTATCGCACGCCGCTGATGGCCGTCGACATCAAGACGGTGCTGACCAACACCACGTTGATGGGCGCCTATCGCGGCGCCGGCCGGCCCGAGGCCAACTACTACATGGAGCGGCTAATCGACCGCGCCGCGGACGAGATGGGCATCAACCGGCTGACCCTGCGGAAGCGCAACTTCATCAAGCAGAACCAGATGCCGTTCGCCGCGTCCTCCGGCGTCACCTATGACAGCGGCGACTTCCAGGCCGTCTTCAACAAGGCCCTCGAAATCTCCGACCACGAGAATTTTGCCAAGCGCAAGAAGGAGAGCAAGAAGTCCGGCAAGCTGCGTGGCATCGCCGTCGGCTCCTATCTGGAGGTGACCGCACCTCCCGGCGTCGAGCTCGGCAAGATCGTGTTCGATCCCGATGGCTCGGTGCAGCTCATCACCGGGACGCTCGATTACGGTCAGGGCCACGCATCCGCATTCGCGCAGGTCCTCTGCCAGCAGCTCGGCGTTCCCTTCGACAGCGTCAAGCTGGTGCAGGGCGACAGCGACATCGTCCACACCGGCAACGGCACCGGTGGCTCGCGCTCGATCACCGCGACCGGCATGGCGATCGTGGGCGCCGCCAAGCTCGTGATCGAAAAGGGCAAGCGCGCCGCCGCGCACATGCTGGAGGCATCCGAAGCCGACATCGAATTCGAAGGCGGCAGTTTTACGATCGCCGGCACCGACCGCAGCATCGACATCATGGAGCTCGCCAAGCGCCTGCACGACGGCAAGATGCCGGAGGGCGTGCCCGACAGCCTCGACGTCGATCACACCAGCGAACCGGTGCCGTCAGCCTTCCCGAACGGCTGCCATGTCGCCGAGGTCGAGATCGACCCTGAGACCGGCGTCGTGCAGATCGTGCGCTACAGCGCGGTCAACGATTTCGGCACGGTGATCAACCCGCTGCTGGTCGCAGGCCAGCTCCATGGCGGCGTCGTCCAGGGCATTGGCCAAGCTCTCATGGAGCACGTCCGCTACGACGAGAGCGGCCAGCCGATCACGGGCTCGCTGATGGACTACGCTCTGCCGCGCGCCGAGGACGTTCCGAACATGACGGTCGGCGACCACCCGGTGCCGGCCACGGCCAATCCGCTCGGCAGCAAAGGCTGCGGCGAAGCCGGCTGCGCCGGCAGCCTGTCGACGGTCGTGAACGCGGTGATCGACGCGCTCTCCGACTACGGCATCAAGCACATCGACATGCCGCTGACGCCGGAACGCGTGTGGCGCGCGATCCAGGATGCGAAGGGGAAAGCGGCGTAGGGCTGCCCTTCTGCCTCCACAAGCAGACTGTCATCGCCCGGCTCGACCGGGCGATCCAGTACTCCGAGACGGAAGCGATTGACCGATAGGCTGCGGCGTACTGGATTCCCCGCCTTCGCGGGGAATGACAGCGAGGGTGAGGACGCGCTGCGCCCCTTACATGCCGCCTAAGCCGCCGCCTGCTCGCGCGGCTGGTAGATCGCGATGTGCTGGCAGTGCGCCAGCGGCGTCGTGCCGTTGGCGACCACCAGCGCGTCGAGCTCGACGAAGCGGTGGCCCTTCTTCTCGTAGTTCGCGGTGACTTTTGCCCGCGCGGTGATCTCGTCGCCGGCGCGCGCGGCTGACAGCAATTGCATGCGGCTGCCGACATGGATCCAGGGGCCGAGGATCGTGTTGTCCACCAGCACGCGGTTCATGACGCGCTGAATCAGGCCGGGATGGCCGAGCCCCCCGCCCGCGAAGATCGGATCGGTTTCACGGATGTCGGCGAGATAGTCGGCGGCATCCTGCCCGGCCCAGCGGCGCGGTGTCGTGCCCAGCCATTTGCCGGTCTCGAATGTTGCCGGGCTGACCGGTTTGCGCTCGGCAATCGCGGGGACCTCGACATAGTCGCTCAACGATACCGCAGTCGCAATCGCCGGCAGCGACGCCGTGCCGGTGGCACACAGCTCGGTGCGGCTGAACACCTCGATGGTGAGCAGGCCGTTGTGCTCGGTCGCATCGACGTCGGCGGTCTCGCCGTCATAGACCGGCTTGATGAAACGCGCCTCGATCAGCCCGCGCGACAGGAAATCGCGGCCCCAGCGCGCCACCGGCACATGCATCATGTAGGCGAAGACGTCGACGCCGGGGACCAGCCCACCGGAAAACCCGAAACGGCGCGCCACTGCATCGTCATGCATCTTGTTTTCGGATTGCTTGGCCGTGTTGTAGGCCTGGACGCGATAGGTTTCGAGCCGGTTCGGCATGGCTTGGCTTTCCCCAATTTCTTGTTGTTTCGGCCCGATCGTAGGCCCTGAGGAACCGGGGTCAATCCCCTCGCCTTTGCGGCCCGAATGGGGTACCACGCGGCTGCTGCGGAACCGCTTCGCAAGCCCCATCTACGGACCATGACGAACCCTCAAAACACCACCCGTATCTATGTCGACGCCGACGCCTGTCCGGTGAAGGACGAGATCTATCGCGTCGCCGGCAGGCACGGCCTGCCCGTGAGCGTGGTCGCGGGCAATTTCATCCGCGTGCCCCAGGATCCACTCATCGAGCGGATCGCCGCTGGTGCCAGCATGGACGCAGCCGATGACTGGATCGCGGAACGCGCCGGGCCCGGCGACATCGTCATTACCTCGGATATTCCGCTCGCAAGCCGCTGCGTGAAGGCCGGCGCCGATGTGATCGCGTCCAACGGCAAGGCGTTCACCGAGGAATCGATCGGGATGACGCTCGCGGTCCGCAACCTGATGACCGATTTGCGCTCGGCCGGCGAAGTCACCGGCGGTCCGACATCGTATTCACCGCGCGACCGCTCGACGTTTCTGTCGACGCTCGACCAGACCATCCGCCGCATTCAGCGCCGCCGCGCCGACCAGGCCGCAACAAGACAGGACTGAGACACCGCATGGCGCCACCGCTGATTCAACTGCGCGATATCAAGCTGACCTTTGGCGGCACGCCGCTCCTGGCGGGCGTCGAACTGTCGGTTTCGACCGGCGAGCACGTCTGCCTGATCGGCCGCAACGGTTCCGGCAAATCGACGCTGCTCAAGATCGCCGCCGGCCTGGTCGAACCGGATGGCGGCAGCCGTTTCGTGCAGCCCGGCGCCACCATTCGCTACCTGCCGCAGGAGCCGGATTTTTCCGGTTTCTCCACCACGCTCGCTTATGTCGAGGCCGGCCTCAATGCTGGCGACGACCACTATCAGGCGCGCTATCTGGTCGAGCAGCTCGGTCTCAGCGGCGAAGAAGATCCGGCGCATGTCTCCGGCGGCGAAGCGCGCCGCGCCGCGCTGGCACGCGTGCTGGCGCCCTCGCCCGACATCCTGCTGCTGGATGAGCCGACCAACCATCTGGATCTTCCGACCATCGAATGGCTGGAGAGTGAACTGGAGAGCCGCCGCTGCGCGCTGGTGATCATCAGCCACGATCGGCGCTTCCTCGGCAATCTCTCGCGCAGCACCGCCTGGCTCGACCGCGGCCAGATCCGGCAGATCGACCGCGGCTTCAGTGCCTTCGAGGCTTGGCGCGACGAGGTGCTCGCGGAGGAAGAGCGCGACCAGCACAAGCTCGACCGCAAGATCGTCAACGAGGAGCACTGGCTGCGTTACGGCGTCTCGGGCCGCCGCAAGCGCAACGTCAAGCGACTCGGCAATCTCCACGCGCTGCGCGACCAGCGCCGCACCCATCGCGGCGCGACGGGCAACGCCAACCTCGCGGCTGCCGAGGCCGACAAGTCCGGCAAGCTCGTCATCGAGGCCAAGAATATCAGCCGGTCCTATGGCGAGCGAAAGATCGTCGACGGCTTCTCGATCCGCGTCCAGCGCGGCGATCGCATCGGCATCGTCGGCCCGAACGGCGCCGGCAAGACCACGCTGATCGAGATGCTGACCGGCGGCAGCGCACCGGACAGCGGCAGCATACGGCTCGGCGCCAACATCGAGATGGCGACGCTCGACCAGCATCGTGAAAGTCTCGATCCGAAGACGACGCTGGCCGAGGCGCTGACCGGCGGCCGCGGCGACCATGTCATGGTTGGCGGCAAGCCGAAGCATGTCGTCAGTTACATGAAGGACTTCCTGTTCGCCCAGGAACAGATGCGCACGCCGCTGGAGGTGCTGTCGGGCGGTGAGCGCGGCCGGCTGATGCTGGCACGCGCGCTGGCAAAACCCTCCAACCTCCTGGTGCTGGACGAGCCGACCAACGACCTCGACCTGGAGACCCTCGACGTCCTCGAGGAGATGCTCAGCGACTACGAGGGCACCGTGATTCTGATCAGCCACGATCGCGATTTTCTCGACCGCGTGGTGACGTCAGTGATCGTGCCCGAGGGCAACGGACGCTGGCTCGAATATGCCGGCGGCTATACCGACATGCTGGCCCAGCGCGGCGCCGACGTGAAGCGCGCGACCGCGAAGGCCGTCGAAGAGACGAGAGAGCAGCGATCAGCCGTGCCGTCCGGCGTCGCGAGACGACGCTTGACCTTCAACGAGCAACACGCGCTGGAGACGCTGCCCAAGACCATCGCCAAGCTGCAGGCCGAGATCGCCAAGCAGCAGCGCTTCCTTGACGACCCCGATCTCTTTCGCAAGGATCGCAAGCGCTTCGACCAGGCCTCCGACGCTCTGACGACGGCGCAAAAGGAACTGGCCGAGGCCGAGGACAAATGGCTGGAGCTCGAAGTGCGGCGCGAAGAGATTGAACAGGCCTAGCGTGCATTCCGCAAAAGTGGGCACCGCTTTTGCAAACGGGATGCGCGCCAACTCAGAGACTTCCATGACAACGACCCTTGCCGCCAAGATCGCCCGCGAATACGGCACGCCCTGCGCCGTTATCGACATGGACAAGGTAGAGCGCAACATCGCGCGGATTCAGAAGGCTTGCGACGACGCCGGGATCGCCAACCGTCCCCACGTCAAGACGCACAAGAACCCCACCATCGCGAAGATGCAGATCGCGGCCGGTGCCAAGGGCATCACGTGCCAGAAGCTCGGTGAAGCCGAGATCATGGTCAATGCCGGCATCGACGATATCCTGATCAGCTACAACCTGCTCGGCGAAGAGAAGATGGCGCGGTTAGGGGCGCTGCAGGCGAAGGCCAACATGACGGTCGCCGCTGACAATTCGACCGTCGTCGCCGGCCTGCCCAAGGCCGCCGCAGCCTCAGGTCGACCGCTATCGGTCGTGGTCGAATGCGATACCGGCCGCCAGCGCGCCGGCGTCGAGACGCCCGCCGAGGCGATTGCACTGGCGCAGGAGATTGCCGCATCCAAGGGCCTGCAATTCGCCGGCTTCATGCTGTATCCGACCGAGACTGGTTGGGCGGACGCCCAAAAATTCTATGACGAAGCTCTGGCCGGCGTGCGCGCACACGGGCTGGATGCAAAAATCGTCTCGACCGGCGGGACGCCGAACCTGAAGAACCTCGGCAAGCTCAAGGGCGGCACCGAGCATCGCTTCGGCACCTACATCTATAACGACCGCATGCAGGTCGCGGCCGGCGTCGCCACCTGGGACGACTGCGCGCTGCACATCTATTCGACCGTGGTCAGCCGCGCCGCGCCTGAGCGCGGGATTCTGGACGCCGGCTCAAAGACTCTGACGACGGACACCGGCGGCCTCGACGGCCACGGCCTCATCCTGGAGCACCCCGAAGCGAAGATCGCACGCTTCGCCGAGGAGCACGGCTTCCTCGACCTCTCCCGCAGCAACACCCGGCCTAACGTCGGCGACGTCGTGCGGGTCGTGCCAAATCATGTCTGCGTCGTCGTCAACATGATGGACGAAGTGGTGATGGTGCGCGGCGAGGAGATCATCGGCACGCTGCCGGTGGCGGCACGGGGGAAGCTGCGATAGCTAGCCCCCGATCAGTGCCTCGAGTTCCCGGACCAATCCATCGCGAAAGAGTTTGATCGGCCGCTCCAGCCGACCGGCGGGGGCGCGATGCACCACCCATGCGCGCACGGCGGGTTTGAAGTCGCGCGCAGCGACCGGCTTGAGCCTGTCGCGAAATGCGCTGCGCTTGAGGGCGATCGGGGTGACCAGCCCGACGCCGAGGCCGCGCGACACCAGCGACAGGCGGAGCTCACTGTCCAGCGCCTCGACGGCGATGTTGAACGGAAGATGCGAGGCATCGAATTTTCGCTTCAGCGTATCGCGAAATCCACAGCCGTCCTGGTTGATCACCCACGACAGTTGGGACAGCCGTTCCAGGTCGACGGTGCGCGGGATCTTCATCTCGCGTGCGACGACGAAGACGACGGGCTGCGCGCCGAGATCGTCGGCCGCCAGATCGGCGGGCGGCACTGCACCGTCGGGGAGACAAATCGCGGCTGCATCGAGCTCGTTGCGGCAGACACGCTCGAGCTGGTTCGGCGACCAACCGGAGACCACCCGCACCGCCAGCGCGGGAAATTCGGCGCGCACCGCATCGAGTGGTGCGGTCAGGCCTGCCTCCGAGAGAAACGGCGTCAGACCGAGCCTGAACTCGCCGCGGACCATTCCGTCGTTGGCAACGCCGGACTTGAGGTCCTCCAGCATCCTGAGCAGACGCCTGCCCTGCTCGTAGGCTTCATGGCCCGCTGCCGTCGGCTTCAGGGGCTTCGAGAGCCGATCCAGTAGCTGCGCCCCCAGCATCTCCTCGAGATTCTGAATACGCCGGGTCACGCCGGGCTGGGTGAGGTTGAGACGCGCCGATGCCGCGACGATCGATCCGGTCTCGACCACGGCGACGAAAGCGACAAGGTCATGGGTATTCATAACAAACCCGCATATTCTTTATAGGCTTATTTGAATTGTAGCATATTGCTCGCTCCGCTTAAAGGGTCTCGCGCTACAGCTGCGAGGTCCCATGACTGTCTCCGAAACCATCAGGCCTGCGTCCCGAAACCAGCTCGCCGAGCGGCCGCTGATCTGGCTCGGCGCGATCACCGCCGGTGTCATCGTCACCAATCTGTTCGCGCCACAGATCCTGCTCGGCTTGATCGGCCGGTCAATGTCCATGCCGGCGTGGCAGGCGGGGCTGATCAGCACGCTGACCTTGCTCGGCTACGCACTCGGCCTGCTGCTGCTCGTGCCTCTTGTCGATCTGGTCGAGAACAGGCTTGTCATCCTCCGCACACTCGGCTGCGCGATCCTCGCCGCTCTCGCGACGGCGCTCGCGCCGACGCCTGCGCTTCTGCTGCTCGCCACCTTCATCCTTGGCGCCTGTTGCGCGGCGATCCAGATGATGGTTCCGCTGGTCGCATCTATGGTGGCGCCGGATCGCCGCGGTCAGGCCATCGGCGAGGTGATGGGCGGATTGATGATCGGCATCCTCTTGTCACGACCTGCGGCGAGCCTGATCGCCGATCTCTGGAGCTGGCGCGCCTACTATGTCGTTTCGGCCGCTCTGATGGCCCTGCTTGCCGGCGCACTCGCCCGTTACCTTCCAACCCTTCGACCGTCGGCACGCGCGAGTTACGCCGACTTACTGCTGTCCTTTCCAAGACTGCTGCGCGAAGAGCCGGTGCTGCGCGTGCGGGCCTGGACCGCCTCGCTTGTCATGGCCTCCTTCACGGCGTTCTGGTCGGCGGTCGCGCTGCGGCTGCCGGATGCGCCGTTCGACCTCGACGCCAAGGGAATTGCGGCTTTCGCGCTGATCGGTGTGGCGGGCGCCGCGGCGACACCGATCGCGGGACGCTGGGGCGACAAGGGCCGGGCGCGGCCGATGTTCTTTGCCGCCCATCTGCTCATCATCGGCTCGCTTGCGCTCTGTGCCTGGGCGAGCGTGCTTGAATCCCAGATCACCGGTCTGCTGGTACTGAGCCTCGGCACGATCCTGCTCGACGTCGGCATCACCACCGATCAGACGCTGGGCCGCCGCGCCATCAACCTGTTGCGCCCCGAGGCCCGCGGTCGCATGAACGGCCTGTTCGTCGCGCTGTTCTTCGTTGGCGGTGGCATCGGCGCGGCGGCGGCATCGCTGGCCTGGAGTTTTGGCGGCTGGACGATGGTCTGCGCGGTGGCGGCAAGCTTCGGCGTGCTCGGCCTCCTCACGGATCTCGCAACCCGGACCGGGACGTCATGATGCGGATGGTCAGGACGACAGTTGGACGAGCCGTCGCAACACACCCCTGCCCGCCGCAGCTCCCGTCGCGAACGAGGCCTGGAGCAAATAGCCACCGGTCGGCGCCTCCCAGTCCAGCATCTCACCGGCCGCGAACACGCCCGGCAGTTTGCGGATCATGAAGTCCGAGTCGAGTTCATCGAAGGAAATCCCGCCGGCGCTGGAGATCGCGCGCGCGATCGGCGCGACGCGTGTGAGCTTGACCGGCACGGCGTTGATGAGCTCCGCCAATCGCTCGGCCGATATTGCCGACAACGACTGGCCAGCACCGATGGTGGCCTCCTGCAGCAGCCCGACCGCGACCGGCGACAGCTGCGCAGCCTTGCGCAGGAAGTTGGAGAAGGATTGCTTGCCGCGCGAGGCGGACAGGCGCTTGACGAGTTCGCCATGATCGACATCCGGCCGCAACGCGACGTGCAGGACCGCTGCGCCGTTCGCTGCGATCGCCTCGCGCAGCTCGGCCGACAACGCATAGATCGTCCCGCCCTCGATCCCGCCGCTTGTGATCATGGCCTCGCCGCGGGCGCGGTGTGGGCCGAAGGAGAGCGTGATGCCCTTGAGCGGCTGGCCCTCGAAGCGCGTGCGGAAGATTTCGGACCATGCGACGGTGAAGCCGGAGTTCGCCGGCCGCAGCGGCGAGATCGCAACGCCTTTGTCGGCCAGGATCGTCGTCCAGCCGCCATCGGAGCCCAGTCGCGGCCAGCTGGCGCCGCCGAGTGCCAGCACTATCGCGTCCGCGGCGATGCCGTCTCCGCCGCCGGGTGGGTCAAAGACCAGTCGTCCGTCCCCGTCCCAGCCCATCCAGCGCTGGCGAAACGCAAAGTGCACGCCGGCGGCATCGAGGCGTCGCAGCCAGGCCCGCAGCAAGGGCGAGGCCTTGAAGGCCTTCGGAAACACACGCCCGCTGGAGCCGACAAAAGTCGGCTCGCCCAGCGCCTCGCTCCAGGCGCGCAGCGCGTCAGGCGGAAACGCTTCGATCGCAGCCTGCAACCTCTGCGCCGCCTCGCGGTAGCGCGTGATGAACTGAGGCAGCGGTTCGCTGTGGGTGAGATTGAGCCCGCCGCGGCCGGCCATCAGGAATTTGCGGCCAGCGGACGGCATCGAATCGTAGACGGTGACGCGAGCACCACCCTGCACGAGCACTTCGGCCGCCATCAGACCGGCAGGGCCGGCGCCGATGACGGCGACCGCTGTCAGAGTTTTACCCCGGCGCGCGCAGCGGCTTGCGCCACGTATTTCTGCGTCTGCTCGAAAGCTCCCTGCAGCGCCTTCGCTTTTGACATGTCGCTGATCTCGGCGAAATGCGCCGCGACCGCATCCGGGGTCCACTCGGACTCCGGCAGGTTGATGCCTTCGCTCTCGACGATCTTGATCACCGCGAACGAGCCGGCGCCGGCGCCCATGATGGTGCGGGTCGGCGCGTCCTCGCTCAGCATGTACTCGACCGCGGGCGTGATCGCGTTCGGCTTCATCAACTGCAGCGCCTGCGGCGGCAGCAGCTCTTCCGTCATGCGGGTCGCTGCCGTCGGCGAGATGATGTTGACGCGGATGTCGCTCTTGCGGCCTTCTTCCGCCAGCACGTTCATCAGGCCGACCATGCCGGACTTGGCCGCTCCGTAATTGGCCTGGCCGAAATTGCCGTAGAGGCCGGAGGACGACGTCGTCAGGACGATGCGGCCATAGTTGCGATCGCGCATGCCGGCCCAGGCCGCCTTGCAGCAATAGAAGGTGCCGACGAGGTGCACGTCGAGCACCTTCTGGAAATCGGCCGCTTCCATCTTGCCGAACGACTTGTCGCGCAAAATGCCGGCATTGGCACACAAGAGGTCCACGCTGCCCCACTCCTTGGTGGCGCGCTCGACCATCGCGGTGACCTGCTCGAAATTCGAGACGTCGGCGCCGTCGGCCATGGCGGTGCCGCCCGCTTTGCGGATCTCCTCGACAACGGTCTCCGCCGGCGACAGCGAGCCGCCGCTGCCGTCGCGCGCGCCGCCGAAATCGTTGACCACGACTTTCGCGCCGCGGCTTGCCAATCCCAGCGCATGCGCGCGCCCCAAACCATTGCCCGCGCCGGTGACGATGGCGACGCGTCCGTCGAACCTGATTGCCATTGTGCTTCCTTGTGCTGTCTTCCCTTCTCCCCTTGTGGGAGAAGGTGGCGCGAAGCGCCGGATGAGGGATCTGTCTCGGCAGATGAGCGTGTGGAGAGATACCCCTCACCCGGCTTCATCTCGCTCCGCTCGATTTCGCCACCCTCTCTCGCGAGGGAGAGGGTTCGAGCGCACCGATTTGGACAACTTTTGAGCAGCGATGGGCTGCCGGGTCAAGCCCGGCAGCGACGGCCCACTCAGGCGAAATAGATCAACCCGAGCCAGTCCGCGACCAGCGCGGGCTTGTCCTCGCCTTCGATTTCCACGGTGACGTTGGTGCGCGACTGCAATTCATTCGGCTTGCGCAGCTTGGCTTCCGCCAGCACGAAACGGCCCCGAACGCGCTTGCCCGAGCGCACCGGCGAGATGAAACGCAGCTTGTCAAAACCGTAATTGACCCCCATCGTGGTGCCCGCGATGACGGGCATCACCTCGTAGGACATAATCGACAGCAGCGACATCGTCAGGAAGCCGTGCGCGATGGTGGTGCCGAACGCCGTCTCGTTCTTCGCACGCTCCGGGTCGACGTGAATGAACTGGTGATCCTCGATCACGTCGGCATAGGTGTCGATGCGGGGCTGATCGACCAGGTGCCACGACGACACGCCGATCTCCTTGCCAACCATGGCCTGATAGGCGTCCAAGGAAATCGGCGGCTTCTTCCAGACTTCGTTCACTTAGGTCTCACTCCGTGTTTTCGGCAGCTCCGGAAAGTCCTCTTCGCGGAATTCCCGGCCGCGCAGGGCATCATTGCGGTCGTCGTCACGCTCCAGCCGTCTCAGCTGAACGCGGCGGATCTTTCCCGAGATCGTCTTCGGCAGCTCCGTGACGATCTCGAGGCGCCGGATGCGCTTGAACGGTGCAAGGCGCGTGTGCAGATGCCTGAAGATGGAGAGCGCCGTCTCCGGCGAACGCTCCGCACCGGATGTCAGCAGCACATAGGCCTTGGGGATCGCGAGCCGGATCGGGTCCGGGCTCGGCACCACGGCAGCTTCCGCGACGAGCTCGTGCTCGAGCAACACGCTCTCGAGTTCGAACGGGCTGATGCGATAGTCGGAGGATTTGAATACGTCGTCGGAGCGGCCGACGAAAGTGAGATAGCCATCGTCATCCTCGAACACGACGTCACCGCTGCGATAAAGCTCGCCTTCGGCGCCGGACAGCCCACCGTCGTCGCCCTGATAGCCCTGCATCAGGCCGGCGGGGCGGTTTTCGCCGAGCACTAGAGCCACCTCGCCCTCTTTGGCCGGATGACCATCGGCGTCGCTGACCTGCACGCGATAGCCCGGCAGCGGCCGGCCCATCGAGCCGACCTTGATCTTTTGCCCCGGCGAGTTGCCGGCCAGCGCCGTGGTTTCGGTCTGGCCGTACCCGTCGCGGATGGTGAGGCCCCAGGCGGCCTGCACCTGCTCGATCACTTCAGGATTGAGGGGCTCGCCGGCGCCGCAGACCTCGCGCAAGGCCACCTTGAACGACGCAAGATTCTCCTGGATGAACAGCCGCCACACCGTCGGCGGCGCGCACAGCGTGGTGACGCCGCAGCGGCCAATGGTGGCAAGCAGCCCCTTGGCGTCGAAGCGCGGCTGGTTGACCACAAAGACGGTCGCGCCCGCATTCCACGGCGCAAAGAAACAGCTCCAGGCGTGCTTGGCCCAACCGGGCGAGGAGATGTTGAGATGGACGTCGCCGGGCTTCAACCCGATCCAATACATGGTCGAGAGATGGCCGACGGGATAACTGCGCTGGCTGTGCCGCACCAGCTTCGGCTTTGCCGTGGTGCCCGAGGTGAAATAGAGCAGCATCGGGTCGTCAGCGTTGGTCGGGCCGTCGGCTGCAAAGCTCTCCGACGCCCTTGCGGCGTCATCATAGGAAAGCCAGCCATCGGAGGCCTCGCCCACGACGATGCGGACGATATTATCGGCGCCAAGACTTGCGAACTTCGCAACCTGGTCCTGCGCGGCCACCACCGCCTTTGCCTTGCCGCGATCGAGCCGGTCGCGCAGCTCGTCGGCGGTGAGCAGCGTCGTCGCGGGAATCACGACGACGCCGAGCTTGATCGCGGCCAGCATCGTCTCCCACAGCGGAACGACATTGCCGAGCAGCAGCAGGAGATGATCGCCGCGCTTCAAGCCTTGCGCGCGGAGGAAGTTGGCGACCTGGTTGGAGCGGCGCGACAACGCCCCGAACGAGAGCTTGGTCTGCCGATCCTGCGCGGCATCGACGATCCAGAGCGCAGGACGATCCTTGCTGTCCGCATTCGCCGCTAGCTCGGCATCGAACCAGTCGAGCGCCCAGTTGAAGGGAATCGGATCCGGCCAGCGGAAGCCCTTGACCGCTGTCTCATAGTCCGTGCGGTTGTGAAGCAGAAACGCGCGCGCTTCCTGAAATGTCGTCATTAGGCTTTCCCGGCCAGCCCCCTAACGTGCTCGATAATTCCGGAAAAATCCACCCCGCCCTGGCCGGCTGCGTCAAAGGCCTGATAGATTTCCTGCGCATGCTTGCCGAGCGGCGTCGCCGCGCCGGCGGCCTTGGCGGCGTCCTGCGCCAGTGTCAGATCCTTCACCATCAGTGCCGAGGCAAAGCCCGGCTTGTAGTCGTTGTTGGCGGGCGAGGTCGGCACCGGCCCGGGCACCGGACAATAGGTCGTCAGCGACCAGCACTGGCCCGACGAGGTCGAGGCAACGTCGAACAGCGCCTGGTGCGAGAGCCCGAGCTTCTCGGCCAGCGCGAACGCCTCACTCACGGCGATCATGGAAATGCCGAGGATCATGTTGTTGCAGATTTTTGCCGCCTGGCCCGCGCCGGCACCGCCGCAATGCACGATCTTCTTGCCCATGTTCTCCAGCACGGGCTTTGCCGCTGCAAACGCGTTGTCCTCGCCGCCGCACATGAAGGTGAGCGTCGCACCCTTGGCTCCGCCGGTGCCGCCGGACACCGGCGCGTCGACCGAAAGCACGCCGTGCTTGGCCGCGAGCGCATGCGCCTGCCGCGCGCTCTCGACGTCTATGGTGGAGGAGTCGATGATCAACGCGCCCTTGGTCATCGCGGGAACGACCTCGCCCCACACGCCGAGCACATGCTTGCCGGCCGGCAGCATGGTGACGACCACATCGGCACCTTTCACGGCGCCCGCAGCGCTCTCTGCGATGCCGGCACCGTCGGCCTTGGCCTGGTTGCGGGAGGCCTCGGCGAGGTCGAAAGCGACGACCTTGTGGCCGGCCTTGACCAGATTGGCGGCCATGGGGCCGCCCATGTTGCCGAGACCGATGAATGCGATCGTGGCCATCTTGGTTTCCTCCGCTTGAAAGACGTTGTTAGTTGAACTTCAATTCGTCGGCGCCGATCTCGGCGAGATAGTGCGCAAGCATGTCCGGCGTGACGTCCTCGATTCGCGACGGCGACCAGGTCGGATTGCGGTCCTTGTCGATCACGGCGGCGCGCACGCCTTCGCGAAAGTCGTCGCTGCGGAAGACTTCCAGCGCAGCCCGATATTCGCGCACCAGGCATTCTTCCAGGCTCGACGCGGTGCGCGCGAGCCGCAGCAGCTTGAGCGTCACCACCATGCCGCGCGGCGATTTTTCGTTGAGCGCCTTCAACGTCGCCAGCGCGAACTCGGAACCGTCGCGCTTGAGCGCGGCAAAAATGTCTTGCATGCGGTCGAAGCCGAACAGTGCGTCGATCGCCGGCTCCTTTGCGGCGACCGGCCCCGCGATCTCCCCGGTCGCAAAACCGTTGATGAGCTTGCTGACATCGGCCGCGGTGACGCCCTGGCGAACTTTGGTCAGCGCGTCGCGCAACTCGGGCCATTTGGCCGCCGATACCACCGCGTCGGCAAACCTGGCATGGATCGCATCGGGGCCGTTCATGGTCTGGCCGGTCAGGCCGAAATAAGTGCCGATCTCGCCCGGCGAGCGTGACAACAGCCAAGTGCCGCCGACGTCGGGAAAGAAACCGAGCCCGACCTCGGGCATCGCAAGCCTCGTACGGTCAGTCACGATTCGATGGCTCGCATGCGCCGAGAGTCCGACGCCGCCGCCCATCACAATGCCGTCCATGAAGGCGACATAAGGTTTCGGGAATTTCTTGATCCGGGCGTTGAGGATGTACTCTTCCCGCCACAGGATCTTGCCGAGGTCACCATTGACCTTCGAACTTTCCCAGAGCGCACGGATGTCGCCGCCGGCACACAAGCCACGCTCGCCGGCACCTTCCAGCACGATCACGGCAACGGCGGGATCGGCCTCAAAACGGTCGAGCGCCTTGTCGATGTCGCGAAACATCTCCAGCGTCACGGCATTGATCGCCTTGGGGCGGTTGAGCCTGATAAATCCGGCCGAGCCTTCGACCCATGCGACCAGATCGCCTTCCTCCGCTCCACTCATCGGGCGCCCTCGATCAATTTGCGCGCCACGATCAGCCGCATGATTTCGTTGGTGCCTTCGAGAATCTGGTGCACGCGCAAATCGCGCACGATCTTCTCGATGCCGTATTCGCTGAGATAGCCGTAGCCGCCGTGCAGCTGAAGCGCCTGGTTGGCGACCTCGAAGCCGGCATCGGTGCCAAAGCGTTTGGCCATCGCGCAGAGCATCGTGGCGTCGGGATCCTTGCGGTCTAGCGCCGCCGCTGCGCGCCACAGGAACGTACGCGCGGCCTCGAGCTCGATCGCCATGTCGGCGAGACGGAACTGCAATGCCTGGAATTCGTCGAGGCGTTTTCCAAAAGCCTTGCGCTCTTTCATGTAGGAACGCGCCTTGTCGAGCGCGGTCTGCGCGCCGCCTAGTGAGCACGCTGTGATGTTGAGACGCCCGCCGTCGAGGCCTGCCATCGCGATCTTGAAACCGACGCCCTCCTCGCTCAGCCGGTTGGCGACCGGCACGCGGGCGTTCTCGAAGATCACGGCGCGGGTCGGCTGCGCGTTCCAGCCCATCTTGCGCTCGTTGGCGCCGAACGAGACGCCCGGCGTGTTGCCGTCGATGACCAGCGTCGAGATGCCGCCGGGGCCATCGCCGCCGGTGCGCACCATCGCGACCAGGAGATCGGTCCCGCCGGCGCCGGAGATGAACTGCTTCTGGCCGTTGAGAACGTAATGATCGCCGTCGCGCACGGCACGGGTGCGGAGCGCTGCCGCGTCCGAGCCGGCGCCGGGCTCGGTCAGGCAGTAGCTCGCGATCAGCTCCATGGTGCAGAGCTTGGGCAGCCATTTGTGGCGCTGGGTGTCGCTGCCGTAGGCATCGATCATCCACGACGCCATATTGTGGATGGAGATGAAGGCCGAGGTGGTCGGACAGCCCGTCGCCAGCGCTTCGAAGATCAGCGCCGCGTCGAACCGTGTCATGGCGGAGCCACCCACATCCTCGCGGATGTAGATGCCGCCCATGCCGAGCGTGGCGGCCTCGCGCATCACCTCGACGGGAAAATGCTTCTCCTCGTCCCAGCGCAGCGCGTGCGGCGCGATCTTTTCCGCCGCAAACGCCAACGCCATGTCGCGAACCGCGATCTGATCCTCGTTCAGAGCGAACTGCATCTGTTAGCTTCGCTCCAACGACGGTTACTTCATCAGCGGGATCGAGAACTCCGCGCCTTCCTTGACGCCGGACGGCCAGCGCGAGGTCACCGTCTTGGTCTTGGTGTAGAAGCGGACCGAATCCGGGCCGTGCTGGTTGAGATCGCCGAAGCCCGACTTCTTCCAGCCGCCGAAGGTGTAATACGCAATCGGCACCGGGATCGGCACGTTGATCCCGACCATGCCGACATTGACCTTGGCCGCGAAGTCGCGCGCGGCGTCGCCGTCGCGGGTGAAGATCGCAACGCCGTTGCCGTAATCATGCTCCGACGGCAGCGCCAGCGCTTCCTTGTAATCGTGCGCGCGCACGACCGAGAGCACGGGGCCAAAAATCTCTTCCTTGTAGATCCGCATGTCCTTGGTGACGTTGTCGAACAGCGAACCGCCGAGATAGAAGCCGTTCTCGTAGCCCTGCATCTTGAAGCCGCGGCCGTCGACGGCGAGCGTCGCGCCTTCCTTGATGCCGATGTCGATATAGCCCTTGACCTTCTCGACCGCCTCGCGCGTCACCAGCGGACCGTAATCGGCGGAGGGATCGATCGAGGTGCCGATCTTGAGACTCTCGACGCGCGGGACCAGCTTTTCCATCAGGCGGTCGGCAGTGGCCTTGCCGACCGGAACCGCGACTGACACGGCCATGCAGCGTTCGCCGGCCGAACCGTAGCCGGCGCCGATCAGTGCGTCGACTGCCTGGTCCATGTCGGCATCCGGCATGATGATGGCGTGGTTCTTGGCGCCGCCAAAACATTGGCAGCGCTTGCCGGTCTGGGCGGCGCGCTCGTAGATGTATTGCGCGATCGGGGTGGAGCCGACGAAGCCGACGGCCTTGATGTCGGGATCGTCGAGGATGGCGTCGACCGCTTCCTTGTCGCCGTTGACGACATTGAGGATGCCGGACGGCAGGCCCGCCTCGATCATCAGTTCGGCAAGCATCATCGGCACGCCGGGATCGCGCTCCGACGGCTTCAGGATGAAGGCGTTGCCGCAGGCAATCGCAGGAGCGAACTTCCACATCGGAATCATCGCCGGGAAATTGAACGGCGTGATGCCGGCGACGACGCCGAGCGCCTGGCGCATCGAATAGATGTCGATGCCGGGGCC
Organism: Bradyrhizobium sp. MI1.4; assembly: GCF_055811315.1. Taxonomy (NCBI): domain Bacteria; kingdom Pseudomonadati; phylum Pseudomonadota; class Alphaproteobacteria; order Hyphomicrobiales; family Nitrobacteraceae; genus Bradyrhizobium; species Bradyrhizobium sp. MI1.4. The sequence goes on along the minus strand of NZ_JBVVPP010000004.1, from coordinate 218,766 downwards.
GGCGCCTTCGGTGTACTCGCCCTTCATCAGATGCGGAATGCCGCAGGCGAACTCCGCGACCTCGAGGCCGCGCTGGATGTCACCCTTGGCGTCAGGAACGGTCTTGCCATGCTCGCGGGCAAGCAGTTCGGCCAGCTTGTCGTAGTCGCGCTGCACCAGCTCGACGAACTTCATCATGACGCGAGCGCGGCGCTGCGGGTTGGTCGCGGCCCATTCCGGCTGCGCGGCGCGGGCGTTTTCCACGGCGGCGCGAACCTCGGCCTTGGACGCCAGCGCCACCTTGGCCTGAACGTCACCGGTCATCGGCTCGAAAACGTCGGCGGTGCGGCCCGAGGTGCCCTTGACCTCCTTGCCACCAATGAAATGTCCGACTGAACGCATGGAATGGTCTCCTTGAGGCGAGCTTGAACGCTTTGACAAATCCTATCGACCTGCATTTTATAGGATTCAAGTCTGAGATAATGCACCATAGATGTGCGAAAATGCTGGATCAAGGCGCTATCGACTGGGACGACTTCCGCTTCGTGCTGTCCATCGTGCGGGGCGGCTCGGTTTCGGCTGCGGCAAAACAGCTCGGCGTCGACCATGCCACCGTGATCCGCCGCGTCGACCGGCTGGAGAAGCACCTCTCGGCCAAGCTGTTTGACCGGCGCAAGACCGGCTACCTGCTGACAGAGGCCGGCCAGCGCGTCGCCGACAGCGCGGAAGCGATGGAATCGACCATCGTCGCCAACCAGGAGCAGGTCGGTGGCTCCGTGGCGCGGCTGACCGGCACGGTGCGGATCGGCGCGCCAGACGGATTTGGCACCGCCTTCCTGGCGCCCCGGCTCGCTCAGTTCGCCGACCGGTATCCCGATCTCGACCTGCAACTGGTGGCCACCGCGCGGCTGTTCAGCCTCTCCAAGCGCGAGGCCGATATCGCCATCAGCCTGACCATGCCGAAGGAAGGCCGCATCGTCGGCCGCAAACTGCTCGACTACCGCCTCGGACTTTATGCCGCGCCCGCCTATCTCGAACGCTTCCCGAAAATCACCTCGCGCGAGGTGCTGCCGCAGCATCGCTTTGTCGGCTATATCGAGGAGCTCTTGTTCACGCCCGAGCTCGACTATCTGCCGCAGGTGTCGCCGAAGATCTCCGCACGCTTGCGCAGCGCCAATCTAATCGCGCAACTCAACGCCACGCTCGCCGGCTTCGGTATCGCCGTGCTGCCACACTTCATGGCGGCCGACTATCCGCAGCTGATTGCGGTGCTGGCGGAAGAGGTCTCGATCACCCGCACCTTCTGGATGCTGATGCACGCTGACAGCAAGGACCTCGCACGCATCCGCGCGGTGGCGGATTATATTTCCGAGATTGTGGAGCGCGAGCGGGCGTTGTTTGCGGGGCTCTGAAGCCTAGCTCTGCTTCGCCTTTTTCGCCGCCGCAGCCTTCGGCTCACGCCGCGCGCCGTCCAGCGCGCTGTCCTTGCCCGTCTTCAGCACCTCATCCGACAGCTCGCTTGAGCCGGCAATGCGCGCGAGCAACATGGTGCCGGCCATGGTCGCCAGCGTCGCGATCGCCTGCTTGCGCGCGGCCTTGCGCGGCAGATTCGGGATGAAGTCCGTGATCATCTCGATCATCTCGTCGAGCTTGCCGGCAAAGGCCTTTCGCGTCTTCGGGCTCTCTCGGGCGATCTCGGCGCCGAGCGCGGGGATCGAGCAGCCGTGACCGGGGTTGTCGCGATGCACCGCGGAGAGATAGGTCTCAACGATCTGACTGAGCTGCTTCTCCGGCGTGACCTGATCGGATTGCTTGCGCCAGTGCTCCATCGAGCGATCCATAGCGTAGCCAAACGCCTCGATCACCAGCGCCTCGCGGGAATCGAAATGGGCGTAGAAGCCGCCATGGGTCAGGCCCGCTTCCTTCATGAGGTCGGCGACACCGATGCCGTGGGCGCCCTTTTCGCGCAGCCGCACGGAAGCCTTCTTCACGATGCGGTCGTGGGTTTCCTGCTTGTGTTCCCGGGAATAGCGCATGCGGATCTCATTGGATGTCGGGGGTCATCTAATAACACGGATATCGGCCGGACGGCGCATTAATTCCCGGTAAAATTGTTGCCGATCATGGAAAAGGTCGCCGTTGCGTGCACCGCAAGCGCCCCCTTACCGTCGCGGACAAATCCCTCGGCGTAGCTGGCCTGGCGTCCCAGCTTGATCACCTTGCCTTCGGCGGAGATCAACCCGGACCGGACCGAGAGCGGACGCAGGAAGGTCATTTTCAGATCGAGGGTGACGGAGCCCTGCCCGGGCTCCAGCCGGGTCGAGATCGCACACCCCATGGCGGTGTCGAGCAGCGCGGCGGCTGTGGCCCCGTGCAGGAGGCCTATGGTGTTTTCGAGATCCTCGCGCGGCTCGAGTTCCATGACGATCCGGCCCGGCTCGACCACGGCCATGATGAAGCCGATCAGCTTGGCAAAGGGTGGCGGCGGCAGCCTTCCGTCGCGGATGCCCAGCATCGCATCCATGCCTGACAGGCCCATCGCCACTTTCGCAACCGGCGCAGGCACCTGCCATTCAACCACCCGCTCGCGCCGGCCCGCAGGCGAAAACAGGTCGAGTTGATCGATGTCGGTCATCGCGGCCTCTTTTGTATGATTTTCATCATACTATGCTGCGGACTTAGCGCTGGCAACTCCCTCCCCGCCGGCTTGACAAGCAATGCGTTTCGGCCCGGAAGTGTGACCTGACCGGCGTATTCGCACGTCTACGAAGCTCAGAGATCCTCTCATGGAAATGCTCAACAACCACTGCGGGGTGACGCGCGATGCGCGCGGCGTCGTTCATGTCGCGATCTGCAATGCCGGCTCGCTGAACATTTTGAGCTCGCCCGTCACCGATGCGGTGCGCGAAGGCCTGCAGCAGCTCTCGTCCGACCGCAGCATCCGGGTCGTGGTGCTGCGCGGCCAGAGCGAGAAGAGCATGATCGGCGGCGCCGACATCAAGGAGATGGCCAAGCTCGACCAGAAGTCCGCCGAGGCCTTCATCAGCCGCCTGCGCGACCTCTGCGAGGCCGTGCGCGCCTTCCCGGCCCCTATGATCGCGCGCATGCCCGGCTGGTGCCTCGGCGGCGGGCTCGAAGTCGCCGCGGCCTGCGATTTCCGGATCGCCGCCCGTGATGCGCATTTCGGCATGCCGGAGGTGCGGGTCGGCATTCCCTCGGTGATCCATGCCGCGCTGCTGCCGCGCCTGATCGGGTGGGCCCGCGCGCGCTGGCTGGTGATGACCGCTGAGAACATCGACGCGCCGACGGCGCTGGCCTGGGGGTTGGTCGACAAGGTCGCGCCGGAGGGTGGGCTCGATGCCGAGGTCGAGCACCTCGTGAAGGCCCTGCTCGAATGCGGCCCCGAGGCGCTGCGGTCGCAGAAGGCATTGCTGCGGCAATGGGAGGAGCTGCCGCTGACCGAGTCGGTAAATTTGAGCGTCAAAGTCTTCGGCGAGTCGTTCCTGACGGACGAGCCGACGCGGCTGATGGGCGCGTTTGTGAATCGGAAGCGGTAGGCGCTCTCCACCTCGTCCGATCGAACGAGCAAATCTCATCCGACCTACGACAATTTCTCATGCCCCGCGCAGTTGCATTTTTTGCGCCGCATCATATGATGACCGTAATCTTACATAGTTGGCATCTCACGGAGTCTCACCCATGGCCGAAGCCGCCGATCCCGTCGTCATCGTCTCCGCCGTCCGGACACCGCTCGGCCGCTTCATGGGCGAGCTTTCGCCGCTGGCCGCGCACAAGCTCGGATCGCACGTGATCGGCGCGGCACTGGAGCGTGCCAAGCTTGCGCCGGAGAAAATCGACGAGGTTTTCATGGGCTGCGTCCTTCCCGCCGGCCAGGGCCAGGCCCCCGCGCGCCAGGCGGCGCGGGCCGCCGGCCTACCCGATGCCACCGGCGCGACTACTGTCAACAAGGTCTGCGGCTCCGGCATGAAAGCGACCATGCTGGCGCACGACATCATTTGCGCCGGCTCGGCCGAGATCGTCGTCTCCGGCGGCATGGAAAGCATGAGCAACGCGCCGTATCTGCTCGCCAAGGCGCGTGGCGGCTATCGCGCCGGCCATGATCGCATCATCGACCATATGATGATGGACGGCCTCGAAGACGCCTACGAGACCGGCCGCTCCATGGGCGATTTCGGCGAGGCCACCGCAGAAGCCTATCAGTTCACCCGCAAGGACCAGGACGCCTTTGCGATGGAAACGCTCAGCCGCGCACGCAAGGCGGTCGAGGGCGGTGCGTTCAAGGCCGAGATCGCGCCGATCACGCTGAGTGAGAAGGCCGGCCCCCGCATCGTCGCCAATGACGAACATCCGCTCAAGGTCGATCCCGCAAAGATCCCCGGGCTGAAGCCGGCGTTCCGCGCCAACGGCACCATCACGCCGGCGGCCTCCTCCGCCAACGCCGACGGCGCCGCTGCGCTGGTTCTGACGAAGCGCTCGCTCGCCGATCGCAGCGGCCTGCCGGCTCTCGCCGTGATCAAAGGCCACACCACCCACAGCCAGGAGCCGCAATGGTTCACTACGGCCCCGATCCCGGCGATCCGCAAGCTCTTGGACAAAGTCGGCTGGAATGCCGGCGATGTCGATCTGTTCGAGATCAACGAAGCCTTCGCCGTGGTGGCGATGGCGGCCCAGCGCGATCTCGGCATTCCCCGCGACAAGCTCAACATCAACGGCGGCGCCTGCGCGCTCGGCCATCCCATCGGCGCCACCGGCGCACGGCTGATCGTGACGCTGCTGCATGCGCTCGAGGCGCGAAACCTCAAGCGTGGCGTCGCCGCGCTCTGCATCGGCGGCGGCGAAGCTACTGCGATCGCGGTAGAGCGCCTGACGCACTGACGAGAACGTCCGGAAATGAGGGAACTCCGTCATTTCCGACAGACGCGTCCCGTGCCATTCTGAAAACTTGCGCAGGCTCTCGCCTGCCCATCAAGATTGAGGCCCAATGATCTCGAACTGGCTCGCGGCAACACTCGGCCGCCGCAATATCCACTACGGCTGGGTGATGGTCGGCGTGACCTTCCTCACCGCGCTGATCAGCGCCGGCACGGTCGGCGCGCCCGGCGTTTTCATTGTTCCGCTTCAGAAGGAATTCGGCTGGAGCACGGCGGAGATCTCGTCGGCGTTGTCGATTCGCTTCATCCTGTTCGGGCTGATGGCGCCGTTCGCGGCGGCCCTGCTCAACCGCTACGGCCTGCGAAATGTCACGCTGACCGCGCAGCTCATCGTGGTCTCGGCGCTGGTGCTCTCGCTCGGCATGACGGAGGTCTGGCAGCTCGTCGCGCTGTGGGGCGTCGTGATCGGGATCGGCACCGGCATGACCGCGCTGGTGCTGGGCGCTACCATCGCGACGCGCTGGTTCGCGGCGCGGCGCGGCCTCGTCGTCGGCATCATGACCGCGAGCGTCGCCACCGGTCAGCTCGTGTTCCTGCCGCTGCTGGCAAGCCTCACCGAACGCTTCGGCTGGCGGCTTGCGCTCGGCTTCGTCTGCATCGCACTTGGTGTTTCCGCCCTCGCGGTCCTGCTCGCGATGCGCGACCGTCCGAGCGATTTGGGCCTGCGCCCGTTCGGCGACGAAGGCACCACACCCCTGCCAGCGCCGCCCATCAGCCATGGCTCGATCACCGGCGTCGCACTCGGCACGCTGCGCGAGGCCTCGAAGAGCAGCGCGTTCTGGGTCCTGTTTGCGACGTTCTTCGTCTGCGGCGCATCCACAAACGGCCTCGTGCAGGTGCATCTGATTCCGATGTGCCTCGATTTCGGCATCCCGCAGGTGCAGGCCGCGGGCTTGCTGGCTGCAATGGGCATCTTCGACTTCTTCGGCACCATCATGTCGGGATGGCTTTCGGACCGCTACGACAACCGCTATTTGCTGTTCTGGTATTACGGCCTGCGCGGGCTCTCGCTGATCTTCCTCCCCTTCAGCGATTTCTCGTTCTATGGGCTCTCGATCTTCGCGATGTTCTACGGGCTCGACTGGATTGCAACTGTGCCGCCCACGGTGCGCCTGACCGCGCAGAAATTCGGACCTGAGCGCGCCAATCTGGTGTTCGGCTGGATCTTTGCAGGCCACCAGCTCGGCGCGGGCACCGCTGCCTTCGGCGCCGGTCTCTCGCGGACGGTCTATCAGAGCTACCTGCCCGCCTTCTTCATCGCCGGCGCGCTCTGCGTGTTCGCCTCGCTGATCGTGCTGACGCTGTCGCGACAACCTAAGCCGAAGCCGCAAGCGGCGATGGCTTAGTATCTGATGGTGCCGGTGACGCCGTAAAATGCGGCGTCACCGATCCGCCCGACACGAGGCGGGTCGTCCGGGTTCGGGGTGCCGCTCGATTGCGGAAGACGTACCTGAAATAAAGCGCGACCAGCCGTCGCAGATCGAAAATCAGCAAGGCGAACCTGCCGTAACCGTCAACAGACGCCTTGCGGATGTTCATGCGTCGCAATTATGTCGGCTGGCCGCTCAGGCGAGGGACCCCCCGCGCGGGTTGACGATCGTATAGCCACGCAATGAACGCGCATGCATTCGCGTCGCGTGTCCGCCCGAGTTGGCGTCGTACGCCATCCAGGTGTCCCCTTCCAAATGCTGCTCGAGGACGAATACATGTCCACGTCGCGCTGCGACCATTCCCGGTGCGGGTGATGTCCGCGGGAAGCGCAGCCAATTGGCCGCAAGATTCAATTCCGGCACGATACGGCCGAACACGCGCAGAGCCGCGCCGCAGCCGCAGAAGGAGGAAGGACACCCTGCCGGACGACTGCCGACGATGCGGGCGCTGGAGATGCTCGTCGTCGGGGCGCCGCCCGCGTCGGTCACTGTCAATTGCGTCGCGCGATAGGCTTGTAGCGAGGACCTGGGATTCAGTGGGGACCGGGAAGTCCGCTCACGGCGCGGTTGCGCATATGAGAAGTCGCAGGGCATCGTGACGTTGCATTCAGGTACTTGATGAATGCGATAAGTCCGTGCTTCGGAAGCGACGGAGCTGAGGGCAACCAAGAGACACGCAGAAAGAACTGCCTTGAACATTGCAGGGCTCCAAATTGAAGATCCCTGCCCCGGCAATGAGAAACCAATAACAGTTTGGCTGAAATCGGCTAAAAGAACGGCCAAAAGTGGCTTCATTAGCGGGCCGATTTCTGCAGTCCTCATAGCCCAGACGTAGCGGCGGAGATAGATATTCGCAGAGAACGAACGCGTGTCGTCGCAACCGAAATGCGATCGCATGTGCACGCGCCGCTCAGCGACGGGCGTCGACCGGCCCGAGCGCGCAATTGCGCAGGGTGCCCCTCGAGCCATAAACCCGGGCAGTGATTGTTGCGCGCTTGGTCAGCCCCGAGTCGTCGCCAACCCCGCTCCTGTGGCTATCGCAAAGTCCGATTTTGCAGCGCCGAGCGCTGCGGCGAGCTCGTCGATGTGGTAGGGTTTCGACAGGATCCGGATCCCAGCCTGCTCGGCGTCGTGAACCGCGGCTTCGGCGTATCCGCTCGTCAGCAGGACCGGAATGTCGCTTCGCCTTCTTCTGATCTCGCGCGCGAGTTCGACACCGTTCATGCCGCCCGGCATCATGATATCGGAAAACACCAGATCGACGGAGCGGCCGTCCGCTAGGGCACCGAGAGCCGCCGCAGCGCTGGCCGCGCGCGTGACCTGGTAACCGAGCTGCGCAAGCATCTCGCTGACGAGCGCGGCGACCTCGTCGTCGTCTTCGACGAGGAGGATTCGGCCCTGATTGGCCTTCTTGGGCCGAGCCCTGTTCAGGTCGATGAGGTGCCGTTCACCCGAAGGGATATTCCTGGATCGCGGCAAATAGAGCTCGATGCTGGTGCCCTCGTCGACGATCGATTTTATTCGAACCATCCCGCGTGATTGCGTCGCAAATCCGTGGACCTGAGCAAGCCCCAGGCCCGAGCCTTTCCCCACATCCTTGGTCGTGAAGAACGGTTCGAAGACCCGCGCCAGGATCTCGGGGCTCATTCCAACACCCCTGTCGACCACGGATAGGCGAACGTAATCGCCCGCGATCTCGTTCTCGTTCAGGCCGGCCAGGTTCTCGCCACGGACAACGATCGTACCGCCGTTCGGCATCGCATCGCGGGCGTTGACCGCCAGATTGAGAATGACCAGTTCGAGCTCTCCCGGATCGACCTCAACCGGCCAAAGCCCCTCCGGAAAATCGAACTCGACGTGAACGTCGCCTCTCAGGCTCCGATCGAGCAATTCGCGCATGCCGCCGATCTGCGCGGGGATGTCGACGGCCTCGGGCCGGAGCTTCTGCCGCCGTGAAAAAGCCAGAAGCTGCCTGGTCAGGCCCGCACCACGCTGCGCCGCCTGAACCATTCCTTCCAACAGCCGACGCCGCCGATCAGGATCGGTCTGTCGGTCGAGCATGTCCAATCCACCGGAGATCACCATCAGCAGATTATTGAAATCGTGAGCTACTCCGCCGGTCAATTGCCCAATGGCCTCGATCTTCTGGGCCTGACGAAGGGTCTCCTCGACGCGGGCGCGCTCTTCCATTTCGGCCCGCAGATGCTTGTTGGCCTCCTCGAGGGCACGGGTGCGCTCGACCACGAGCTTCTCGAGCTCCTGGGCCGTCCGCTCGCGCGCCTGCAGCAAGGTCCGAATCTCATATTGCCGCCGGCGGGCCCGCATTGCGGATTGAATTGCGCTCGTCAGCGTGATCGGCTGAACCGGGCGCTCGAGCAGCGAAACGTTGCGGAGTGTATCGACGATGCTGCGGCGCCAGGCAACCACCGCCGGCTGCTCCCGGTGGCTGGTAAGAATGACAAAGGGCAGGTCGGACCAGGGCGGCTGCCGCTCGATCCAATGTGCCAGCGGCTGGGTATCCTTTCCGAACAAGCCCTCCTCGGCGAGAAGCACCGCGCCCACGCCAGCCGACATCTCGTTGACCAGTTCAGGCAGACCTCGACAATTGATTGCCACGAGATTCGAACTGCGGAGAAGCTCGACCGATGCCGGTCCATCGCGGCCAATCGGAGCAAACACGAGGACGCAATGATCGCGGTCGGCGCTCATTCCGACAGCCCCTCCGGTATCTCCGTGCCCGAGTAACGCGGATTCCCGGAAAAGATGCCGCTGAATCCGGTCAGCGGAGGACCGACCGTAATGCCGGCACTGCCAAGACGAAACTCGCGGATGGAATTTTCATGATTGCCGCTGCGCTTCTTCACGACCGAGAGGGCGCGCCGCACCGTTCCGCCGACCTCGAAATAGCGCAGCATGAGCACGGCATCGCTCAAATAGCTGATATCGAGAGCCGTTTCCATCGGACCGACCAGCCCGTGCTGAGCGAGGATCAGGACGGTCAGCACGCCTTTCTGCCCGAGATAGCTCAGGAGCTCGTGCATCTGGAGGATGAGAAATCGCTCATCCGGCATTGCGTTGAGGTAGCCGTTCAGACTGTCGATGACAACAATTCGGGCGTTGTCCTTTTCGACGCTGTTGCGCACATTGGCGGCGAATTCGCCGGGGGACATTTCGGCGGGATCGATCTGTTTAAATCGGATGAGTCCCGATTGCAGATGGCTTTCAAGCGGCAGGCCCAGCGTTCGAGCCCGGGCCTCCACTGTACCGCGACCTTCATCGAAGGCAAAGAACACCGCATGCTCACCGCGATCTGCCGCCGCGATCGCATAGGTCAGCGCGAGAGACGACTTGCCGACACCGGCGGCGCCCAAGAGCAGCGCACTGGTGCCGCGCTCGAGCCCTCCTCCCAGGAGCTGGTCGAGTTGTGCATTGCCGCTGGGCGTCAATTCACCGATAAACGAGGTGTGATGTTCCGCCGCCACCAGACGGGGGAATATCCGCACCCCTCCCGCTTCGATCGTGAAATCGTGGAAACCGCCGCGAAATCGAATGCCGCGCATCTTAATCACGCGAAGCCGCCGGCGCTCTGCCCCATAATCAATGGCGAGCTGTTCGAGCATCACGACGCCATGCGCGATCGAATGGAGTTGCAGGTCGTCCTGGGAGGACGAGAGATCGTCGAGGAGGATGACCGTGCAGTTGCGGTTGGTGAAAAAGTGCTTCAGGGCCAGAACCTGGCGCCGGTACCGCAGCGGGTTCTGCGCAAGGAGGCGGAGCTCGGACAGGCTGTCCAGCACCACGCGCGCGGGATTGATCCGTTCGACCTCCTTGAATATCAGGCCCGTGGTTTCGCTCAGCTCCATTTCGGCGGGGTGAAAGACGGTGAGCTCGCGCTCCGGATCGAGCGTCGTCTCGGGCGGCACCAGTTCGAAGATGTCGACCCCTTCCAGCGACCAGCCGTGCCGCTGTGCAACCAGCGTCAGCTCACGCTTGGTCTCCGACAAGGAGATATAGAGCACGCGTTCACCGCAACGGGCGCCCTCGAGAAGGAATTGCAGCGCCATCGTGGTCTTGCCCGAGCCGGGCCGGCCCTCGTAGAGGTACATGCGATTGGGATCGAGCCCGCCGTAGAGGATATCGTCGAGACCGTCACTGCCGGTCGAAATCCTAGGCAACTCTCCGGGATCGCTGGTTTGCGCCCGGCTTGATGAATTGATCATTGAACCCCCGTGAAGCTCCATCGCCGACAGTGCGCTCCGGCCCCGAGATGGGACGCGCGGTCAGCGGCCCGTCTCAGTCGTAAGGCGAAATCTGGCAAAGAACGCCGAAGCCGGGTTCCAAGTTCCGCCTAAGCACGCATGTCGGCCAGACCGTCGGCCGCGGAACCGTTCTCGCCCACCATTTCAGCTTTTGCGGTATCACTAGCGGTCCTGGACGGTCAGCGTCGACAAGGCGGTTCGCCAGCCCGAAAAGCCGCGCCGGCTCACTGCATCATCGCGGCCGCGATCTTCTCCGCCGACATCAGGACCGGAAAATTGGTGTTGGCGCACGGCACCACCGGGAAGATCGAGGCATCGACGACGCGCAGGCCCTGCACGTCCTTGACGCGCCCCTCTGGATCGACCACCGCCATCGGATCATCGGTCCGGCCCATGCGGCACGAGCAGGAGGCGTGCCACACGCCGATCGTGGCCTTGCGCACGAAGGCTTCCAGCGCCTCGTCATCGTTGATGACGTCGTCGAAGGTGAAGCCCTCGACCACGAAATTGTCGATCATGTAGTGGCGCAGCGCCGCCGGCCCGTCCATCAGGGCCGCGGCGATCTTGGTCAGAATCCGATTCTTGGTGTTGACCACGCCGATCTTGCGCACACGATCGGTATAGGAGGCCGGGAACGGCTTGTCCGTCACGGCCCTGACCACGTCGCTCATCTGCACGGCCGCCATCTTGCGGAAACCGCTCATCAGGCGATCAAGGTCGCGCCGGTCGGACAACAGGTTGAATTCGACGATCGGCTCGACTGCCGGGTCGCGCGAGGCAAGCTTGACCTGTCCGGTCTCCGAATAGGTCTTGTTGACGAATGTCAGGAGCGATCCGATTTGCTCACCGACGGCGTGCCAGGCCGATTTGCTGAGCAGCACGACGAACATGTCGCCTTTCGGTACGCCTTCGAGCCCGGACGAGTAACGCAGGCCAAGCTGCATGTGGCGCCTGGTGTGCTCGTTCATCCGCGCGCCGCGGCGGACAAAGGACGACAGCGAGATCGAGGGATGATCCATCAGGCGTTGGCCGACGCCCTGCAGCCCCATCAACACGGGAATGCCCATATCCCTGAGGTGACCGACCGGGCCGATGCCGGCGCGCAACAGATGCGCCGGCGAATGGATGGCGCCGCTGGAGAGAATGATCTCGCGGGCGCGGAATTCCTGCTCCCGCCCGTCGACCACCGCCTTCACCCCGACGCACCGCGTGCCTTCGAACAGCAATTCCCTGACTTGCGTGTTGGTGGAGATCGTGAGGTTGGCGCGCTTGCGCGTGTCGCGATCGAGATAGCCCATAGCAGCCGAGACGCGTTGCTCGGCCTGGTTCGAGTGCGTCACCGGGAAAAACCCGTCGACGAACTCGCCATTCTGGTCCGGCAGGAACTGATGTCCGGCCTGCTGGAAGGCCTGCGCGAACGCCTGCGAATGCCGCGTCCAGTGCTCCCTGGGGATTCGGCGGACCGGGATGCGGCCGTCCTTGCCGTGGTAGGGACCGTCGAAATCGAGGTCGCGCTCGACCTTCTTGAAGAAGGGCAGCACATCATTCCAGCTCCACCCCGCAGCGCCGCGCGCTTCCCATTCGTCGTAATCGGTCGGCGCGCCGCGGTTGGCCATCTGGCCGTTGATCGAGGAGCCGCCGCCGAGCACGCGAGCCTGCTCGTATTTGCGCAGGGGTGCGCGCCCTTCATCCGGATTGTTGTGGCTGACGATCTGGGTCGTGACCTTGAGCTCGGTCCAGTGGAAGCGCGGATCGAAATAGGCCGTACCCGGATAGCTGTCCTTGATCTCGGCCGGCTCGTCTCCGGGCGGTGTGTCCTGTCCGGCCTCGCAGAGCAGGACCTTGTTGGCGCTCCTCGCGGAGAGCCGGTGGGCCAGCACGGACCCCGCCGAGCCGCCGCCCACGATAATGAAGTCATACACGATTGGCGCTTCCTCTTGTTCTTGCCCGGGAAGCGTAGCGCGTTATTGTTTTGAGGTCACGTCATCGCTGCCGCGCAAAGCGCGAGCACAAGGCCGTCGACGCCAAGGGCACCGCCCGGCGGCTGGCATCCGCCGTCCGGTCAGCAGGTGACGAGGGAGCGAACCGAGGAGGCTTTACGGCTTCCTCACGAAGCCCGCGCGCAACCGCTCGGCAAACCAGACTACAAAAATCGAAGCGAACGACAGGCAGAAAAATATGGCCGTCCAAAGCAGCGCGTTACCCGCATTTGTCATGACGTCTCTCCCTCGTTTCAAACGAGACGCTTGCAGACAATCGGACGCGACGTGTTGCGATAGATCAATTTTGCCGAACTGCAATTAGGCTGAGATCGGCAACAGCTGCTCGCAGTGACGGCTGAAGCTACGGCCTGATCGAAAAATTCCCCGGCGGCCCTGGCTTTCGCAATGGCTCCGACAGCCGCGCGAACTCGCACAGCAGCGACCGCGTCTTCCTGGGATCGATGATCTCCTCCACCCAGAATTTTTCGGCGGAGCGGAACGGCGAGCGCAGCTTGTTGAGGCGGTCCTCGATCTCTTTCAGTTTCTCCGCCTTGTCCTCGGCCGCGTCGATGTCCGCGCGGTAGGCGGCTTCGATGCCGCCTTCGAGCGGGAGCGAGCCCCAATAGGCCGACGGCCAGGCGTAGCGGATCGAGAAGCGGTCGGCGGGCTGATGCACCACGCCGGCGACGCCGAAGGCGTTGCGCAGGATCACCGTGCACCAGGGCACCGTGGCCTGGTTGACCGCGGCCATAGCGCGAACGCCATGGCGGATGGTGCCCGCCTTCTCCGCATCGAGCCCGATCATGAAGCCGGGGCAGTCCATGAGATAGACGATCGGCAGATGGAAGGTCTCGGCGAAGTCGACCCAGCGCACGACCTTCTGGCAGGCATCCGCCGTCCAGGAGCCGCCATAGTGAAAGCTGTCGCTGGCGAGCACCATCACCGCCCTGCCCTCGAGCCGCGCGAGGCCGACAATGATCGGCTTGCCGAAATTCTTGGCGACCTCGAAGAACGAGCCCTTGTCCACGACCTGTTCGACGATCGGCCGTATCTTGTAGACCTGCTTGCGGTTGCGTGGCACCGCGCTCATCAGCGTCTCTTCGGTACGCTCCGGATTGTCGGTGCAGGGCAAGGTCGGCGGCAGCTCGTAAACCGACGACGGCAGATAGGACAGGAATCGCCGCGCACAGGCGAAGGCGTCCTCCTCCGTGTCGACGGCATGATCGACCGCGCCGGCGCGGGTCTGGATGTCGGCGCCTCCGAGCTCTTCCTTCGAGAGGTCCTGCCCCAGCGCCTTCACCACCGGCGGACCTGCGACGAACATCGCGGACTTCCGGGTCATGATGGAATAGTGGCTGGCGGCAAGACGCGCGGCACCGAGCCCTGCGACCGAGCCGAGGCCGAGCGCGACCACGGGCACGCGCGACAAATTGTCGGTGGTGAAGCGATACCAGCGTGTGCCGCCGATGCCGCCCGGCAAGTTCGCCGCGCCCTTGGTCTCGATAGTCTTGACCGAGCCGCCGCCGCCGGAGCCTTCGATGATGCGGACGATGGGCAGGCGGAGATCATGCGCCATCTCCTCCGCCATCAGCGGTTTTGCGGAGATGGACGCGTCCGCCGAGCCGCCGCGCACGGTGAAATCGTCGCCGACCACGACGACGGTGCGGCCTTCGATGCGCGCGCGGCCGAACACGCAGTTCGCCGGCGTCAATTTCTGCAACTCGCCGTTGGAATCGTATTCACCGACGCCGGAGACGGCGCCGATCTCGTGAAAGCTGCCCTTGTCGGTCAGTCTGTCGATACGCTCCCGAACAGTCAGTCGGCCCTGGTCATGCTGACGCTTGACCTTGTCAACGCCGCCCATCTCCCGCGCGAAGGCTTCGCGCCGGGCGAGCTCGTCGAGTTCCGGCTTCCAGTTCATTCACTCCCTCCGAATTGATCGGCTTGTTATTGTTGTGCACGGCCATGGCGACCGGTTTACGCGGGATGCGGGCGTTGAAGACGTCGCCTTCCGCGCCCTCCATCAGGCTGCCGAGCGAACGGCCGAGCGCGAGCATCAGCGGCGCGACTTCGGCATGCAGGCGCTCTTCGTCGTACATCGCCGACAGAAGACCGATCGTGATGACGACGAAGGTCTGGTATTGCGGCGACCAGATCGGCACCGCGAGCCCGTTGATATGCGGGCTCCACAGGCCGCAGGCCACGACATAGCCGCGCTCATGCAGCGACTGCCGGTTGGCCTCGATGCGGGGCCGCAGGATTTTCGCAGCCTCGGGAGCTTCCCGCTCCATGTCCGCGATGAAGGCATCGCCGACCTCGGGCGCCAATGCCGCGGTGTAGGCTGCGCCTGCAGCGGTCGAGGCCATCGAGATGCGGCTGCCGGTGCCCTCGTGCAGCCCGAGTGCCGAGGCCGAACGCGCGAACTGGAGATAGACCAGATGGAAGCGATCGGGGACCACGAAGCCGACGGTGCCCGGCAGTTGCTCGGCGACTTCCTGGAGCCGCTGGCGGATCATGCTGCGCAGCTGCGCGCCCTTCATCATCGAGGCGCTCATCGCCACCGCGCTCGGCCCGATGCGATATTTCTGATCGCGCGGCAGATAAACCAGTTGCCCCATCCGCGTCAGCGTGTGCGTCAACCGCGACACCGTGGAGCGCGGCAGGCCGCAGCGATTTGAAATTTCGAGATTGCCAAGCCTGGCCTCGTGGCCTTCGAAGCACCGCAACACGTCGAACGCGCGCGACACCACCTGGATGACATCACCCTCACCGGCTTCGCCAGCGAGCGCACCTTGTCTACTCAACCGCTCCGAACGTCGTCCCATGATCCCTACCGCTTGTTCCGCTGTGCGGAATTAAATTCCGCTTGCAGAAGAAACTACCTCAGGCATTTTGCGACCACAACAAAAAGGCGATGGCATGCCAGAAATTAAGATCGTCACGGAGATCGCCGGACGCGTCTGCGCAACTCCCGTGCAAGTTGGAGGAACCGTTGCAGATGGCGATGAGATTGTGGTGGTCGAAGCGATGAAGATGGAGATACCGGTGCTTTCGCCTGTGAGCGGCGAGATCACATCGCTTCTGGTGAAGCTCGACGACGTCGTTACCGAAGGACAGGCGATCGCAATCGTCGCAAGCTGACTGCATTCTCCGTCGTTTTCCGCGACATTCTGTCAGCCTCATTGCTGCGTTCGCGGTACGGCGTTGCCATCGCCTGACCGCGATGACATGATCTCTCAAACAAAACCTGTTTCAAACAAAGAAAGAAATCGTCGCGGCAAACGCGAGGATCATTGGAGGGAAACATGCGTCGTGGGCTGATCATGCTCGCGCCTGCCGTGGTGGCAGGCCTTTCTTTTGTGTCTACACGCTATGCATTCGCCGACGACATCAAGCTGCCGGCAACATTGACGTTCACCGCCTATGACACCGGTACCGCCGGCTTCAACATCGCGGTCGGCGTCGGCAAGATGATGAAGGACAAATACTCGACCGACGTGCGCGTGCTCCCCGCAGGCAACGATGTCGCGCGTCTGGCGCCGCTGCGCGCCAAGCGCGCGGTCTCCGCGGCGATGGGATCGGGGACATATTTCGCGCAGGAGGGCGTGTTCGAGTTCGGCTCCAGGGAATGGGGCCCGCAGCCGCTCCAGATCCTGCTCTCGAGCGTTGATTGCAATTGCGGTTCGCTCGGCGTGGCCGCGGATACGGGGGTGAAGGAGCTGAAGGACCTCAAGGGAAAGCGCGTCGGCTTCGTCGTCGGCTCGCCGGCACTGAACCAGAACTCGCTCGCGGTGCTCGCCTTCGCCGGCCTGACGCAGAAGGACGTCAAGATCGTCGAGTTCGCAAGCTACGGCGCGATGTGGAAGGGCTTGATCAACAACGACACCGATGCGGCCTTCGGCACCACCATCACCGGTCCCGCCAAGGAAGCCGATACTTCGCCGCGCGGGCTGGTCTGGCCGCCGCTGCCCGCCAAGGACAAGGAAGGTTGGGCACGGATGCAGAAGGTCGGCTCGTTCTTCTTCCCGCAGACCGCGACCTGCGGCGCCGGTATCTCGCCGGACAAGCCGATCGAGCTCGGCAACTATCCCTATCCGATCTTCGTCGCCTACGCCTCGCAAGCCCCCGAGCAGGTCTATGCGATCACCAAGGCGATGATCGTGAACTACGATTCCTACAAGGACTCCGCGCCCGGCGCCGGCGGGCTTGCGGCCGATCGCCAGACCAAGAACTGGGTGGTGCCGGTGCATCCCGGCGCGGTGAAGGCTTTGAAGGAGGCCGGGCAATGGAACGACGCACAGGAGGCGCACAACAACGGACTGATCAAGCGGCAAGAGGTGCTTGGCGCCGCGTGGACCGACTACGGAAAATCCAATCCGCCTGCGGATGATAAGGCGTTCCTCGACGCCTGGATGAAGGCGCGTGCCGCGGCGCTTGCGAAGGCCGACATGCCGAACGGGTTCGAGGATTAGTTCACAGCGTTAATTGTCCACGCCCGGGGTCGATCATGTCGTCTGCTTCAGTCTCCACCCCCTCCCAGGACGAGGCCAAGCGGATCGTGTTCGACGATCCGCATGGCGCCGCCGCCAACATGCAGGAAGCGGAAGTTACGCGCGTGCGAAGCTTGCGTGGCGCCTGGCGCTGGCTACTCGTCCTCGCGACCGCCGCGACCATCCTGCTCTGCATCAACCAGCAATTCTCGCTGCGCTTCTTCGTCGGCTACACCCAGCTCAACACGGAATACTTCTACCTCCTGATCGCCCTGATGCTGCCGTTCACGTTCCTGATCTTCCCGGGGACCCCGCGCGCGCCGCTCGATCGCATTCCCTGGTATGACCTTCTCTGCTTCGTCGTGACCTTTGCCGCCGCGCTGCTGTTGATGTCGAACGTCCGCAAGGCCGCCGAGGCCGGCTGGGAATTCGGCGGCGCGCCGAACAGCGTGATCGCAGCCGGTCTCGTGATGTGGGTGATGTTGATGGAGGCGCTGCGCCGCACCGGCGGCTGGAGCCTGCTACTGAGCGTGCTTCCCTTCACCGTCTATCCGCTGTTCGCGGAATCCAGCTGGCTCGGGCCGTTCCGCGGCACGCAGTCGACGCTGGAGCAGGCGACCGCCTATCACGTGCTGTCGGGCGAGAGCCTGCTCGGCATTCCCATCCAGGCGTTTGCCGACACCGTGATCGGCTTCCTGGTGTTCGGCACCGCGTTGATGATGACCGGCGCCGGAAAGTTCTTCATCAATCTCGCCTTCGCGCTGTGTGGCACGTTCCGCGGCGGCGCGGCCAAGGTGTGCATCTTCGCCAGCGGCCTGCTCGGCATGATGTCAGGCTCGATCATCTCCAACGTGCTGACCGCCGGCACCATGACCATTCCGGTGATGAAGAAGAGCGGCTTTCGCGCCTCCTATGCGGGCGCGATCGAGGCTTGTGCCTCGACCGGCGCGGTGCTGGCGCCGCCGGTGATGGGCGCGACCGCCTTCGTAATCGCGCAGTTCCTCAATGTCAGCTACGCCGATGTCGCGATCGCGGCCGTCATTCCCGCCGCGCTCTATTATATCGGCCTGTTCATGCAGGTCGATTCCTACGCCGCACGACACGGGCTGAAGGGCATTCCGCGCGCGGAGCTGCCGCGGGTCATGGATACGATCAAGGATGGCTGGTACTACGTCTTCGTCATCGCCCTTCTGATCGTGATGCTGCTCTACTTCAAGCGCGAGAGCCATGCGCCATTCTACGCCACCGCATTGCTTCTTGTGCTCAACCAGCTGTTCTCGAAGGACACGCGCTGGACTGTCGCGACCATCGGCAAATTCCTCGAGGTCAACGGCCGCACCTTCGTCGAGCTTGTCGGCATCCTCGCCGGGTGCGGCCTGCTGATCGGCGCCTTCTCGATGACCGGCGTGGTGTCGAGCCTCGCCAACGACCTGCTGCATATCGCCGGCGACAATCCGTTCCTGCTGCTCGGCATGTGCGCCCTGACTAGCCTGATTCTCGGGCTCGGCCTGACCACGACGGCCTGCTACATCTTCCTCGCCATCCTGGTCGCACCCGCGCTGGAGAAGCTCGGGCTGAACAAGATGGCCGTGCACATGTTCATTTTCTACTGGGGCATGCTGTCGTCGATCACCCCGCCGGTCGCGATTGCATCATTCGCAGCGGCAGGTATTGCCGGCTCGCCGGCGATGAAGACGGGCTGGGAATCGATGTGGGTCGGCAGCATCATCTATTTCATCCCGTTCTTCTTCGTGCTCAATCCCGCGCTGGTGCTGCAGGGGCCGAGCCCCTATCTGGCCGGTCTCGGCTTGATGGCGCTCGCGGCGTTCGGCACGCTGTTCATCTGCGGCGGCATCCAGGGCTACCAGCCCTTCGTCGGCGATCTCCGCGGCGCCGGTGCGCTGGAGTGGCCCATCCGCGTGCTGCTGGTGATCGGCGGTTTCGTGGTGGCCACCCCCGGCGGCGGCATCATGCCGCTGTCGCAGATGCAGGTGACGCTGCTCGGCCTCGCCATCCTGATCCCCACGATTTTGCTCGCCCTGCTGCTGGTCCGGCGGCAGACCGTGGTGCCGGACGGGTTGCGCGTGCCCTGATTGCGTTGCACAAAGAGAGGCAATGAAACCGCTTTCGCCTCTCGCTACCGCCTGGACGCGCTCGAAGCCGCCTTTGCTGCGGTTTCTGGACAATTGCCTCAACGAATTCTCGGCAGAGACCTCGGGCGCGGTCGCCGACTACATTCCCGAGCTCGGCAAGGCCGATCCTGCCTGTTTCGGCATCAGCCTCGCGACCCTGGACGGTCATGTCTACGAGGTCGGCGACTCCAGGGCGCCCTTCACCATCCAGTCGATGTCAAAGCCGTTCGTGTTCGCGCTGGCGCTGGACCTGCTCGGCGCAAACAGGGTGGAGAGCGCAATCGGCGTCGAGCCCTCCGGCGATCCTTTCAACTCGATCCGGCTCAACTCGGAGAATCATCCATTCAACCCGATGGTCAATGCCGGCGCGATCGCCTGCACCGGGCTGATCCACGACAGCAAGGGTCCGGACGCCTTCGAGCAAATTCGCCTCGCGCTCAGTCGTTTTGCCGGCCGCGACCTCGCCGTCGACGAGGCCGTCTACGCTTCCGAAAGCCAGACCGGCGACCGCAACCGCGCCATCGGCTATCTCCTCAAGACCAATGCGGTGATCTCGGACAATGTCGCGGCCGTACTCGACGTCTATTTCCGGCAATGCGCGGTGCTGGTCACCGCGCGCGACATCGCGGTGATGGCGGCAACGCTCGCCAACCGTGGCGTCAACCCGGTTACCGGCGAGCAGGTGCTGACGCCTTACGCGATCTCGCGCACGCTGTCGGTGATGACGTCGTCGGGCATGTACGACTATGCCGGCGAATGGATCTATCGGATCGGCATCCCCGCCAAGAGTGGCGTCGGCGGCGGAATTCTCGCCGCACTCCCCGCCCGCCTCGGGCTCGGCAGCTATTCGCCAAGGCTCGACAAGCACGGCAACAGCGTGCGCGGCATCAAGGTCTGCGAGGCGCTGTCCTCGCATTACGATCTGCATATGCTCAACCGCAGCGACGACGCACGCAACGCCGTCATCGCCGATTACGACATCGGCAAGAGCCCGTCGCGGCGCGTGCGCCGCCCGCAGGAGCGCGATATTCTCGCAGCCCACGAGCAGGAGGTGCGGATCATCGAGCTGGTCGGCACGCTGTCGCTGTCGGCGGTCGACTATGTCTCACGCCGGCTTGCGGGCCGGCCGCGGCCGCAATTCGTGATTTTCGATCTCCACCGCGTCACCTCCACCACACGCGCCGGGGCGCGGCTGGTGGCTGAAGCGTTCGAGGAGCTGGCGGCGCTGAATGTGACCGTCGTCCTGTCAGGCGTCAGGCGCGCCTCCAAAGAATGGGACAGCCTGCGGGAGTGGACCGCGGAGCTGAAGAACGTCCGCGACTTCTATGTGCTCGACACCGCGATCGAATGGGCCGAAGACCAGATCGTCTACCGCTATGGCGGCTCGATCGATTTTCACGAGACCACCGAGCTTTCCGAGCAGCCGCTGCTCGCAGGCCTCAGCGCGGAAGAGCTGACCGACCTCGCCTCGATCTGCACGATCCGGATCTATCAGTCTGGCGCGAAAATCCTCACCACTGGCGCCGCAGCCGATTCCCTGTTCTTCCTGCGCAGCGGCGCGGTGCATGTCACCCTGCCCGACGGAGTGCGGCTCGCAACACTCACCGCCGGCATGGCGTTCGGCGAGATGGCCCTGATCGAGACCACCCGCTCCGCGGACGTGTTCGCGGATATGGCTGCGACCGCGTTCGAGGCGCCTCTGAAAGCGTTCGAGCGCTTCCGCAAGCAGCACCCGCACGCCAGCGAACGCATCATGCGCAATCTTGCGCAGCTTCTGGCCGAGCGCCTGATCGTCGCCAACGCCAAAGTGGATATCTTGACCTCCACCTGAGCGGCCTAGCGGCTCGCCGCCTCGCTGATCCGCCGCTTGATCTTGGCGGCACTGGTCTTGAGCAGCTCCGATGGCTGCTGGCCGGTCGCCACGCAGAGGCAGGCCCAGTAATAGATGACATCGCCGAGCTCTTCGACGAGGCCCGCCTGGTCGAGCCAGTCATCGCGGAGCAGCTTCTTGATATGGTCGGCGACTTCGCCGGACTCGCCGGCGAGGCCGAGCCCGAGATAGGACAGCCGTTCGTTCGACGGACGCTCATCGACTTTCGCAATCGTTGCAGCCCAGGCGGCATATTCATCGATCGTCATGAGCATCCCTCACAGCAATTGCTCGATCAGCCGACCACTTCGGTGACCGGCTGAAGGTCGATCTCGAAGGTCTCCAGAAACTTTGACGTCATGATGTAGAATCCGACCGAGAGCTGCAGTTCAACCAGTGCGGCCGGCGTCAGCTTCGATGAGATCGCCTTGAAGGTCGCATCCGTCGGCTTGTTCAGCTTGACGATCTCGTCGGTGAAGGCGAGCGCGGCGCGCTGCACTTCATTGAAACAGTTCGCGGCCTGCCAGTTCTCGAGCGCCTCGTTCTGCTCGTCGGTGACGCCGACATTCTTGCCGATGCGCTTGTGCGCGACGATCTCATACGGCGCCTCGCACAAAATGCCGGTGCGGGTGATCGCGAGTTCGCGCACGATCGGATCGAGCTCGCCCTTGTGGCGGATGGCGCCGCCGAGCCGGCAGTACTGCTCGAAATAGCTCGGCGAATGCGACATCATCCGGAAGATGTTGGCATTGCGGTTCTTGTCGAGGATCTCGCGGGTGCGGTCGGATGCCTTGGACGGGTCGCTGTAGTTGATGCGGGCCATGATTTTCCTGAAGTTTTTCCCTAAGCCTTTGATGCTTTTTGTCGTTAGCGGCGAAATTTCCACGAAACTGTATTCTTGCGCGTCCGCAGGAGCAACAACATCGAGTCAAAATGCCGCCGCATTGCTGAACGACCTTGGCACAGTCGATATTCGCCGCGTGGGGACTTGATCGCGGCGGATACTCGCAAGGGGTGTTCCGAGTAAAAACAATTGGCCGTTGGGCGCTAACCGCGCATCGATGAGTCACGCCCAAGTCTAGGGAGAAAATGGAATGAAGGAAGCCACCAAGGGGGCGGCCTCGGAAGCGTTCGCGCATATGCTGGCGGTGATGGCGATGCTCGTCATCGCCAGCATCCTGTTCTACGGGCGCTAGTTAAGAGTCGGGTGAGAGCTTTCGTCATTCCGGGGTGGCCCTCGCACAGGCCAGGCCCAGAATTCCCGTTCCAGGCTCGGTCTCTCAGGACCGCCCCCGAATGACGGATCCCACCGCTCGCTTTGCTGCAGTAGCCCGGATGGAGCGCAGCGCAATCCGGGAAAGTCTGTCGGTGAGGCGAAAACCCGGATTTCGATTCGCTCCATCCGGGCTACATTCGAGCATCCAAAGTTCGCTATCTGTCTTTGGCGAAGAACGGCACCAGCTTGCCGGCGAACAGTTTGAAGCTCGCACTGACCTCATCGCCGATGGCGAGATCATTCTCACCATGCGCTATCATGCGAAAACCCTCGGCGCAATCGACCAGCAGGATGTTGTAGGGCACGTACGCGCGCGTCTCGGGCGTGGCGGCGCGGCAGACCAGCGACGTCGCGTAGACCCTGCCCTTGCCGCTGGCGCACTGCTCGCGCGGATCGGACGCGCCGCAGGCCGCGCAGAAGGCGCGACGAATATACTGCACATGGCCGCATGCGGTGCAGGTCTGATAAATGACGGCCTGTTCGCCCTTGGTCCAGTCGGCTAGACGCTCGCTCATCGCACCCGCTCCAGGAACATGCTGACGTGAGACGACAGCACGCCGCCGTCGCCGTGCAGCAGCGCGATCGAGGCGTCGCGCACCTGACGATTCGCCGCCCGCCCCGTCATCTGCAGATGCGTTTCGACGAGATGCGCCATGGCGCCACCAACGCCGCAATGACCGTAGCTGAGCAGGCCGCCATGGGTGTTCAGCGGCATCGCTCCATTGCGGCTGAAATGGCCAACGCGCACGCGCGCGGCTGCCTCGCCCCGGCCAGCGAGGCCAAGATCTTCCAGCAGCATCGCGAGCGTGATGGTAAAGCTGTCGTAGATCGCCGCGTAGCGCACGTCGGAAATCGCCAGGCCGGTGGCCTCCCTGGCGCGGGCGACGGATATCTCGGCGCCGAGTTCGCTTAAGCGCGGCGCTGCAGTGACGTGCTGATGGGTATGAGCCTGGGCACAGCCGCGAATGCGCACGCCGGCCTCTCCGGTCCGCTCGCGACTGACGACGAAGGCTGCGCCGCCGTCGGACACCGGGCAGCAATCGAGCAGCTTCAGCGGCATCGCCACCGGCTTCGAGGCCATGACGTCAGCGACCTCGATGGGATCCTGGAATTGCGCACCAGGATGAGTGCAGGCGTGGGTGCGCATCAGCACCGCGAATTCGGCGAGGTCTTCTTCCGTCACGCCGTACTCGTGCATGTATCTGTTAGCGACGAGGCCGTAATAGGCGGGGATGGTCGGGCCGAGCGGCAGTTCGTAGTCGGGATGGCCGACCTGCGCCAGCGCTTGGATCGAGGCGTCGCGGCTCTGTCCAGTGAGGCGGTTCTCGCCGGCCACGACGAGCACATTGCGGGCGACGCCCGCTTCGACGAGATGATGGGCGAGCATGGTCATCGCGAGCCCGGTCGCGCCACCGACCTGGACGGCATGGGCGTAACTGGGGCGGATGCCAAAATGCTCGGCAAAAACGGTCGCCAACATGATGTGCGGCGAGACGGTGGAGTAGCCGCAGAGGATGCCGTCGATCTCGGCACGCTTGAGCCCGGCATCGTCGAGCGCAGCCTGCGCGGCCTTGCTCATCAGCTCCAGCGAGGACGAGTCTTCGTGCTTGCCGAAAGGCGTGAGACCGACGCCGGTGATGAAGCTCATGGGCGCACCAGTGCATCGTCATTCCGGGGCGGCGAACGGGTGACGCCATCGCGGACCATGGCGTCGATCTCGTCGGCGGAATAGCCGATCTCGCGCAGGATTTCCGCGCCGTGCTCGTTGAGCTGCGGCGCGAGCCGCACCGGTTCGGCTTCGGTTTCGGACCAGGTGGCCGTCACCCTCATGCTCCGGATCGGCCCTTCAGTTGGATGGTTCACCACTGGGAAAAAGCCGGTCGCCTCCAGATGCTCATCGTGCAGCATCGACGCGAGGTCGTGCATGGGCATCACCGGCACGTCGGCCTTGGTGAGCAGGTCGATCCATTCCGCGGTGCTGCGCGTCTCGAAGATGCGCGCGAGCTCGGCATAGACGACGTCGATATTGGCGGCGCGGCCGGCGAATGTCGCGAACATCGCGTCGGCGCGCAGGTCGTCGCGTCCCGTCGCCTTGAAGAAGTTCTCCCACTGCTTGTCGTTGTAGACGATGACGCTGAGATAACCGTCCGATGTCTTGTAGGGCCGGCGGTCGCGCGAGAGGTGGCGGGCGTAACCGCCCTTGTCGAGCGGGGGCTCATAGGTCAATCCGCCCATATGGTCGCCCATGACGAAGCCGGCCATGGTCTCGAACATCGGGATGTCGACGCGCTGGCCGCGGCCGGTGCGGTCGCGGTGCACGAGGCTGGCGCAGATCGCGCCCACGGCAGCCAAGCCTACAATGCGATCGACCAGTGCGTTCGGCACATAGCGCGGCACACCGTCACCGGTCTGCGCCATCAAGGCCGGCAGCGCGGTGGCACCCTGGATCAGATCGTCATAGGCGGGTTTTGCAGCATACGGCCCGTCCTGGCCGAAGCCGAACACGCCGGCATAGACCAGACGCGGATTGATCTTGGCAACAACGTCATAGCCGAGTTGAAGCCGCGCCATAGCCTGCGGGCGGACGTTGTAGACGAGAACGTCGGCGTCTTTCAGCAAGCGCAGCACGGCCTCGCGGCCGGCGGGCTTCTTCAGGTCAAGGCAGATCGAGCGCTTGCTACGGTTGGTGTTGAGAAACACCGGGCCCATGCCTGCGTGCCGCATCGGGCCGATCAGGCGGGTGACGTCGCCGTCCAGAGACTCCACCTTGATGACGTCTGCGCCGTAATCGCCGAGCATCTGGGTCGCATAGGGGCCCATCAGCACGGTGGTCATGTCGACGACCTTGATGCCCTTCAGCGGCCCCATCGTTCGCTCCCGATTGCGCGGCCTCAAGTGAGGCCTGCGATCTCGGTCCAGCTAACGGCAGTGGCGGCGCATGCGCAAGAGCCGCCGGCGTATGGCCGCATGCGCCGGCGGCGAAAGGCGGCTATTTCTTCTGACGGGAATCGCGAATCTTGAGGAGGCGGTCGAGCTCATCATTCTGCTGGTTGATGCGGTCAGCGATCCGCGACTCGTTCTGCTCACCCGAGGCGGCCGCGGCCTGCTCGATGAGCTGGCGGATATTGTCCTCGAGAATCGCGATGCGATCGTTGAGTGCGTCCATCGACAGCGAATCTTCGTAGTCATTGCTCATGATGCATCCCCTGCAAATCGATCAAGAGCTTTAAGGGCCCCCAGCGAGCCCACCATGATCTAGCGCAAGATAAGAAGGTGGGCACGGCGCTTCACGCCTTGCCTACCGTGCAGCAGCCTTACTTCAGCGGCTCCAGCACGGAGACGTAGTTGGCAACCGCCGCACCGCCCATGTTGAAAATGCCGCCGAGCTTTGCATTCTTAAGCTGCATGCCCTCGGGCGCTTGGCCGGCGAGCTGCATCGCGGTCATCACGTGCATGGAGACGCCGGTGGCGCCGATCGGATGGCCCTTGGCTTTCAGGCCACCGGACGGATTGACCGGCAGCTTGCCGTCCTTGAGCGTCCAGCCTTCCTTGATGGCACGGGCACCCTGCCCCCGCGGCGTCAAGCCCATCGCTTCGTACTCGATCAGCTCGGCGACGGTGAAGCAGTCATGGGTCTCGACGAAGGAGAGATCGGAAAGTGTAACGCCCGCCTTCTCCAGTGCGCGCTGCCAAGCGACCGTGCAGCCCTCGAACTGGAGGATGTCGCGCTTGGACATCGGCAGGAAATCCTGGGCGTGCGCGGTGGCGCGGAAGCCGATCGACTTGCTCATGCCCTTGGCGGTTTCCGCGTCGGCCAGCACCAGGGCAGCGGCACCGTCCGAGACCAGCGAGCAGTCGGTGCGCTTCAGGGGGCCGGCGACGTAGGGGTTCTTCTCGCTCTCGGCGCGGCAGAAGTCGAAGCCAAAGTCCTTGCGCATCTGGGCGAAGGGATTGGCGACGCCGTTCTTATGGTTCTTGGCCGCGATCAGCGCCAGTGCATCGGACTGGTCGCCGTATTTCTGGAAATAGGAGCTGGCGATCTTGCCGAACACGCCGGCGAAGCCGCCGACAGTGTCGCCGTCCTCGGGAAGATAGGACGCCTTGAGCAGGTTCTTGCCGATCTCCGGGCCCGGCGTGCGCGTCATCTGTTCGACCCCGACAACGAGGACAATCCTGGCCGCGCCGGCCGCGATCGCGCGCACGCCCTGATGGACGGCGGCGGAGCCGGTGGCGCAGGCGTTCTCGACCCGGGTCGCCGGCTTGAAGCGCAGCTTCGGGTCGGCCTGGAGCACCAGCGAGGCGGTAAAATCCTGGGGCGAGAAGCCGGCGTTGAAATGGCCGAGCACGATCTCGTCGACATCGCCGGCCGAAATGCCGGCATCCGCCAGCGCCTCATTGGCGACCTTCACCACAAGGCTTTCCACAGTCTCGGTGTCGAACTTGCCGAACGGCGTATGCGCCCATCCGACGATGCTGGCGGTCATGGTCATTCTCCCTGGCGGTCTCTTGCTGACCTAAGTCTTAGCTCAGGGATGGCAAGACTTCACGCGGGTTTAAGGGCCTCGAGGGTGCGCTGGCAGATGGCAGTTATGCCGGCCCAGTTCCCGGCCCTGATCTCCGCCGTCGGGCACAGCCAGGAACCGCCGACCGCGACCACGTTGGGCTCCGCGAGCCAGGTTGCCGCATTGGCCTCGCCGACCCCGCCGGTCGGGCAGAACCGCACGTTCGGGAACGGCCCACCCAGCGAGCGCAGCCCCTTGATGCCGCCGGCCTGCTCGGCCGGGAAAAATTTTGCGATGTCGAAGCCGTAGGACAGCGCCATCATCAGCTCGGAGGCCGTGGCGATACCCGGCGCAAACGGCAAGGAGCTATGGGTGGCGGCCTTCAAGAGGTCCGGGGACAAGCCCGGGCTGATGCCGAACGCAACGCCGAGCTTCTCGACACGGGTAAAGTCGGCCGGATTGAGAATCGTGCCGATGCCGACCACCGCCTCGGGCACCTCGGCCATCATCGCCCTCGCCGCCTCGATCGCAACAGGGGTACGCATGGTCACCTCCAGCGTGCGGACGCCGCCGGCCACCAGCGCACGCGCCAGCGGCACCGCATCCTGGATACGCTCGATGGTGAGGACGGGAATGACAGTCGCGGCCTTGAACAGCGCGGCGAGGTGGTTCTGTTGGGCAGTCGTGGTCATCTTGGCTTTCGTTTCACTTGGTCGCTTGACGCGTGGTCGCCGGCCGGTGCCGTTTCTTCGGCGGCATGGCATAACCCGGAATGATGGCGCCGGAATAGCAGATGACGAGGCTGGCGAGGCGGTGCCCGGCCTGGGCGGCCTCGACCGGGTCGGAACCGGCGAGCCGTGCCGCGATATAGGCCGCCGCAAAGCTATCGCCGGCCGCGGTGGTGTCGACCACGGGTTTAGTCATGGGCTCCGCGCGGACCTCATAGGGCCCCCCGGGAAAGCGCAGCAGGCTGACCGGCTCGGCGAGCCGGAACACCAGCTCGGAGCTTGGGATGCGCGCCATCAACTGCTCGTGGCTCTCACCGGGATAGAGGGCGAGCAGATCCTCGGTCGAGGTCAGCACGATGTCGGCTGCCGCGAAGGCCGCTGAAAACACCTGGCGCGCGACCTCACGATCCGGCCATCCCCGCGCGCGAAAATTGGTGTCGAACACGAAGCGGGTGCCAAGCAGACGCGCGCGCTTGATCGCCGCGAACAGGCGCTCGCGCCCGGCCGCGTCGTAGATCGAGAGCGTGATCGCAGAGAGATAGACGATGTCGTAGCTCATCAGCGAGTTGAGGAGATCGTCCGTCTCCGGCAGGTTCATCAGCTGGCGCGCCGCCGCACTGTCGCGCCAGTGGAAGAACTGGCGCTCTCCCTTCGCATCCAGCTGGATCATGTAGAGGCCGGGCAGCTTGCCCGGCAGCCGCGCGACGCGCCTCGTGCCGACGCCCTCCGCAGTCCAGGCCGCGATCATCTCATCGCTCAGGGCATCGTCGCCAAGCGCGGTGAAATAATCGACCTTGATCTCGAGCCGCGCGAGGTAAACGGCCGTGTTGAGGGTGTCGCCGCCGAATCCACGCGAGTAGAGGCCCCCGCCCTGCCCGCTGGAAGGTCCGGCGGATTGTCCACCCTGGGCCTGCCGGAGCTCGACCATGCATTCGCCGATGCAAGCAACGCTCGCCATCACTTTACCCGCTCAGTCAGAGATCAGGCGACGAAATTGCCGCCGAGCTCGTCTTCGATGTGAATGCGGATGATGTCGTCGAAAGTCTTCTCGGCAGTGGTGAAGCCGAGCTCGAGCGACCGCTTTGCATTGAAGTTGCGCGGCCAGCCGCCGACGATGCCGACGATAAAGGGATCGGGCTCCCGCTTGATGCGGGCGGCGACCTTGTCGCCGGCGACGCGCTTCAGCGCAGCGATCTGCTCGCCAACCGTCGCCGACAGGCCCGGCATGGTCAAATTACGGCGCGGCCCCACCGCGGCGAGGTCCATGGTGCCGGCATGCAGCAGGAAGCCGACGGCGGAGCGCGGCGTGGCATGCCAGTGGCGGACGTCCTCGGACACGGGAAGAACCGCTTCCTTGCCGGCCAGCGGCTCGCGCAGGATGTTGGAGAAGAAGCCCGATGCCGCCTTGTTGGGCAGGCCGGGCCTGATGCAGATGGTCGGCAGGCGGATGCCGATGCCATCGAGGAAGCCGCGGCGGGAATAGTCGGCCAGCAGTAATTCGCCGATCGCCTTCTGCGTACCGTAGCTCAGAAGCGGCGTGTGGAAGAACTCGTCGCCGATCGCATCGGGGAACGGCGCGCCGAACACCGCGATCGAGGACGTGAAGACCACGCGCGGCTTGTAGCCGCCGCCTGCAAGCCTGACGGCATCGAGCAGCATTCGCGTGCCGTCGAGATTGATGCGGTAGCCCTTGTCGAAATCGAGCTCGGCTTCGCCCGAGACGATCGCGGCGAGATGAAAGATCACGTCCGGACGGCCGGCGATCAGCTTTTCGGCCGCACCCGGCACGGCGAAATCGCTCGACACGGTCTCGACGGCAAAACCGGCTCTTTCGGGCGCCTTCGGCTCGACCACGTCATGCATGGTCAGCTTGGTGATGTCGCTCTTGCCGAGCCGGCCGTCGCGCGACAACCGTTCGCACAATTTGCGGCCGACCATGCCGGCGGCGCCCAGAACCAGAATGTGCAAGAGCCTACTCCTTTTTATTGGCCGGAACGCGCCGATTTCGGCAATTCGTCCTGGCGCGCTCTCGAGGCAGGCCCCGCGATCATTCCTTCACGGCGCCGGTCATCGCCGACACATAATACTCCACGAAGAAGGAATAAAGGATAACTACGGGAACCGAGCCGGTCAGAGCCGCCGCCATCAGGGCCCCCCAGTGGTAGACGTCGCCATTGACGAGCTCGGTGATCGCGCCGACCGGGATCGTCTTGTTTTCGGACGAGGAGATGAAGGTCAGCGCGTAAATGAACTCGTTCCAGGACAACGTGAAGGCGAAGATGCCCGCCGAGATCACGCCCGGCAGCGAAAGCGGCAGCGTGATCTTCATCAGAATCTGCAGCCGCGTCGCCCCGTCGATCAGCGCACACTCCTCCAGCTCATAGGGGATGGTGCGGAAATAGCCCATCAGGAGCCAGGTGCAGAACGGGATCAGGAAGGTCGGATAGGTCAGGATCAGCGCCAAATTGCCGTCGAACAGCCCGAGCTGAAACACGATCGCCGCCAGCGGAATGAACAGAATGGAGGGCGGCACCAGATAGCCGAGGAAGATCGCAAGGCCGACATAGCGCGAGCCCTTGTAGCGAAGGCGTTCGATCGCATAGGCGGCGCAGACGCTGGCGAACAGGGAGATGAAGGTCGAGGACACCGAGACGATCACGGTGTTCCACATCCAGAGCGGATAGTCGGTGTCGAAGAACAGCTTCTTGATGTGCTCCAGCGTCGGATGCACGATCCAGAACGGATTGTACTTTTCGTAGTCGTACATCTCCGCGTCCGGCTTGAACGTCGCGACCGCCATCCAGTAGAACGGGAACAGCAGGAAGAAGATGATCAGGCCGAGCGGAAGGTAGACCCGAAAAAACTTCCGCGGGAAGCTCTCGAGATAGTCCATTCCGACGCTTTGGTCGTCTGCCGTGGTCATGGTCAGTCCCTCCCGCCCTGCTGCCAGCGGGAACGCTGAAGCCCGAAAAAGCTGAGCAGGATCGCCGCGACCAGGAACGGAATCATCGCGTTCGAGATCGCCGCCCCCTCGCCGAGATTGCCGCCGGTGATGGCGCGCTGGAACGACAGCGTCGCCATCAGATGGGTGGAGTTGATCGGTCCACCCCGCGTGATGGTGTAGATGAGCTGAAAGTCGGTGAAGGTCATCAGCACCGAGAACGTCATCACGACCGCGATGATCGGCGACAGCATCGGCAGCGTGATGTGGCGGAAGCGCTGCAGATTGGTGGCGCCGTCGAGATTGGCGGCCTCATAGAGCGAGGGCGAGATGGTCTGTAATCCCGCCAGCAGCGTGATCGCCACGAAAGGCACGCCGCGCCAGATATTGGCGGCGACGACCGACCAGCGCGCATTCCAGGGATCGCCAAGGAAATCGATATAGCGCGTGATCAGGCCGGCCTTGATCAACACCCAGGAGATGATCGAGAACTGGCTGTCATAAATCCACCAGAACGCGATCGCAGAGAGCACTGTGGGCACGACGAAGGGCAACAGCACGATCGCCCGGATCATCGACTTCATCGGCAGCCGCTCGTTGAGCAGCAGCGCCAGGTAAAGGCCGATGGCGAATTTCACCGCGCTGGCGGCGACCGTGTAGAAGATCGTGTTGAACACCGAAAGCCAGAACACTGAGTCCTTCGCCAGCGAGACGAAATTCTGGAAGCCGATGTAGCGCCCGGCGCCGCCGATCTTGGTGTCGGTCATGCCGAGCCAGAAGCCCAGCGCCAGCGGGTAAGCCAGAAACAGGATGAGGATGGCGATTGCCGGCACCATGAACATCGCGCCGAGGAAATGCCGGCTCTCGAATGCTCTGGTCCACAAGCTGCTGCGCTTGGCCTGCGCGACAGTGGACTCGGCCATAACTGCCATGTCGGATTCCCCTCGACGAAAAGTCGCGGCGTCCGGCGAACCGGATGCCGCGTAGATTGGAGCTGATCAGACCTGATAGTAGCGCTTGGCGCGCTCGGCTGCGCGTGCGGCTGCCGCCTTCGGCGTCACCGAGCCCGACGCCGCCTCGGCGAACATGTCGACGACGACGAAGTCGCCCATCACCGCGGCCGAGGCATAGCCGAGATCGCCGGCATAGCCGTTGTCGCGGCAGCGCTTCAGGCAGTCGCGATACGGCGTGATCTTCGGATCCGACGTCCACACCGGGTTGTCGTTGTAGGCCGGAAGCGGCGGCGACACGTAGCCGTTGGAGGAGACCTCCCAGGCGTCGTAGTTCGCCTTGTCCATCATGAACTTGATGTATTCCTTGACCGCCTTCGGATACTTCGAGTGCTTGTAGCCGTAATAAACCAGCACGTTCTGCTGCTCGGTCGACACGCCGACCGGACCGATCGGCATCGGCGCGTGGTTCATGTCCTTGGCGATCTCCTGCTGCTTCGGATCGGTCGAGTTCTTTCCGACGGTCCAGATCGAGATGCCGTTCAGCGTCAGGCTGAGCTCGCCGTTGAGGAACGCCTTGTTGTTGTTCGAGTCGTTCCACGACAGCACGCCGGGGATGAAGGTCTCGTAGAGCTGCTTGACGTATTCGAGCGCGGCGATCGTCTCCGGCGAGTCGATCACGACCTCGTTCTTTTCATTGACGACTTTGCCGCCGAAGGCCCACAGCGCCCACTGGCACCAGCCGTTGGCGTCACCCGTGGCGTGGCCGAGCGCGAAGCCGGCCGGCGTGTTGTTCTTCTTCAGCGCCTGGCAGAGCTTGAGGAAGCCGGCAGTGTCCTTGGGAAATTCATCGAAGCCGGCGGCCTTCACGTGGCTAACGCGATAGTTCAGGCAGCCGCCGGTCGCGCCCTGCGGAATGGCGATCCAGCTGTTGCCCTTCTTGCCGTAGCGTTCGGCAACCGGGTACCAGCCGCCATACTGCGCGCCGAGATAGTCGGCGACGTCAGTCATGTCGATCAGCTTTTCCGGGAATTTGTGGGGATCATCGAGCGTTCCGATGATCAGGTCGGGACCGGCGCCGACATTGGCGGCGACCGCGGCTTTGGGGCGGATGTCCTCCCAGCTCTCGGCCTCGAGCTTGATCTTGACGCCGGTCTTCTCGGAGAACGCCTTGGTCTGCTCGGCGAATTTGTCGAACTCGGCCTGAATGAACTGCTTCCAGCGCAAGACGCGGATGGAAGCGTTCGGCTCGGGCGTGTTGGTCCACTCCGCCGCGCGTACCGGGACAATGCCCGGGCCGGCCAGCAGCGCCGCGCCGCCCAGACCGACTTTAAGCACACTTCGCCTGTCGAAATCGCTCATCGTTCTCTCCCTAAATTTTATATTTGTATTGGGTCGTCTTGTATTGGGGCAGTTCTGCTTGGCAGTTCTTTGGCGTCGCTATACGCGTTTGCCCGTCGCCTCGTCGAACAGATGAATCACGGAAGGATCGGGCTTCAGCTTGACCTTGTCGCCCGGGTTGAACTGGTGACGTTCGCGGAAGACCGCGACGACCTGCTCACCACCGAGCTTCGCAAACACCTGCGTTTCCGAGCCGGTCGGCTCGACCACGACGATCTCGGCATCGGCGCCGTCGTCAGCGATGGTGAAATGCTCGGGACGCACGCCGTAAACGACAGGACGCCCGTCGGACGCCGCCGGCGCGTTCCTGAGCGGCAGCTTGACGCCATTCGGCCCCTCGAAGGTCGCAACGCCGTTGACCCGCACATGACCCTTCAGGAAGTTCATGGACGGCGAGCCGATAAAGCCGGCGACGAACTGGTTCTCGGGCTTGTCGTAGAGCTCGAGCGGCGTACCCATCTGCTCGACGATGCCGTCATGCATGACCACGATTTTATCGGCCATGGTCATGGCCTCGATCTGATCGTGGGTGACGTAGACCGTCGTGGTCTTCAGCCGCTGGTGCAGCTCCTTGATCTCGGTGCGCATCGCGACGCGCAGCTTGGCGTCGAGGTTCGACAAGGGCTCGTCGAACAGGAACACCTGCGGATCGCGCACGATGGCGCGGCCCATGGCGACGCGCTGGCGCTGGCCGCCGGAGAGCTGGCGCGGATAGCGTTCGAGCAGCGGCGACAGTGCCAGGATCTCGGCGGCGCGCTTGACGCGCTTGTTGATCTCTTCGGTGCTCTCGCCCCGCAGCTTCATCGAGAAGCCCATGTTCTCGCCGACCGTCATGTGCGGATAGAGCGCGTAGTTCTGGAACACCATCGCAATGTCCCGCTCCTTGGGCTGGACATTGTTGACGACGCGGTCGCCGATCGAGATCGTGCCTGAGGTGATGTTCTCGAGACCGGCGAGCATGCGCAGAAGCGTCGACTTGCCGCAGCCGGAGGGGCCAACCAGGACAACGAACTGGCCGTCCTCGATCGGAATCGAAACGCCGTGCAGGACTTCAAAATTGCCGAACGATTTCCGCACGTCGCGGATTTGCACAGACGACATCTAGCTCCCTCCTCGAAAGTCCACGACGCATCTCGCGCCGCGACCGTCTTGTTTTTCAGACTTCACCGAGCGAAGCCCAACCTTAGCGGGCGACATTGTCGGCAGTTTGTGCGGTTTTGGCAATTTGTCTTTGGTTAGTCCGTGCTGGTAGCGCTGTCAACGTTCCTTTGTTTGCGACATTGAGTGTGTTAAGAGCAGCAAATGGGTCGAAACCGCACCAAGTCAGGCAAAATCCGGCTGGCGGAAGTCGCCGAGCTCGCCGGCGTCAGCCCGATCACAGCGTCCCGCTTCTTCCGCAATCCCGAGGCGCTGTCGCTCGCCAAACGGACCCGGGTCGAGAGCGCAGCCAGGGAGCTCGGCTATGTACCGAACCTGGCGGCGCGCGCGTTGGCCTCGCAGCGCACCGAGGTGATCGGTGTCTTGATTCCGTCGCTGACCAATAACGTGTTCTCCGACGTGCTACGCGGCATCTACGACGCCTCCGAAAACAGCCGTTACTCGATCCAGTTGTCCAACACACGCTACAGTATTCTCCAGGAGGAGAAGCTGCTGCGGCTGTTTCTTGCGCAGAAGCCGGCCGGGCTGATCGTCACCGGCATCGACCAGACCACGGAATCGCGCGCAATGCTCGATGCCGCCGACTGCCCGATCGTGCAGATCATGGAGATCGGACCCAATCCGATCGACATGATGATCGGCTTTTCGCA
The DNA here is from genome assembly GCF_055811315.1 of Bradyrhizobium sp. MI1.4. Lineage (NCBI taxonomy): Bacteria > Pseudomonadati > Pseudomonadota > Alphaproteobacteria > Hyphomicrobiales > Nitrobacteraceae > Bradyrhizobium > Bradyrhizobium sp. MI1.4. Next base: position 184,066 of record NZ_JBVVPP010000004.1, on the reverse strand, counting down.
CTATGACGCAGCCCGTGCGGCGGTTGCGCATCTGTTCGCGCAAGGTCACCGCAAGATCGGTTTCGTCGGCGCACGGATGGATCCGCGGGTGCAGCGCCGGCTCGACGGATACGTCTCGGCCATGAAAGACGCCGGACTGTTCGACCAACGCCTCGTCGTCACCACGGCGACTCCGACCTCGGTAACGCTCGGAGGCGCCCTGTTCACCGATCTCCTGGCGCGGGAGCCCGGCATGGACGCGGTGTTCTGCGCCAATGACGACCTCGCGCTGGGTGTGCTGTTCGAATGCAGGCGCCGCGAGATCGCGATCCCCGAACAGATCGCGATCGTAGGCTTCAACGATCTCGAATTCATGGCCTCCGCCGTCCCGACTTTGACGAGCGTGCGCACCAACCGCTACGAGATGGGCAACACGGCCGCCAGCATGCTGATCGACGCGATCGACGGACGGCGTCCGGAGCAGCCGGTGCTCGATCTCGGCTTCAAGGTGATCGAGCGGCAAAGCTCGTCGGCCCGGCGTTCCGACAACCGGCCAGCCGTTTCAGGCGGGGGTGTTGCGAACAAAATGGTAGCGTTACCAAGTGACCATGACTAGTATCGGATTTGTGAGGAAACGACCCGCCAGCGGGCAGGCAAATCGTCGCTCGCGCCGTTGGGCATCGCACAAGCCGATACCATAAAACGGACGCCAGTGCGTTTGCATTGCAGGAGAAACCAATGACAAAAAAACCAACCAATGGGCATGCCCCCGCCGGCAACGGCGCTCGCCGCCACCTCCGCTCGCAGGAATGGTTCAACAATCCGCATAATCCGGGCATGACCGCGCTCTATATGGAGCGCTATTTGAACTACGGTCTCACCCGCGCCGAGCTCCAGTCCGGCAAACCGATCATCGGCATCGCGCAGACCGGCAACGACCTCTCCCCCTGCAACCGCCATCATATCGAGCTTGCCCATCGCGTCCGCGAAGGCATCCGCGAGGCCGGCGGCATTGCGATGGAATTCCCGACCCATCCGATCCAGGAGACCGGCAAGCGCCCGACCGCGGCGCTCGACCGCAACCTCGCTTATCTCGGCCTCGTCGAAATCCTCTACGGCTATCCGCTCGATGGCGTGGTGCTGACCACGGGCTGCGACAAGACCACGCCGGCCTGCATGATGGCGGCGGCGACCGTCAACCTGCCCGCGATCGTGCTGTCGGGCGGGCCGATGCTGAACGGCTGGCACAATGGCGAGCGCACCGGCTCCGGCACCATCGTCTGGAAATCGCGCGAGCGCCTCGCCGCCGGCGAGATTGACTATGAAGAATTCATGGAGATCGTGGCGTCATCGGCTCCCTCGGTCGGCCATTGCAACACCATGGGCACCGCTTCGACCATGAACGGGCTCGCGGAAGCGCTCGGCTTCTCGCTGCCGGGCTGTGCGGCGATCCCCGCCCCCTATCGCGAGCGCGGCCAGATCGCCTACGAGACGGGAAAACGCATCGTCGACATGGTCTGGGAAGACCTCAAGCCTTCGGACATCCTGACCCGCAAGGCGTTCGAGAACTGCATCGTGATCAATTCGGCGATCGGCGGCTCGACCAACGCACCGATCCACATTAACGCGCTGGCGCGCCACATCGGCGTCGAGCTCTCCATCGACGACTGGCAGAAGGTCGGCCACGACGTGCCGCTGCTGGTGAACATGCAGCCGGCCGGCTTCTATCTCGGCGAGGAATTCCACCGCGCCGGCGGCGTGCCGGCCGTGGTGCGCGAACTGATGAAGCACAAGCGCATCCACGAGGACGCGGTCACGGTCAACGGCCGCGGCATCGGCGAGAACTGCGCCAATGCGCCAAAACCCGACAACGACGTGATCTGGTCTTACGACAAGCCGCTGGTGAAGGACGCCGGCTTCCTGGTGCTGAAGGGCAATCTGTTCGATTCCGCGATCATGAAGACCAGCGTGATCTCCAAGGAGTTCCGCGATCGCTACCTCAGCAACCCGACCGATCTCAATGCATTCGAGGGCCGCGCCATCGTGTTCGAGGGTCCCGAGGACTATCACGAGCGGATCGACGATCCCTCACTCGAGATCGACGAGCGTTGCGTGCTGTTCATTCGCGGCACCGGCCCGATCGGCTATCCCGGCGGCGCCGAGGTCGTGAACATGCAGCCCCCTGCGGCGCTGATCAAGCGCGGCATCATGTCCCTGCCCTGCATCGGCGACGGCCGCCAGTCGGGCACCTCGGGCTCCCCTTCGATCCTCAATGCTTCGCCGGAAGCCGCCGCCAATGGCGGGCTCGCGATCCTCAGAAACGGCGACAAGGTGCGCGTCGATCTGAACAAGGGCAGCGCCAACATTCTCATCTCGGACGACGAGGTGAAGAAGCGCCACGCCGAGCTCAAGGCCAATGGCGGCTTCAAGCATCCGCCGAACCAGACGCCGTGGCAGGAGCTTTATCGCAACACCGTCGGCCAGCAGTCGACCGGTGCCTGCATGGAGCTCGCTACGCGCTATCAGAACGTCGCCGGCACATTTGGCGTAGCGCGGGATAATCACTGAGTTAGGAACACGTAGCCCGGGTGAGCGGAGCGACACCCGGGACATCCGCTCCCGGATATGGCGCTCGCGCGCTCATCCGGGCTACGGCACTGAGAAAATCGAGGAGAATACAAATGGCAGACCGCCTCAAGGGAAAGCGCGCCGTCATCACGGCTGCAGCGGCAGGCATCGGGCGCGCATGCGCCATTGCATTCGCGCGTGAAGGCGCAACCGTCATCGCCACCGACATCAATGAGAGCGGCATCGCGAGCCTGGCTAAGGAAGGTATTGCCGAGACTGCGAAGCTCGACGTGCGCAGCACCGCCGACGTTAACGCCTTCGCCAAGCGCGTCGGCAAGGTCGACATCCTGCTCAACGCGGCGGGCTTCGTGCACCACGGCACCATCCTGGAGTGTTCGGAAGAGGATTTTGATTTCTCGTTCGACCTCAACGTCAAGTCGATGCACCGGACCATCAGGGCCTTCCTGCCGGACATGCTCGCGGGCGGCGGCGGCAGCATCGTCAACATCTCCTCCTGCGCGGCGCTGCGGCCGCCGGCCAACCGTTACGTCTACAGCGCTTCGAAGGCAGCGGTGTCGCTGCTGACGCGCGCGGTCGCGCTCGACTTCATCACCAAGGGCATCCGCTGCAACAGCATCTGCCCGGGCACCGTCGAGACGCCTTCGATGCTCGACCGTGCCGCAGCGCAAGGGCCGCAGGGCAAGGAGATGTTCGTCTCCCGCCAGAAGATGGGCCGGCTCGGCACCGCCGACGAGATCGCATCCATGGCGGTCTATCTCGGCAGCGACGAGAGCGCCTTCACCACCGGTGTCGACCTCGTGGTCGACGGCGGCTACATGCTCTGACGCCAGAGGCCCGGCATGAACAAGATCGATCTCAACGGCCGTGTCGCCATCGTCACCGGCGGCGCGCAGGGCTTTGGCCGCGCCATTGTTCAGCGCTTCGTCGCCTCCGGCGCCAAGGTCGCGATCTGGGATTTTGATGCAGCCCTGGCCGAGAAGACGGCAAAGGAAATCGGCGATAACACCTGCGTCTTCAAGGTCGACGTCACCGATACCGCGGCCGTCGAGCAGGCCCGCGACGCGACGCTGGCCGCCTTCGGCAAGATCGACATCCTCGTCAACAATGCCGGCATCGCCGGCGTCAACAAGCCGGTCTGGGAGACCGATCTCGAGGAATGGCGGAAAGTTCTGCGCATCAACCTCGACGGCCCTTTCATCGTCTGCAAGGCGATCGTGCCTTGGATGCTCAAGCAGAAGTACGGGCGCATCGTCAACATCGCCTCGATCGCCGGCAAGGAAGGCAATCCCAACGCCTCGCATTATTCGGCGTCCAAGGCCGGCCTGATCGCGCTGACCAAGTCGCTCGGCAAGGAATTGGCCGCACACGACATTCTCGTCAATGCGGTGACTCCCGCGGCTGCGAAGACGGCGATCTTCGACCAGATGACGCAGCAGCATATCGACTTCATGCTGTCGAAAATCCCGAAAGCGCGCTTTGTGCTGGTGGAAGAGCTAGCCGCGATGGTGAGCTGGCTCGCATCCGAGGACTGCGCGTTCTCGACCGGCGCCGTGTTCGACATCTCGGGTGGGCGGGCAACCTATTGAGGCAGCCATGATCCGAGAAGGCGGATGTCTGTGCGGCGCGGTGCGGTTCAAGGCGGAGGGCGAGCCGCTCAACGTCCGCATCTGCCATTGTCGCATCTGTCAGAAGGCGATGGGCTCGCCCTACTTCGCCCGCGCGCAATTCGACCAGCGCGCACTGACTGTCGAGGGCGACACCGAGCGCTATGCGTCGTCCGAGAACATCGACCGCGTGTTCTGTAAGCGCTGCGGCACGCGCCTGTTCGCCTGGCGGCGCAACGGCACGCTGGCTGGCGTTGCGCTGGCGACCTTCGACGATCGCAACGCGTTTGTGCCCACCGAGCACATCTGGGTCAGCGAAAAGATGGGCTGGGTGACGATCGAGGACGGCATGATCCGATATGACGGGACGATCCCGACGTAGCTCATCCGGCGCCAAGGCTCCACGTCACGGCCGCTGGTCTCGCCGATCATTTGCGGCGTGGCATTTCGGGACCGCCCACCCTATGTTGGGGTGACGCGTTGCTGCACCACCGGTTGGCTGGGTCGGCTGCAAGACCGCAGGCAAACCGGGACGGACGAGCCGTGAACATTTCCTTGTATGACCTCTCGGTGTGGGTGCTGCCGCTGGTGCTCGCCATCACCTTCCACGAGGCTGCCCACGCCTTCGTCGCACATCGTCTCGGTGATGATACCGCATGGCAGCTCGGCCGTGTCAGCTTCAACCCGCTCCGCCACATCGACCCGTTCGGCACGCTGATATTGCCGGCGATGCTGCTGTTCGCGCATTCGCCATTCCTGTTCGGCTATGCCAAGCCTGTGCCGGTGAATTTCCGCAAGCTCAACGACCCCAGACTCGGCATGGTCTGGGTGGCGCTGGCCGGGCCCGCCACCAACATCCTGCTGGCGCTGTCCGCAGCTCTTGCCCTGCACGCCCTGCCCTGGGCCCCAGCGAACTCGGCGCAATGGATCTTTGACAATCTCAAGAACGCACTGCTGATCAACGCGGTGCTGGCGGTGTTCAACATGATGCCGATCCCGCCGCTCGACGGCGGGCGCGTCGCGGTAGGGCTGCTGCCCCGGCCGCTCGCCCTCCCGCTGGCGCGGCTCGAGCCGTTCGGGATGCTGATTCTGATCGGCTTGCTGATCCTGCTACCGCTGGCAGGCTCGCAGTTCGGTCTAAATCTTGATGTTATTTCAGCAATACTGCGAACGTTGACCGGTTATGTGATTCAGGCTGTTCTCATTCTGACCGGCAATACGTAGTTGAACAGCACACCCGAACACAAGCCGAAGGGCTCGAGGCCGACTTGGTCAAAGCTGCCGATATGCTGATCGCGCGACGCGCTGATACCCGCGCTCGCGCCGATTTTGCCACCTGGAAGATGATGGCCAAGCTCAACGGGTCGTCCGCGCTGCCTCCGGAGGCGCAGGAGTTCCTCCTGAGCTACAAGAACCTGCGGGCGCAGATGAACGAGGGTGAGGCTACCGAGGCCACCATCGGCGCCATCTACAAGGCCTACTATGCCGAGATGGGCGGCGCGGGAACTCCACCTGACGTCCGCCCCCGGGCGGCTGAACCGGCGGCGGACAATGTTACCGCTTTCCGCCGCCCCGAACCGAAGCCGAAGAAGGCCAGTTTCTTCCGGGCAGCGACCGCGGGCGCAACCCAGAAGCGGCCGCTCCCGGTGGCCCTGATCTTCGCCTGCCTGGTCGTGGTCTATGTCGGGATCAGGCTCTACTGGCGCTGAGCCGTCTTCTTCTTTTTCCTTGCGTCCGGCGGCGTGAAGATGATGTCGACGGTGCGCTCGAACCGGTCGTCGGTCAGGCTGGCAGGCGGCTGCGGGATGGGATCGGATTTGCGGACAATCGAGATCGCGGCCGCATCGTAAGCTGCATCCCCGGACGACTCGACAACGTCGACTGAAAGCACGTTGCCCCGTCGGTTGATCGCGAAGCTGACCTTGACTTTCTGATTGTTGGGCTCCTTGCCTTCCGGATTGACCTTGTGGGCCGTAAGGTGCGCGCTAATCTTGCGATTCCAGTCTGCCGTGAGCTTTAGAATGTCCTTGCCGATGCCCAGCACGGGCGCCAGTGCCTTCTCGGCCTCGCGCGCGTCCTCGTCGAGCGTCTGCCGCGCCGTCGCAACGGACTTCGGCGAGGCCTCCGCAGCGGGCGTTTCGACCGCCGCAATCTTCGGATCCTCGTCCTGCGGCTTCTTCGAAATGTTCTCGGTGACGACCCGATCGGGATCGTCGACCTGTTGCGACTGATCCTTTGGAAGCTCGGTTTCCTTGGTCTCGGCCTTTTGCTCGGGAAGCGCCTGCTGCTCCTGCATCGCTTCACTATCCGGTCCCGGCGGAAGGTCGGTGTCAGGCGCCTTCGGCGAGGCCATCTCGACAGCGAACTCCGCGCCGGCCGCGCCGAGGCCGTCATCGGCGTCATCGGCCCGCAGGTGCGCCAACGCGAGCGCGGCCCCGCCCAGATGGAGCGCGAGCGCCGCCATCGCTGCCAAAATCCAAAGCGTCCGGGCTGGTCTGGACTCGTCCGACATAGCGGGCCTCTAAGGCTGAGCGGCGCCTGCCGCGGGCGCCCCCGGAGCGCCTTCCAGCGCAACCAGCTTCACCCGCGAATAGCCGCCTGAGCGCAACAGCTCCATGACGCCCATCAACTCGCCATACGGCACCGAGCGATCGGCGCGCAGGAACACGTACTTGTCCTTGCTCATGTCGGACAGCCCGTCGAGGGTGCCGATCAACTCGGCGCGGTGGACCGGGTTCTCTCCGATGGCAAGCGTCAAATCGGGCTTGATGCTGAGATAGGTCGGCTTGTCCGGCTTCTTCTGCGGTGTCGCGCTCGACGTCGGCAGATCGATCGGCAGGTCGACGGTCGACAGCGGCGCTGCCACCATGAAGATGATCAGCAGCACCAGGATGACGTCGATGAACGGCGTGACGTTGATTTCATGCGTTTCGCCGAAATCGTCATCGTCATCATTGTCTGCGAGCGAGACGCCCATGGGTCACTCCGCCGCGCGCGAATGCACGCTGCCGTGGCTGCGGTCGAGATCGCGCGAGAGTAACCGCCCCGCAGCGCCCGAGGCACGGCTGACGAGTTCGAGATAGCTCTTCGTCACGCGCGAGAAGTAGTTGTAGATGATGACCGCGGGAATGGCGGCGACCAGGCCGATCGCGGTGGCGAGCAGCGCCTCGGCGATGCCGGGCGCGACGACGGCGAGGTTCGTGGTTTGCGACTTCGAGATGCCGATGAAGCTGTTCATGATGCCCCACACCGTGCCGAACAGGCCGACGAAGGGCGAGGTCGAGCCGATGGTCGCGAGCACGCCCATGCCGACGCGGATGCGCCGCGCCTCCGCACGCATGATCTCGGAGAAGCTCGAAGCCGCCCGCTCCTTGATGCCGGTGTCGCTGGAGAGGCCGGCCGACATCCGCGCCTCCCGCAGCGCCGCCGCCAGGAAGGACGGCAGGATGCCCTCCTTGGCCCCGAGCGCCATCTGCGCTTCCGCGAGCGAGCGCGCCTCTGCGATCTTCTTCAGCGCCGAGCGAAGCTTGGTCGCGGCGATCGACAATTCGATCGACTTGGCGATCAGCACCGTCCAGGTCATCAGCGATGCAAAGGCGAGCCCGATCATCACCGCCTTCACGATGATGTCCGCCGACATGAACATCACCCAGGGCGACAGTTCCTTCATGGCGGGCGCGATGCCGGCTGCCGTATCGGACTTTGCAGCCGCGGGCGCGGCAGCTTGGGGCGTCATAGGCGGAGCAACAACCGGGGCTGGACTGACCGCGGACGGCTGAGCCGTCGACTGGACGGGTGCCGCGGGGGCGGCCTGTGTCTGGGCAGAAACGGGGGATGCAAGCCAGGCGGCCGCCAGCACCAGAGCTGCGGCAAGGCTTGCTTGGAAGGACATGATCTTCATACTTCGGCCCAGTAGCGAATGAGGTTGTGATAGATACCCGTCAATTTGACCGTTTCGGGATCGTCACGCCCGAGCCGTTCCACCAGCGCCTGTATCGCGGTGTCGAGGTCAAAGATCATGCTCCGGGCTTGATCGTCCCGTATCATGCTCTGAAGCCAGAAGAAAGACGCAACCCGCGTTCCCCTGGTCACCGGCGTCACGAGATGGAGGCTGGTCGAGGGATAGAGCACGCAGTCCCCGGCTTGCAACTTGACTTCGTGCGAGCCGTAGCTGTCCTCGATCACAAGTTCGCCACCGTCGTACTCCTCCGGCTCGGCCAGGAACAGCGTGACCGAGAGGTCTGTGCGGATGCGAAGGCCGGTCAGGCGGTCGCCGCGGATCGCATTGTCGACGTGCAGGCCGAAATGGTGGCCGCTGCTGGCCGCATAGCGGTTGAACAGCGGCGGGAATATCTGGAGGGGGATCGCGGCCGCGATAAAGCGCGGGTTCGACGTCAGCGCCGAAATGATGCGGTTGCCGAGCTTGCGCGCGACCTCGCTGTCCGGCGCCAATTGCTCGTTGCGCTTGACCATCGCCGACTGCGAGCCGGCGGTGGAGCGCCCGTCCTCCCATTCGCTGACGTCCATGATGCGGCGGAAATCCGCCACATCATCCTTGCTCAGAACGCCAGGAAGGCACGTCAGCATGATCAGAACTTCGCTGTCGTCACGAGGTAGAATGCCCGCCCTGGCGCGACCGCCACGAAGGGCACGGCACTGCGATAGAACGAGTCGTAATAGAGCTTGTTCGTCAGGTTCTGGGCGTAGAACTTCATGGTCCAGTTCTGGTCGATCTTCTTCTCGAGGAATGCGTCGAAACGCCAGTAGCTCGGCAACTCGTTGGTGTTGGCCGCGAACGTGCCGCCATAGACCTTCGAGCGGTACACCGCCTGGCCGCCGAGTTCCCAGCCGCCGTCGAACTTGTACTTGGTCAGCATGCTGAACGACTGGTGGGCAATGTTGGCGAGCTGCAGACCGATGTTGGAGGCAACGCCGCTCTGCGTGACCTTCGACTGCATCAGCACCAGACCGCCAAAAATGCTCCAGCGGTCGGTGAGCTTGCCCTCGGCCTCGATGTCGATGCCTTGGATCCTGTAGGCAGCGCCCGAGGTCAGCAGATTGTTGACGGTCTCGCGCGCGTTGTCCTTGGTCGTCTGGAACAGCGCACCGGTTACCAACAGGTGACGGTCGGCGAGCTCCCATTTGGTGCCGAGTTCGATCGCCTTGTTACGCTCGGGTCCGAGCAAAACGGCCGTGTTGGGCGGAACACCACCGTAATCGGTCGCGGTCGCATCAAGTTCCGACCCGAACGGATTGGCCGAGGTCGCATAGGCTGCATACAGGCTGCCGATCGACATCGGCTTGTAGACCGCGCCGACGTTGTAATTCACGAGATCGGCATTCTGCTTCAAATAGGCCGCGTTGGTCGACGAACTCTGGCTGTAGCCGTCGTAGCGCACGCCGCCGTTCACAATGATGGTGTCCTGCCAGTTCGCGGTGTCCATGACGTAGACGCTGCTGGTGTTGACACCGTAGCGCGTCGGATTTCCAACCAGCGACGGCGTGTTGCTGAAGGGAATGTAGGTGTACTGCGGCGAGTAGAGATTGACCCCCGTGACCGCTCCGTTGCTGGTCGAGCCGCCGCCGAACAGTTCGGACGAGAGGCCGGTGTAACGGTCGATCGAGATGTTTTCGTTGGCATATTCGACGCCGAACACTGCGGTGTGCTTGACCCCGCCGGTGTTGAGCTTGAATGTGGCCTCGTTCTGGTTGGCCCATACATCCACGTTCTGGTAGCGGCTCTGCGCACTGGCCGTCGTGGTCCAGAGCAGCGGATTGGGGCTGGTCGTGATCGGGTTCTGCGGCAGCGTGCCGATATAATTCAGCAGCGAGTGCTCGCCGCGCACCTTGCTGGTCAGCGTGATGGCATCGTTGACCTTGTACTCGATCGTGCCGGTGCCGAAATCCTGCCGCGCCGTCTGGAAGTCGCGGTTGAGAAAGCCGTACCAGTTTCCGCGCGGAATGCCCGCCGACGTCACGGGGACATTGCCCTGCCTGTAGAAGGGCACGCCGAAATCCGGGTAGCCGCTGAGATCGGTGTGGACATAGTTCGTCGTGATCTTGATGTCATTGGTCGGGGTGTACTTGGTCGAGATGAAAGAACCCCAGCGATCGTCGGTGATATAGTTGCGGCCGGCGACGTTGGCGTCCTGGAACAGGCCGCCCACGCGCACGGAGAAGGTCGGATCGACGACCTGGTTGACGTCGAGCGTGACGCGCTTGGTTCTGTCGGTGCCGAACTCGGTATCCATCCGCTTGAAATTGACGTCGCCCGCCTGCTTGGTGACGATGTTGATGGCACCGCCAGCGGTGCCGCGGCCGGCGTAGGACGAGGCGGGGCCCCGCAGGATCTCGATCTGCTCGGTGAAGAAGTTTTCGCGGATTGAGACCGCGGGATCGCGGATACCGTCGATGAAGACGTCGTTGCGCGCATCGAAGCCGCGGATGAAGAAGCGGTCGCCGAACGCGTTGCCCCCCTCCCCCGAACCCAGCGTCACGCCGGCGGTCGACCGCCCGATCTCCTTCAGCGTCGTGGCGTTCTTGTCCTCGAGAACTTCCTTGCTGAGCACGGTGATGGTCTTCGGCGTGTTCAGCATCGGCTCGGGAAACTTGCCGGAGGCCTGGACGTGGTCGACCTTGTATGGCGCCGCCGGATCCGAATACGGATTGCGGTCAACCTCGCCGGACGGCGTGGTGGGAGCGGTCTGCTGCGCCGCCTGCTGCCGCTGCGCGGCGCGGCGAAGCGCATTGCGCGCGCGGACCTGATCCGCCGTCGGCTTCGAAGCCACCGGGCGCGGACGCGCGACCGGCGCATCGACCGTCACCGGCGGCAGGTTCGACTGCTGCGCCTCCGCGCCGCTCGACACCGATGCTGCTGCGATCAGGCCCGCGACAGCGGAGACCTTCTTGCCGGAAACGCTCGTGAACTTTTCATCGAATGCTGCGACCGAACGCAACGACTTCGGTGCGACCACCTGCCCCATTACCAAACACGCCCCATATTCCAGTTCGCCCATTCACTTCGATGAGCGATTGGAGTGTTGGTATCGGCCGCAAAATTGCGGGTCAATGCGAGTAAGCCGCGAGAACGCTTGAATAAGTCCAGATCAAAGCGATTCTAAACTGCCGTTTGAAATCGTTCTAAATCGAGATTGGAGTCGTTCTAAAGAGCGCGTGAAAATGCTGCTAAATCGGCGGTCGCGGGCGCATGGTCAATCGCTGCTTGGCGGCTTCATCAACGAGAACAATTCATCGACGGTCTTCCGCGCCACCGCGCGCACGCGGTCGCTGTTGTCCATGCCTGCGATGTTGACGCCGTTGACGACGGCTCTGATCTCGTCGCGGAACTCGGTGAGAAAGCGCAAGGGATCACGCTGCTCGTTGGCGACGCGTGCGATCAGTCCCGTGATCAGGATCTGACACGCGATCAGCTTGCCGTTCAGTTCGTCCATGCTGCGCTCCCGTTGTGGCGCGTCGATATGACCGATGCCGATTTCCCTGACAACCGAAACGAGCTCCGCACGATTAGAACCGTTCCTGCCAGCCGTCGCCTTGCGGCCTAGGCGCGGCGCCGCTCAGTCCAGAGCACACCGTTTTCGAGCATTGCACAAACTTTGCACGCTGATCGTTCCTGAGGGGGAATGCAGCACGGCACACCGTAGTGACACGGAGCTGCCTAACCCGTGCAAAGCTTTCCAATTGTTTAGGATTCTCAACCGATAGTGCTGTTTACACTGGAACTTGGCGTGTATTATACAAGCCTCCTGGAACCCTATGATTGCCTCATAATTCGTAGCTTAGGGCATAAGAGCCGACACGAGACGATATGAAAAAGTCCCGGCCGATCCTCTGGATTCTGATCATCGCGGCCGTGGCCTCCGCAGGTTACTATGGTTGGCAGAAATTCGGCTCGCCCGACGCCGGAAAAACCCAGACCGCACAAAAGGGGCCGCAGCGCCCGTCCGCCGTCCCCGTGAGCGTTTCGCCAGTTCAGAAGGTGGACTTTCCGGTTTACCTGACCGGTCTGGGCACGGTTGCGGGCTTCAACACCGTCCAAGTCCGGACCAGGGTGGATGGCCAGATCGACAAGATCGCCTTCACCGAAGGCCAGATCGTCAAGGAGGGCCAGCTTCTCGCCTCGATCGATCCCCGTCCCTATCAAGCCACGCTCGACCAGGCCAAGGCCAAGAAGGCCCAGGACGAGGCAAATCTGGCCAACGCCAATCTCGAGCTCCAGCGCGCCATGAAGCTCGGCGAATTCGCCACCGCCCAGCGGGTCGACACCCAGCGCTCCACGGTCGCCCAGCTCACCGCACAGATCGCCGCCGATGATGCTGCGATCTCCAACGCGCAGACCCAGCTCGACTACACCCAGGTCAAGGCGCCGATCACCGGCGTCGCGGGCCTGCGCCAGGTCGACATCGGCAACATCGTCAACGCCTCGACGCAGACCGGCATCGTCACGATCTCGCAGGTCGAGCCGATCTCGGTGATCTTCACCGCGCCAGAGGATCAGCTGCCCTATATCAGCGAGGGCCAGAAGGCCGGCGCGCTCAGGGTGATCGCCTTCACCACCGACGGCAAGAAGACGCTGGCCGAGGGCAAACTCGCGGTCATCAACAACCAGGTCGACACCAGCAGCGGCACGATCCGGCTCAAGGCGGTGTTCGACAACAAGGACCACGCGCTGTGGCCCGGGCAGTCGGTGTCAACGCGCCTGCTGGTGCGCACCCTCGAGGATGCGACCGTTGTCCCGGATGATGCGGTCCAGCACTCCACCAACGGCCTCTACGCCTATTCTGTCAATCAGGACAACAAGGCCGAGGTGCACAAGATCAAGGTCAGCTACAGCATCGACGGACGTTCCGTCGTCGACGAAGGGCTGACGCCCGGGCAGCAAGTGATCACCGGCGGCCAATTCAAGGTCCAGCCCGGGAGCCTCGTCTCCACGGCCGTGGCGAGTACGGATCCGGCCCAGAACAAGGTCCGACAGGAATGAACGCGGGCGGGATTTCGGCACCTTTCATCCGTTATCCCATCGGCACCTCGCTGCTGATGGCCGGCATTCTCTTCGTCGGTCTCGTCGCCTATCCCCTGCTGCCGGTCGCGCCACTGCCGCAGGTAGACTTCCCGACCATCCAGATCACAGCCAATCTGCCGGGCGGCAGCCCAGAGACCATGGCTTCGTCGGTGGCCCAGCCGCTCGAACGGCAATTCGCCCAGATCCCGGGCATCGCCCAGATGACCTCGACGAGCTATCTGGGCACCGCGTCGATCACCATCCAGTTCGACCTCAACCGCAGCATCGACGGCGCCGCCAACGACGTGCAGGGCGCCATCAACGCCGCGAGCGGTCAGCTGCCGAAGAACCTGCCGTCGCCGCCGACCTACCGCAAGGTCAACCCGGCCGACGCGCCGATCCTGCTGCTGTCGGCAACCTCAGACACATTGCCGCTGACCAGCGTCAGCGACGCGGTCGACGCCCAGCTCGCCCAGCAGATCAGCCAGCTCTCCGGCGTCGCGCAGGTCTTCATCGGGGGCCAGCAGAAACCGTCTATCCGCATCCAGATCGACCCGGCCAAACTCGTCGCCAAGGGCCTGTCGATGGAGGACGTGCGCAGCCAGATCGCGATCACCACGGTCGACAGCCCCAAGGGCAACATCGACGGCCCGAAGCGCGCCTACACGATCTACGCCAACGACCAGCTCACGCAGGCCAAGGACTGGAACGACGTCATCATCGCTTATCGCAATGGCGGTCCCTTGCGAATCCGCGATGTCGGCCAAGCGGTCAGCGGCGCCGAGGACGCCAAGCAGGCGGCCTGGGCCAACGGCAAGCGCGGCGTGTTCCTGGTGATCTTCAAGCAGCCGGGCGCCAACGTTATCGAAACCGTCGACCGGATCAAGGCCACCCTGCCTCGCCTCGTCGCCGCGATCCCGCCCGCGATCAAGATCGAGCTCATCAGCGACCGCACCACGACGATCCGCGCCGCGGTCGAGGACGTCCAGTTCACGCTGCTGCTGACCATAGCGCTGGTGGTCATGGTCATCTTCATTTTCCTGCGCAGTTTTTGGGCGACTGTCATTCCCACAATCACAGTGCCGCTGGCGCTGCTGGGCGCGTGCGCCTTGATGTGGGTCGTCGGCTATTCGCTCGACAATCTATCGCTGATGGCGCTCACCATCGCGGTCGGATTCGTCGTCGACGACGCTATCGTGATGCTCGAGAACATTACGCGCTACATCGAAGAAGGCGAATCGCCGATGGCGGCGGCCTTCAAGGGCTCCAAGGAAATCGGCTTCACCATCGTGTCGATCAGCATCTCGCTGGTCGCAGTGCTGATTCCACTGCTGCTGATGGGCGGCATCATCGGACGCCTGTTCCGCGAATTCGCCGTCGTGCTGGCGATGACAATCTTCGTCTCGATGTTCGTGTCGCTGACCCTGACGCCGATGATGGCCTCGCGCTTCCTGCGCGCCCATGGCGAGGTCACCCACGGCAAGTTCTACCAATGGAGCGAGCGCGGCTTCGATGCAATGTTGCGCGGCTACGAATGGGTGCTCGACCATGCCCTGAGCTGGCGCCGCACCACGCTCACGATCTTCTTCGCCACCCTTGCCCTGTCGGTCTATCTGTTCGTGCTGATCCCGAAAGGCTTCTTCCCGCAACAGGACGTCGGCCTGATCACGGCGACCTCGGAAGCCTCCCAGGACATCTCGTTCGCGGAGATGCAGCGCCGCCAGGTCGAGCTCGGCAAAATCGTAATGGACGACCCCGACGTCGCAACGATCGCGATGAACATCGGCGGCAGTGGCCGCGCCGGCAACAACGGCAACATGTTCATCACGCTGAAGCCGCTCAGCGTCCGCAATGCCTCGGCGCAGCAGATCATCGCGCGGCTGCGTCCCAAGCTCGAGAAGGTGTCCGGCGCCCGCCTCTACATGCAGGCGGCCCAGGACGTCCGGCTCGGCGGCCGGCCGACGCGTACGCAGTTCGAGTTCACCCTGCAGGACGCCGATCTCGCCGAGCTCAATGACTGGGCGCCGAAGATTCTCGCCAAGATGCAGACCTTGCCGCAACTGCGCGACGTCGCGACCGACCAGCAGACCCAGGGCACCACGGTTCAGCTCAAGATCAACCGCGATACGGCTGCGCGTTACGGCATCCAGCCGCAGCTGATCGACGACACGCTGTACGACGCCTTCGGACAGCGCCAAGTCACGCAGTATTTCACCCAGCTCAACACCTACAAGGTGATTCTCGAGATCCTGCCGGAGATGCAGGGCAGCCTCGAGAGCCTGAACAAGCTCTACCTGAAGTCTCCGCTAACCGGCGACCAGGTGCCGCTGTCGACCTTCGCGACCTGGAGCACCGATCCGGTTCGCCCGCTCTCGATCAGCCACCAGGGCCAGTTCCCGGCGATCACGATCAGCTTCAACCTCGCCCAGGGCGTCGCGCTCGGCCAGGCTACGGAGGCCGTGCAGAAGGCGATGGCGGACCTCGGCGCGCCGCCGACGCTCAATTCGAGCTTCCAGGGCACGGCACAGGCGTTCCAGCAGTCGCTCGGCACCGTGCCGCTCCTCATCCTCGCCGCGCTGGTCGTGGTCTATCTGATCCTCGGCATCCTCTACGAGAGCTACATCCATCCGATCACGATTCTGTCGACTCTGCCCTCGGCCGGCGTCGGCGCGCTCGCGATCCTGATGGCGGCGGGCTTCGAGTTCAGCCTCATTGCTTTGATTGGAGTCATTCTGCTGATCGGCATCGTGAAGAAGAACGGCATCATGATGGTGGACTTCGCCATCGCCGCGGAGCGCGACGAGCACAAGACGCCGGCGGAATCGATCCGGCAGGCAGCGCTGTTGCGCTTCCGTCCGATCATGATGACGACGATGGCTGCCCTGCTCGGCGGCGTGCCGCTGATGCTCGGCCACGGCACCGGCGCCGAGATTCGCCAGCCGCTCGGCTACGCCATGGTCGGCGGTCTGATCGTCAGCCAGGCGCTGACGCTGTTCACCACCCCGGTCGTCTATCTCTATCTCGACGAGCTCAACAACTGGTTCTCGGGCTGGGGCCGCAAGGGTGGCGGCGAAGGCGACGAGACGGTCGAGCACGGCACCGTTAAGGAAGCTGCCGAGTAGCAGCTTGCACCGCGCGCCTCACGACGTTACAGCGAGGCCTTCGGTTCACGTCAACGCGGTCTTGCCATGCCCTTGCAATCCAGACTTGTCGCCTTAGCAGCCGCTCTCCTGGTGTCGGCGGGTGCCGCGCATGCCCAGCAAGGCGCCAAGAAGAACGCAGCTCCGTCTGCCCCGGCGGCACAGCCCGCACCGGCTCCGACGCAGCCGCAGGCTGACGGCGCTGCGGCGCAGCAGCCCGGCTGGGTCGTGCGCTGCACCAGCGTCAGCCGCGACGCACCGCTCGAATGCGCGATGGAGCAGAACGCGGTGCTGACCAAGACCGGCCAGACCATCGTTCTGATCAACATCCGCATCGCGCCCGACACCCGCACACCGGTGGCGCTGCTGCAATTGCCGCTTGGCCTCAACCTTCCCATCGGCGCCAAGCTCCAGGTTGACGAGGGCAAGACGGTCGATCTCCAGATCCAGACCTGCGAGAACCGCGGCTGCTACGCCTCCTCGCCGATCGCGCCGGACCTGCTTGCGACTTTGCGGTCGGGCAAGCAGCTCAAGGTCTCCTTCCAGAACATGGCGAAGGAAACGATCGCGATCCCGATGCCGCTCGGCGATTTCGCGGCGGCCTACGACAAGATCAAGTAGCGACGCCTCGCCGTTACTGTTGCATATCCATATTGCAGCCCAACGCCCCCGATACCGGGCGCCTCCAGGCGGAAATCGGTCAGTCCACGCCCAGATAAGCCTTCTGCACCTGCGGATCCTCCGCGAGCGCCGCCGCCGTGCCTGATAGCACGCTCTTGCCGACCTGGAGCACCGTGGCGAAATCCGAGACCTCCAGTGCGAGCTCGATCGACTGCTCGGCGAGCAGAATGGTCAGGCCCTCGCGATGCAGGCGGCCGAAGGTCTCGTACATGGACTCGACCACCGCCGGCGCGAGACCGAGCGAAGGTTCATCCAGCATCAACAGCTTCGGGTCGCTCATCAGCGCGCGCCCGACCGCGAGCATCTGCCGTTCGCCACCGGACATGGTGCCGGCACGCTGGTTGCGGCGCTCCTTCAGGCGCGGAAAGATCTCGTAGACACGTTCGAGCAGCGTGGCCTGGCGCGACTTGTCGCGCAGCGGCGTTGCGCCAAGCATCAAATTGTTCTCGACGCTCTGCTGCACGAACAGCCGCCAGCCTTCTGGCGACAGCGCCAGCCCCTTGCGCACGATCGCAAAGGCTCTCTCGCCGGCGATATCCTCGCCGCGAAAGCGGATCGATCCGGAATGCACGGGAATGAGGCCGGCGATCGCGTTCAGCGTCGTGGTCTTGCCGCCGCCATTGGAGCCGAGTAGCGCCACGACGCTGCCTTCAGGAACCTCCAGCGAGACGTCGGACACGCCGATGAGATCGCCGTAGCGCACCTCGAGGTGCTCGATCCGCAGCAACGGCCCGCTCATAGGTCCGGCCCGCCCATCAGTTCGACCGGCGTGTGGCCGGCCGCTGCCTTGGCTGCACGCTTGCCGAGATAGGCCTCGATCACCGCCGGGTTGGATGTGACCTCGCGCGGCGATCCGCGGGCGATCTCCTTGCCCTGGTGGAACACCATCACGCGGCTGGCGAGTGACATGATCACTTCCATGATGTGCTCGACGATCACGAGGGTGATGCCGGAACGATGGATGTCGCGCACGAGGTCGATGGCGAGCCTCACCTCATGGGCGTTGAGGCCGGCCATGGCTTCGTCGAGCAGAAGCACCTTCGGTTCGGTTGCCAGCGCCCGCGCGATCTCCAGCCGCTTGCGACCGGGGGTGCCGAGCGAGCGCGCCGGCGCATCCGCAAGCCTGATCATGCCGACGCGCTCGAGCACCGCGCGCGCCCTGGTCTCGGCGTCCTTGCGATGCGAGGTGCGCAGGAATGCGCCGATCATGACGTTCTCCAGCACCGTCATGCCCTCAAATGTCTGCGGCACCTGGAAGGTTCGAGCGAGCCCAAGCCCGGCGCGCAGCTCCGGCGCGAAGTCGGTGATGTCACGGCCCTCGAACAGGACGCAGCCCGAAGTGGTCTTGAGATCGCCAGTCAGGCAATTGAAGAAGGTGGACTTGCCCGCGCCATTCGGGCCGATCAGGCCGAGGATGTCGCCTTGCTCCAAGGTCACGGAGGCATCGTCCACCGCCTTGAAGCTTCCGAACGCCTTCGTAATTTCGCGTGCCTCAAGGAGCATGGCCAGCTCCCGTGTCCTTCGTCGGCTTGCTGCGCCGAGTGAACAGGCTGAGCAGACCGCCGGGCTGGAAGCGCGCGATCACCACGATGATCGCGCCATAGAGCACGAAGGTGAGCCCGGCGCCCTTGCCGCCGAGCCAGCTGTTCGAGATCTCCTCCAGCGGCACCAGGATCGCGGCACCGACCAGGGGCCCGAACAACAGCCCTGCCCCGCCCAGCGCCGCCATGATCAGGATTTTCACCGAAATCAGGATCCCGAACCCGGACTCGGGGTCGACGAAGCCGAACATCATGGCATAGAGCGCGCCGGCGACGCTCGTCAGCGCCGCACTCAGCATGTAGGCGTGGAGCTTGGTGCGACTGGCGGGCGCGCCGAGCGAGCGCGCCGCGCGCTCGGAGTCCTTGATCGCGCGCAGGTAAAATCCCATGCGGCTGTTGGTCATCCACCAGGTGATCAACAGCGTGATCACGAGGATTGCGAGGAAGAGATAGTAATACGGCAGCGACGACAGGAACGAGAGATCGAAGATGTTGCGCGGCACGGTCGGCCCTGAGAGCCCGACGGCCGCACCGAGCCAGTCGGTGTTGGTCACGATCAGCCGCATCGTCTCGGCGACCGCGATGGTCGCCATACTGAAATAATGGCCCGACAGACGCAGCGTCGGCACGCCGATGATCGCGGCCAAGCCCACGGCGAGCACGATCCCGCCGGGGATGCCGAACAGGGGCGACAGGCCGAACTTTGCGTAGGATCCCATCGCGGCATAAGCACCGCAGCCGAAAAAGACGACGTGGCCGACCGAGACCTGGCCGGCATAGCCGCCGACGATATTCCACGCGGACGCTGCAATCGCATAAAGCAGCACCAGCGCGCCCAGACGCTGCTGGAACGGCGAGGACAGCAGCAGCGGATAGCAGATCGCGAACGCTGCGACGACCGAGAGCCAGATCAAGCGCCGCATCACAGCCTTCCCATCAGGTCTTGCCCATCAGGCCTTGCGGCCGGAACCAGAGGAAGAGCAGGAACAGGGCATAGACGACGATGTCCTTGTAGATCGCGCCGATCAGATAGCCCGACAGCGATTCGATCATGCCGATCAGCAGGCCTGCGACAAGGGCGCCCGGCACACTGCCAAAACCGCCGAGCGACACCGTGACGAAGGCGACGATGCCAAGCGTCTCGCCGACGGTCGGCACGATGTAGAAGAAGTTCGCAATCAGCGCGCCGGCAAGTCCGGTGGCACCGGCCGCAATCGCCCAGGCGATCGCCTGCATGGTATCGGGACGGATGCCCATGAGCTGGGCCGCTGTTTGATCCTCCGCCACCGCCAGCATTTTCGAGCCGAGCGAGGTCCGCGTGAGCAGCAGATGCAGCCCGAGCGTGACCAGCAGCGCGACCACGCCGGCAAGCAGCCGCGAGGCCTCGATGCGCAGGCCCGCGAACGCATAAGTGCCGCCCACGATGTCCGGAGGCATCGACAGGAAGTTGGCCCCGAACCACCAGAACACGGAATAACGCAGCAATAGCGCAAGCCCGAAAGTGCCGAGGATCTGCGCCAGCATCGGTCCCTTCATGATATCGCGGATCAGGGCGAAATAGACCACGACGCCGACGGTCGCGAGCACCAGGGTTGCCAGCGGCGCGCCGAGGATCGGCCCTCCTCCCAACAGCGTGTAGACGACATAGGCGACGTACATGCCGAGCATGACGAAATCGCCATGCGCGAAATTGACGATGTTCATCATGCCCCACACCAGCGTGAGGCCTGAGGAAAACAGGGCATAGACAGCGCCAAGCAGAAGTCCGCCGACGATCACCTGCACGAGTACAAAGGACATGAGCCAGCGTTGCTCTGATCAAATCATTTCGGAAATGGCGGGGCGCGCAGCCCCGCCTTCAATCTCACCAGCCCTTGTAGGGCAGCACCGGCGCCTTCGCGGCGTTTGCCTTCGGCCATACCGCGGTGTAGTTCTCGCCATCCTGGAGCTGGATGATGAGCCCGGAGGCGAGGATATTCTGGCCCTTGTCGTCAAACTTCACGCCCTTGTAACCCATCATCAATTGCTCGGGCTTCAGATCGGTCGTCTTCAACGCGGCCTGGATCTTTGCCGGGTCGGTCGAGCCGGCGCGGTCGATCGCGTCGGCCAGCACGAAGAAGCCCTGCATCTGACGGCCGACGGTGTCGTCCATCTCCTCGCCGCTCTTCTTCTTGTACATGTCGGCGATGATGGCCGATGGTGAGCCGGCCGGCCCCACCGACCATGACGAACGGTTGAAGACGCCTTGCGATATCTTGCCGACCGCCTTGATGAAGGAGGGATCGGAATAGCCGGCGTCATCGGCCAAAAGAACCGCCGGCTTGTAGTCAAGCGACTGCATGGTCTTGGCGAACAGGATCGCATCCGACGTGTAGCTGATCATGATGATCACGTCGGGCTTCTTCTCCTTGAGCTGGAGCACCTGGCCCTGAACGTCAGTCGCATTGACGGGATAGGCGACGTCAACTGCGATGACTTGGCCCTTCTCCTTGAAGGCGGCGCTGATCGTGTTGGCGACCGAGGTGCCGTATTCGGTGTTGTCGTGAACCAGCGCGATTGCATCGGTCTTGGCGCCCTGCGCCTTGATGTCGGCGAGGAAATCGACATAGGCCTTGGCGAAGTCGGTGGCGATCGGCGTGGTGCGGAAGAACCATTTGAAGCCGCGCTCGGTGAGATTGGCGGCGACCGACTCGGAGTTCAGAAAGGGAATGCCGTATTTTTCAGCGATGGCGCTCGAGGTCAGCGTGACGCCGGACTGATACGAGCCGAACACGGCGGCTACCTTGTCTTCCGTGATCAGGCGCAGCGCCTGGTTCTGGCCTGTCGCCGGGTTGCCCTGGTTGTCGGCGAACACGATCTCGATCTTGGCGCCGCCGAGGCCCGCAAGGCCTGCGTTCTTGGCCAGCGGCAGAGTGCCGAGCTCGGGATGAGCGTTGTTGATGATGTCCATTGCGACCTCGAGCGCCGCCTTGGCGTGCGCCCCGATCGAGGCGGTGCCGCCGGACATCGGCAGGATCGCGCCGATCTTGACGACCTTGTCCTGGGCCTGCGCGGCTGAAGCGAGCGCAAGGGACATCGCGGCCGCGCAAAGCAGCCCGGTGACGTGCTTCAATCTCATGAAATCAAACCTCCCAAGGGTTTCCCCAACCAGTTTTTTTGGAAGCTCGGCTAAGCGCCCGCTTCCGGTTGTTTATGCCTGGCGATGAGAGGATGGCATGCTGGCCCCGTACCGGCAAGTAAAACGGCTTGCCACGACGCTGCATGGACAAGCACCGACGTGTGGGCCGGGTCAGCGCCCTTACCCCATCACGTCGCTCGCCCGCAGCAGCGTCGTGAAGCCGCCGTAGATCATGCGCTTGCCGTCGAACGGCATACCATCCAACTTCAGCCGCGGGTCCGCCATCACCTTCTTGTTGACGGTGTCGCGAGTCTCCCGGTCGCGATAGACGATCCAGGCGAACACCACGATCTCGTCCTCCTTCGCCATCACCGCGCGCGGAAACGAAGTCAGCTCGCCGTAGGGCACGTCGTCGCCGATGCATTCGACATAATCGAGCGCACCGTGCTCCATCCAGATCGCGCAGGCCGTTTTCGCCAGCGCCTTGTAAGCCTCGATGTTGTCCTTCGGCACGGCCAGCACGAAACCATCGACATAGGGCATCACGGATCTCCTTGGGTTGTGTGTCCGAAGGACGATGCGGTGCGTGACGATCCGACCAGGAAACGTGATTTTCGGATGAGGCAAACGGTCGCGCACCGCCGCGGCGCTCCGCCGGAGCCCATGATGCCGCGGCCCGCACGTCCCATGTGGACCGCAAAACATCCCTGCGTCGCAGCGCTTGCCAGCCCACAGCCGAGCGGGTAGAAACCCTCCACGCTTGAGCCGTGATTTGCGCGATAAGTGCCATCGGCCACAGCCGGACAAATCAACAAGTCATTGAATTTGTTCGGCTATTCCGTTGGGGAATGGTGTAACGGTAGCACAACAGACTCTGACTCTGTTTGTCTAGGTTCGAATCCTAGTTCCCCAGCCACCGCAGGTTAAGCAGCTCACAAACAGACCGTCAGAGATTGCGCTCTCTTTGAGCGGTGCCGCTAAATCACGACGCGATCGAAGTCGGCGGCGATCCGCGTGTTTGGAAAAATCGCTGTCGCTTCGGCCAGAATCTCTTCGTCGCGATAACGCCCCGACATGTGATTCAGCACGAGTTGCCTGACGTTGTTCGCGGCGGCAAATGAAGCCGCCTCGCGCGCGGTGAGATGACCATAGTCCCGGGCGGTCGCGGCGTCGCGATCGAGGAAGGTCGCCTCGATCACCAGCAGATCGGCGTCGGCGACATGCCTGGACAGCCCGTCAGTGGTTTCGGTGTCGCCGATGACCACAATCTTCCTGCCGCCGCTCGGCGGCCCCATGACGTCTTCGGGATAGATCGTGCGGCCGGCGATCACGACTGGTCGTGCCGCGGCCAGTTCTCCGCGCAGCGGCCCATCGGGAACACCGAGCTCGGCGAGGCGCTCCCGCTCAAGATGGCGGCGTGCCGGACTCTGGAAGCAAAAACCAAAGCTGTCGGTGTCGCGGTGACGAACCGGAAAGCAATCGATGGTGAAGTCGCCGGCGTCGATAACCTGTCCTTCGGTCAGCGGTGCGAACTCCACCGGGATCGGCGCCCTGCCCGCGCCCCACAGGCCGGCAAGCATGCGGATGACGATGTCGAGCGTGCCCTGGCCTCCATAGACGGTCATCGCGTCCGATTGCTGACGCAACCCCAGCGTCGAGAAGAGACCGGGGATACCGAGCACGTGATCGAGATGGGCATGCGTCAGCAGAATGCGGTCAAGCCGTCGAAAGCCCGCGCCGCTGCGCAGCAACTGGCGCTGCGTGCCCTCGCCGCAATCGATGAGGACGCGCTTGCCCGTGGCCTCCACCAGGAGAGCCGGATGGTTGCGCTCCGCCGACGGAACGCTGGCGGAGGTCCCAAGGAATGTCAGGGCGAACATGGTCGTCAGTATCCAGGCTTCGCCGCCCCCAATGCCACGTGAGCAGCAGCCCGTACAGAGCCCTCGATCGCGCATAGACCGCGGCAAGCAGTGGGTATCCCGCGATCTGATGGCCAGGCGCCGCCTCCGGCCCCCGACCGGCGGACAGATCTGGTTCCCGTTGCGTGGCCTCCTCATACCATCCGCCAAATTGCATGCTCGATACTCGGATCGATTTGCAGCCGAGCGACATCGACGCGGCGATGCAAGACAATGGAGATCGTGATGCCGCCCGGATTGACCGCCACTGACTGGGACTACGGCTCGATCAGCACATTGCTGAGCGCCCTGCACGCGCGCAAGCTTTCTGCGTCCGAGTTGATCGAGCATACGATCGCGCGCATCGAGGCGCTGGACGGGCAGATCAATGCCGTCATCGTTCGCGATTTCGATCGCGCACGAGACGCCGCGCGCGCCGCCGATACCGCACTTGGTCGCGGCGAGCGGCAGCCATTGCTCGGCATCCCCTTGACGTTGAAAGAACCGTTCAACGTCGCCGGCCTGCCGACGACGTGGGGCTTTCCGCATTTCAAAGATTTCCAACCCGCGGAGGACGCCCTTGTCGTCTCGCGGTTGAAGGCGGCGGGTGCTGTCATCATCGGCAAGACCAATATCCCGATCGGCCTCAGAGATTTCCAGAGCTACAATGACATCTACGGTACGACGAACAATCCGTGGGATCTCGGCCGATCGCCCGGCGGCTCTTCAGGCGGATCAGGAGCGGCGCTGGCTGCGGGATTCGGACCGCTGTCGATCGGCTCGGATATTGGCGGCTCGATCCGGGTGCCCGCGCATTTCTGCGGTGTGTTCGGACACAAGCCGAGCCTCGGCCTCGTCCCGCTACGCGGATACAGCCTTCCGCCGGCACCGCCCGTTGCCGGCCAGGGTGATCTCGCCGTCGTTGGACCAATGACGCGCACTGCCTCGGATCTCGCACTCGCGCTCGACGTGATCGCCGGCCCCGACGAGACGCGCGACGGGATCGGCTATCGTCTTGCGTTGCCGGCCTCACGACACGACCAGCTCAGGGGTTTCAGGATTCTCGTGATCGATACGCATCCGTTGATGCCGACAGGCGATGCCGTGCGTTCCGCCATCGGGCGGTTGTCGGAACGGCTCGAACGATCAGGCGCACGCGTCGCGCGCTCGAGTGCGTCTCTGCCCGATCTCGCCGAATCCGCCCGCCTTTACATGAAGCTGTTGAACGCAGCGCGAAGTCCACGCCTGACACCGGCCGCCCTCGCAGAGGCGCAAGGAGTTGCCGCAGAACTCTCGCCCGACGACCGCAGCCTGCAGGCCGAGCGCGCGCGCGGCTGGGCGATGGTCCATCGCGAATGGCTGGCGACCGACGCGGCGCGCCTGCGGCTGCAACAACGATGGCAGGAGCTGTTCCGCGAGTTCGACGCAGTAATCTACCCGGCCGCCGCCGTACCGGCCTTTCCCCAGGACCAGTCCGAGCCGTTCGACGCGCGGCAACTCGATATCGATGGACAGCTCTATCCCTATGCCGATGCGTGCTTCATCTGGGCAGACCCCGCTTCGACCTGCGGACTGCCTGCAACGGCCGTTCCGATCGAGCGCACGCCATCGGGCCTGCCGATCGGCGTCCAGATCATCGGGCCTTATCTCGAGGACCGCACACCGATTGCGCTCGCCGGACTGATCGAACGCGCGTTCGGCGGCTTCGTCCCGCCGCCGTCGCTGTCTGCCACGCAATCGGTGAGATGATAGAGGCGAAGACGACAACGCTCGTCATGTTCTTGCAGTCGACTGCGCCTCGACCGCCTGCACCGCCACGCTCGCGACCTGCTGCAATGCCTCGCGGTCGGAGCCTGAGGACGCCATCACGCCCATGCCGACCGAGACGGCCGAAACGTAGCGCGCGAGTGCCGCGGGATCCGAGGTCGGCTTGAGATCGCCTTCGGCCTTGGCGCGAACAAAACGATCGCGAAGCTGGTCCTCGTTCTGGGCGCGCCGAGCGGCGAGTTCGAAGGGGACGCTTTCTGATCCGGTGCCGCATGCAATGCCGCCCTGCACGAGCAGGCAACCGGGCGGGTTGGCGGGATCGGTCTGCTTGTCGGCGATGCCCATCAGCATCCGTTCGGCGACGTCGCGGGCAGTCGGCGCTGCCACGACCTCGTCCATCCAGACGGTGCGCAGTTTGGTATAGCGGTCGAGCGCGGCCTTCAGCAGCCCTTCCTTGTTGCCAAAACAGGCGTAGAGGCTGGGCGGATTGATCCCCATGGCCTCGGTCAACTGAGCGATCGTGGCACCCTCATAACCATGGCGCCAAAACACTTCCATCGCCTGGTCCAACGCCGTTTCGGCGTCGAATTCGCGGGGGCGTCCCATGCCCATTTGCCTGTTCTCCTCGAAATCGGCGTCGTCCCTGACCCTAACGCCGGATCCTATCTCTTTGTTCTCGCTTTATTTTCTCTTCCACTTGCCAATACTTGCGGTAAGCGGCTACAATTTTCTTAGCGAATGGTACATAAGTATCTTGCGCTGCGGTATCCAGCTCCACATCTGTAGTGAACACTACATATCTGGAGCGCAAATGCCCCCCTCCCAAAATACCACTCGCCCCGGCCATGTCCGCCGCCTTCTGAGCGGCGTCGCCATCGTGGGCGCTCTCGCCGTAGCCGGCTCGATCGCGACCGGCCATTACTTTCGTGCCGCGCAGGCGACCGCGACCGCCGCGGCCGAGCAAGCCGTCCCTGTCACGGTCGCGCTGATCGAACCAAAGCAGACCGTGCTGTGGGACGATTTCTCCGGTCGGCTCGAGGCCATTCAACGCGTCGAGCTTCGCCCGCGCGTGGCCGGCGCGATCCTGTCGGCCAACTTCATCGAAGGCGCGCTGGTGAAGGCTGGTGACATCCTGTTCAAGATCGACCCGGCGCCCTACGCAGCCGAGGTCGACAAGGCCGCGGCCCAGCTCGAAGCTGCGAAAGCGCGCGTCGTGTTCACGCAGAATGAACTTGAGCGCGGCGCGCAGCTGGTCGGCAACGCCGTGGTGACGCGGCGCGACTACGACCAGCGCGACAACGCCAACCGCGAGGCCATCGCCAACGTGAAGGCAGCCGAGGCGACGCTCCAGACCGCAAAGCTTAATCTCGACTACACCGAGGTACGTGCACCCGTGGACGGCCGCGTCGGCAAGATCGAAATCACCGTCGGCAATCTCGTCGCCGCCGGCACCGCCTCCCCCGTGCTGACCTCGCTGGTCTCGGTCAATCCGATCTACGCGTCGTTCGATGCGGATGAGGAGGTGGTGCTGCGGGCGCTGAACTCGATCGCAGATGTCTCCGGCAAGCGCGGCAATTTGGACCAGATCCCGGTGGAGATGACGACCTCAGGCGGCCTCTCGGCCAAGGGCCACATCCAGCTCATCGACAACCAGGTCAACGGCCAGAGCGGCACCATCCGTGTCCGCGCGGTGTTCAGAAACGAGGACGGGCGTCTCATCCCCGGCCAGTTCGCCCGCGTGCGCATGGGCCAGCCCAAGCAGCAATCGCTGGTCATGATCGACGAGCGCGCGATCGGTACCGACCAGGACAAGAAGTTCGTGATGGCGGTCGGCGACGACAGCCGCGCGGTCTACCGGCCGATCACCCTCGGCGGCTCGGTCGACGGGTTGCGTATCGTGACGACGGGACTGAAGACCGGCGATCGCATTATCGTCAACGGCCTCCAGCGCGTGCGTCCCGGCGCCCTGCTCAAGACGGAGATCGCGTCGATGGGCGCGCGCGGGCCGCAGCAGGCCTCCAACCACAGCAAACAGGACGTGGTGCAACGCTAGCATTCTCCGCTTCCGGAGCGCGCGGGCAGCGCGAGCCGGAATGTCGAATTTGTTGAACTACCAAGACATCACTTCTGGATTTCCGGATTTGCGGGCTTTTCCCGCGCCCGGGAATGGCGGGAGGGTCGTCTCTCGCGCAGGGGCAAAGCCATGAATCTCTCGAAGTTCTTCATCGATCGTCCGATTTTTGCCGGTGTGCTCTCGGTCCTGATCTTCCTCGCCGGCCTGATCTCGCTGTTCGCGATGCCGATCTCGGAATATCCCGATGTCGTGCCGCCCTCCGTCCTCGTGCGCGCGACCTATCCCGGGGCCAATCCCAAGGTGATCGCCGAGACGGTGGCGACTCCCATCGAAGAGCAGATCAACGGCGTCGAAGGCATGCTGTACATGTCAAGCCAGGCGACCACCGATGGCGCGATGACGCTGACGGTGACATTCCGGCTCGGCACCGATCCTGACAAGGCGACGCAGCTGGTGCAGAACCGTGTGCAGCAGGCCGAGCCGCGCCTGCCCGCCGTGGTGCGGCAGCTCGGCATCATCACCAAGAAGTCGTCGCCCGACCTCACCATGGTCGTGCATCTGTTGTCGCCCACCGGCCGCTACGACATGACGTATTTGCGCAATTACGCCGTGCTCAATGTCAAGGACCGTCTTGCACGGATCGACGGCGTCGGCGACGTCCAGCTCTATGGCGCCGGCGACTATTCGATGCGGGTCTGGGTCGATCCGCAGAAGGCTGCCGAACACGGGCTCACCGCAAGCGACATCGTCAAGGCGATCCAGGCGCAGAACGTCGAGGCCGCTGCCGGCGTGGTCGGCTCCTCCCCGAATGTCAAGGGCATCGACCTGCAGCTGTCCGTCAACGCGGAAGGGCGGCTTGCGAACGAAGAGCAATTCGGCGACATCGTGGTCAAGACCGGTACGCGTGGCGAAGTCGTGCGCTTGCGCGACGTCGCCCGCATCGAGCTCGGCGCGTCCGAATACGGCCTGCGCTCGCTACTCGACAACAAGCAGGCAGTGGCGATTCCGATCTTCCAGGCGCCCGGCTCCAACGCGCTGGAGATCTCCGATCATGTCCGTGCCACCATGGCCGAGATCAAGAAGAATATGCCGGAAGGCGTGTCCTACCAGATCGTTTACGATCCCACCCAGTTCGTGCGCTCCTCGATCGAGGCCGTCATTCACACGCTGCTGGAGGCGATCGCGCTGGTGGTGCTGGTGGTGATCCTGTTCCTGCAGACCTGGCGCGCCTCGATCATTCCGCTGCTGGCGGTGCCCGTGTCGATCGTCGGCACATTCGCGGTCATGCACGTGTTCGGCTTCTCGATCAACGCGCTCAGCCTGTTCGGGCTCGTGCTCGCAATCGGCATCGTCGTCGACGACGCCATCGTCGTAGTCGAGAACGTCGAACGCAACATCGAGGGAGGGCTGTCGCCGCGCGACGCCACCTACCAGGCGATGCGCGAAGTGTCGGGGCCGATCATCGCGATTGCGATGGTGCTGATCGCGGTGTTCGTGCCGCTCGCCTTCATCTCCGGCCTCACCGGGCAGTTCTACAAGCAGTTCGCGCTGACGATCGCGATCTCGACCGTGATCTCCGCCATCAATTCGCTGACGCTGTCGCCTGCGTTGTCGGCGCTGCTGCTCAAGGGACACAATGAGCCGAAGGACCGGCTGACGATCATCATGGAAAAGGGCCTTGGCTGGTTCTTCCGTGGCTTCAACAAGGTGTTCACACGCTCGTCGGAGAATTACAGCGGCACCGTCACCAAGGTGATATCAGGCAAGGCCGCAGTGATGGGACTGTATGTGGTGTTGATCGGCGTGACCGCGCTTCTGTTCCAGCAGGTGCCGAGCGGCTTCGTGCCGGGCCAGGACAAACAGTATCTGGTCGGCTTCTCGCGGCTGCCCGACGGCGCAGCGCTCGATCGCACTGAAGAGGTGATCCGCAAGATGAGCGACATCGCGCTGACCCAGCCAGGTGTCGAGAGTTCGGTCGCCTTTCCGGGCCTGTCGATCGCCGGCTTCACCAACTCCTCCAATGCCGGCATCGTGTTCTCCACGCTCAAGCCGTTCGACGAGCGCAAGGATCCTTCTCTCAGCGGCCCCGCGCTGGCGGCCGAGCTGAACAAGAAATATGCCGGCATCCAGGAAGCCTTCATCGCCATGTTCCCGCCGCCGCCGGTCAACGGCCTTGGCACCATCGGCGGCTTCAAGCTGCAGATCGAGGACCGTGCCGGTCTCGGTTATGAGGCGCTGAACGAGGCGACCAAGGCGTTCATGGCCGCGATGCAGAAGGCGCCGGAGATCGCCGGCGTGTTCTCGAGCTTCCAGGTCAACGTGCCCCAGCTGTTCGCCGACATCGATCGCACCAAGGCGCTCCAATTGGGCGTGCCCGTGACGGAGGTGTTCAACACGCTGCAGATTTACCTGGGCTCCTACTACGTCAACGACTTCAACAAGTTTGGCCGCACCTATTCGGTCCGGGTGCAGGCCGACGCGCCGTTCCGCGCCCGCGCCGACGACATCCGGCAGTTGAAGGTGCGCTCGTCCTCGGGCGACATGGTGCCGCTCTCGGCGCTCTTGAGCGTTCGCCAGAGCGCGGGACCCGAGCGGGCGATCCGCTACAACGGCTTCCTGTCCTCCGATATCAACGCGGCGGCTGCTCCCGGCTTCTCCTCCGGACAGGCGCAGGAGGTCGCGACGCGGATCGCGGCGGAGACGCTGCCGCCCGGCTTTGCCTTCGAATGGACCGACCTGACCTATCAGGAGTTCATCGCCGGCAATTCCGGACTGTGGGTGTTTCCGCTGGCGATCCTCCTGGTGTTCCTGGTGCTGGCCGCGCTCTATGAGAGCCTGACCTTGCCGCTCTCGATCATCATGATCGTGCCGATGGGTCTGCTGGCTGCTATGTTCGGTGTCTGGATCTCCAAGGGCGACAACAACGTCTTCACCCAGATCGGCTTGATCGTGCTGGTGGGACTCTCGGCCAAGAACGCGATCCTGATCGTCGAATTCGCGCGCGAGCTCGAATTCGCAGGCCGCACCCCGATCCGGGCCGCAATCGAGGCGAGCCGGCTGCGGTTGCGCCCGATCCTGATGACGTCGATGGCGTTCATCATGGGCGTGCTGCCGCTGGTGCTCTCGACCGGGGCCGGCTCGGAGATGCGGCGCGCCATGGGCGTCGCCGTGTTCTCCGGCATGATCGGCGTCACCGTATTCGGCCTGTTCCTGACGCCGGTGTTCTATGTGCTGCTGCGGACCGTCACTGGCATGAAGCCGCTGACGCATCACGGCAGCGACACCAGCGCGGCGCCGGTGCAACCCGTCGGGCACTAGATCAGGGAAATCCCCGACAGCAACAACAAAACGAGCACGGTCTTGCGAAAGACCGTCTCGTTGACCCTGTGGAACGCGATCACGCCCAGCGCGGAGCCTGCGAACAGCGCCGGCAGGCTAACCGCGAGATCGACGAAGACCTTTGACGACAGATCCTGATGTCCGAACAGCAGCGCGATCGCGAACAGCTGCATCGCGGCGATGAACGGCTGCACCAGGCCGCGCTGCTCGCTCTTGGGCATGCCGCGCATGTCGCACCAGATCGTCGGGATCGCGCCCGGCATCGCGGTCAGTCCGCCGACCAGTCCTCCACCGAACCCGATCAACGCGACCCAGTGCCGCCCGACCGCCTCGCCGGCCGTCACCAGCGTCGGCCGCAGCAGCATGTAGGCCGCATAGAGCGCAACGATAATGCCGAAGCCGCGCCGGAGCAGATGCGTATCGGTGCTCTGGAGCAGCGACACCGCGATGGGAACGCCGATCAAGCCGCCGACGATCAGCAGCAGACTGCCTTCCCAGCGGATATTGCGCCGAAGCGACCACAGATTGGTGGCCTGCACGCCGATGCTGCACGCCATCATCAGCGGTACGGCTTCGAGCGGCTGAAACACCCGGAGCAGGATGGCACCCGCTACCGCGGAAAAGGCAAATCCCGAGAGTCCGGAGACAAAGGCGCCGGCGAACACGGCAACGCTGAGCAGCATCAGAGTCGTGACATCAGGCACAATTTGCCCTCCGATCAATCGTAGGGAATTTGCGAGACGGGGACATCGGCGCTCTCGGTGCAAACGGTCGGCACGAGTGGAACCGACGGCTGCGCGTAAGCATGAGATCGCTCCAGCATCGCGAGGCCGACCAGTTGGAGAGCGACGAGCGCTGCCGTCAGCGCGATTGCGACGATGCTGGCGTTACGCACGTTCGAATTTGGGGTGGTCGCTCGTGCGCTCGCGCGGATCAACTCCGTTGGCATTTTCAAAGATATCCTCTTCACGGGAAACGGGAATAATTTCATTCAAACACGGCGCTTCGTGCGGCTGGTCCAGCAGGTGGCGATAGCGCCGCAACACGCGCTCCGCGTCGATTTCCCGCTGCGCGCGGAGTACCGCGCCCATGCGGGCGACGATATCGCGGAATCTTCCTGTCAGAACTGGTGACGCCG
The DNA here is from genome assembly GCF_055811315.1 of Bradyrhizobium sp. MI1.4. Classification (NCBI taxonomy): domain Bacteria; kingdom Pseudomonadati; phylum Pseudomonadota; class Alphaproteobacteria; order Hyphomicrobiales; family Nitrobacteraceae; genus Bradyrhizobium; species Bradyrhizobium sp. MI1.4. The sequence continues at coordinate 152,179 of NZ_JBVVPP010000004.1, read as the reverse complement.
TCCGCATGACAATCTCCTCTCAACCTGCACGAGAGATTGACGGAATTCGTTTCCGCTCGCAGTGAGTTGCTTCACAAAAATGTCTGGTAGGTCGAACGACAGATCGTGTGACGTCTAGTAGAAGACAACGCGGAAAATCGCGTCATTCGATCGAACGACGTGCGATAACTTTCTAATGATGCTTGTGATTGAACCTATTGCGAGCTACGGCGACTCGCCTGCGTTTTTGAACGCGTCTCAGTGCACGAGCGGATTGGAAAATCCAGCTGCGAGCTTGACGAGATCGGCCTGACGAGAAACGCCGGTCTTGGCGAACACGCGATGCAGATGCGTCTTCACCGTCGTCTCGGCGATACCGAGCGCAACCGCCGTCTCCGGCACGCCGCCGACATCGACGATTGACTGCAAGACCCTCAGTTCGGCAGGCGTGAGCTCGAAGGTGCGGTCAATGAGCCCGGCACACGAGCGGCCGTCGAGTTCCGCTTTCCAGATGAACAGGGCTCCCACTGCCGAACTGCGCTCGGCCACCCCGTCGCGCAGCAATGATGGCAGCGCGATGATTTGCGCGACGTAGTAGGAACCGTCATGCGACATCAACGGAATTTTCCGTCCCGAAGATGCCGCCAACGCGACCTCGCTGGTGTCACGGAAAATATCGCGCAAGGCTGAATTGGCAGCGGAAGATCTTGCCACCAGCCTGCCCGAGACAGACCGCAGGACATCGTCGACGTCTAGGATCGTCGCCGCGGCCGGATTGCTGTGGATGATATGACAGGTCGAATCGAGCAGGATGACACCGGCATTCAGTCGGTCCACGACGTCGGCAAGCGCGACCGCGCGCTGCTGCTTCCGCTCGATCGCCCGGTTGATCAACAGCGCCCGGCTCGCATGCGGAGCCAGGAACTGCATTCGCGCCCGCTGTTCCGCGCCGAGCATCTCCCTGCCCGGGATCACGGTCATCAGCATCGGACACGGCGACTTCGACTGCTCCAGCACCACGTTGGCGACGTCGACGCAGCCCTGGGGGCGCAGCCATTCCTGGTAGAAGCGGCCGCGGCGGTATTCGTCGAAATCCACGAGATCAGGGATATTGCGCACCTCGCCATAGCGCGGAAGCCGAGCAAGCGGGTCGTATCGGGAGTAGGTCTCCGCATAGAGCTGAATGTAGTACGGATCGACCCCGCAATAATAATGCGTCGCGCCTGATTTGCTGACCGGGTCCTTCGAAATCAGACCACAGGCTTGGCTGCCAATGAAGGCATTGAGTTTGACAACGACCTCGCTCCACAACTCCGGGTGGAGACCCGCGTCATAGATAGTCTCGATCAACTCGGACGGTTTTGGAGGTCGGGGCATCGGAAGAGCCAATGGTGACACATGGAGATGGCGAAATGTTCTTCATGCCTGGCGGCTTCCGTGAGTCTTTCGCGGGAGCGAAAGGTTCAATCGTGAAGGCAAAATTCAACAGTCTAGTTCACAAGCGGATTGGAGAATCCTGCCGCGAGCTTAACGAGATCGGCCTGACGCGAAACGCCCGTCTTGGCGAACACGCGATGCAGATGCGTCTTCGCCGTCGTTTCCGCGATACCGAGCGCGACCGCCGTCTCCGGGATGCCGCCAACCTCGACGATCGACAGGAACACGCGCAACTCGGCCGGTGTAAGGTCGAAGGTCTGCGCGATCAATTCGCCGTAGGACTGTCCGCCGAGCGATACCTTACGCAGCAGCAGCGCACCGACGGCATCGACCACCCGCTCGCTGCCGTCCCGCAGGACGGACGACAGCGGCAGGATGTGCGCGACGTAGAGCTCGCCCGATGGCGAAAGCAGCGAAAACGCGTGCCCCTTTGCGGCAAGCAGCGCAATTTCATGGCGGGTCGCGAACGCTTCCCGCAGCGTCTGATTGGCCTCCGCACTGCTGGTCACCAATTGCCCGGCAACGGACCGAACCAGATCCTCCGCCGCAAGCAAGTCGTGCCCCGCGGAATTCGCGTGCACCACCCGGCAGAATCCATCGAGCAGGAAGATGCCGCAGGCCAGATTGTCCGGGACCTCTGCCAGCGCCGTCGCCAGCGTCAGCTGCGAGGCCATGGCGCGGTTGATCAGCAACGCACGGCTGGCGTGCGGGACGATCAGCGAGAGGCGGTGCTTCATCACCGGATCCACCATCCGGCGACCCGACAGCACCGTCATCATCACGGTGCAGCTCGCATTCGAATTCTCGAGCACGACGTTAGCCGCATCGCTGCAACCCTGCGGCCGCATCCATTCCTGGTAAAAGCGTCCTCGCCGATATTCATCGAAGTTGACGAGATCCGGGATGCTGACGATCTGGCCATGCGGCGGCAGGACCGTCAGCGGATCGAACTTCGAATGCGTCTCGGAATAGAGCCGGATGTAGTGCGGGTCCGCCCCGCAATAATAGTGCGTGACGCCGAATTTGCTGATCGAGTCCTTGGAAAACAACCCGCAGGCCTGGCCGCCGACGAAGTCGCGGATGCCGGTGACGACGTTATTCCACAGCGAGGGATCGAGCCCGGCATCGTAGATGGCCTCGACCAGGTCGGGCAGTTTCCGTGGTCCGTGCATGGCTATAAATGGCCTGGGTGATCAATATCACCAAGCATACCACAACCACAGCATGCGGCATCCTCCGATCGGATGAGGCGTCGCCCGGCAACGAGCGGATATTCGTTTCGGGTGCTACTGATGCAGAGTCGCGATACCGTACCGGGACGCTCACATCTCGTCCCAGCCGACCTTCGCCATATTCTCCGACCAGACCGCGGCGCGATAGATCTCGCGCCCGTCGGCATTTCTGACCCGGATGCAGGCATCGCGGTCGCGCAAATCGTCGCGCCAGACGAACAAGTGGCTTGCCATCTCGTTGGCCACCACGAATGTCGCTTCGGGGCATTCGAACACCATGCCGCCCGGATCGATCTTCACGATATTGCCGATCATAAGGTCAAAGAAAAAACGGCGCATGCAACACTCCAACTGGGGGCGGCGCACGCCCGCCCGTGCTGTCTCCAAGCGGCATTTGACTTGAAATTCAGTCGTGCGCGGTCACGACATTTCGCCGCTCCTGACGTTACTGGGCGTGGCGCCATAAGTTCGACGGAAGCAGCGGTTAAAATAGGAGAGATCGCCGAAGCCGACATCGTAGGCGATCGAGCTGACCGTCCGCTCGGCGTATCCGGGTTCCCGCAACATGCGATGGGCGCGCTTGACGCGTTGTTCGATCACGAAGGACGAGAACGTCTTGCCGTCGGCCTCGAACAGGCGCTGGAGATAACGCGGCGTCACGCCGAGCTCCTGGGCGACTGTGGCCACCGACAGGTCCTGCCGCCAGCAATTGTTGGCGATGGAGACTTTGGCCTTCTGCAGCCGTGCCGCCTTCACGGCGCGCCGCCCGGCCAGCTCCCGGGGCTCGTTGGTGGCACCGAGAACGATTGCCAGAAGATCGTGCAGATGCCCGACCCCGAGCTGGCGCAAATTTGGCGTCGCGAACGCCTTCTCTCGCACCAGTGTCTCCGCATAGTTGACCAGCAATCGAAGTCCTGTCGAGCTCTCCGGCATGACACGCATTACGGCGTCATCGACATCCACGATCATCGGCGCCAGCACGCGTCTCGGCACGCGTAGGGAGAAGCAGCTGCCCAGCGACAATCGCTCGAACGTCGTGACGTCCTCCGCGCTGGTCAGGACCGCCTCCCCTGCACGAAGGCTCAGATCGTGTCCCCGCTCGGATATTCCAAGTACGCCAGATCGATTCACGATCAGGGCCAGGCTGTCGTCGCCATCGGCAACCAGGTGTTTGGTGCGACTGACGCGCGCTCCGCACAATCCTCCGATCAGCAATTGGGCTTCCGGCAAGACGTGGGACGTGAAGCTCGCCGTAGCCGGCTTTCCTTCTCTCGCCTCGACCTCCGCCTTCAACACCCCGCGGCAGTAGAAATCGCGAAGCAGCGGGATACGCTCGTTTTCGGGAATTTCGTTCGTCGAAACATTAATAATGGAAAAATCAAACTGGCTCACTGCAATCCTCCAACCGACGAGCAGGTCCGGCCGTGCGCTGTCGTTTCCTCACACTCGCGTTTGACGCCGTCGTCGCATCTCTTCGTGGCGCTTGCTGCTCTTCACTTTTCTGGAGCGCGATATACGAAAGTATCAAATGACTCGCGTCCTGCATTCGGAGGACACGGGAGCTCGGCTCATCACAATGCATTGAGATCGCGGCACGTATCGGCGAGCCTTGTGAAATGGATCACACGGCGTCGTCACCGCCATTCGTTCGATGCGCGAATGGAACGGCAAAGCCGGTGGCGATCTTGACCAAGTCGGCCTGCCTGCCGGTGCCGGTCTTCTCGAACAGGCGACCGAGATGCGTCTTCACCGTCGTTTCGGCGATGCCGAGCTTTGCCGCAATGTCGGGAACACCGCCAATCTCGATGATGGCCATTAAAACGCGCAGTTCGGACGGTGTCAGCCTGAAGGCCGCCGCAATCGCATCAGCCGCGAGCCATGTCGCCGCCGATGCCTTCTGAACGAACAGCACCGTGGCTGCAGCATCTCGCGATGGAGTGCGACAGCGCTTCAAGGGAAAGGCGTGGAGCAGATAGTGCTGTCCATCAACTGATGTCGCAAGCTCGATCTGGCGGCGGGCAGCGGAACGAGTTTCGCTGCCTGAATCGATTTCGCACAGGCCGCGGAATATTTTATCAGTCTGGGTGTTGCGGGCCACGATCCGGTCGCCGACCATTGCGAGCAGGCTGGCATCGGCGAACAGCCCGCGGCATGCTGCGTTGGCATGCACGACGCGGCCATCTGCGTCGAGCAGGCAGATCGCCGTGCTCAGCCCATCCAAGACCTCGGCAAGGTCGTCCACGGTATGCGAGCGTGCCCTGATCTGTCGGCCCATGATCCTGGAGCGCTGAAGGTGCGGAGCCAGCAGCCGCATGCGCTCACGCATCGGCTCGTCAACCATTCCGCGCGACCGGTGGCGCAACACCTGCAGGATTGTGGTGCGCGTGTCCGACTTCTCGAGGGCAACGGTTGCAAGGTCTATCGCTCCTTGCGGTTCCACCCACTCGCGATAGAAGCTCGTTGCCAGAAAATCCGCCTGAGGCATGATGTCGGCTACGCCGATCGTCTGCTCCGCCGCGAGCGTAAAATGGCGATCGAGTAGAGGGTCCAGCTCCACATATCGGTCGCGATAAAGCTGGCGGAAGCGGGATTCGGTGCCAAAATGCTCGTGGATCTCGATCGAGAGCCTGGCTCTGTCCCTGGACAGGATGGTCGCGGCACATCCGCCGACGAAATGCGAAACCTGTTCCAGCACCCCGCTGCGCAGTGCGGGATCGACCGCGGCGTCGTAGATCTCGCCGACAAGGGACGAGAATCGATTTGCGTGGAGGATTGTCATCGGCCGGACGACGCAATCTGCGTATGGCTCGGGCGTGCGAGAAAGATCGCGATCCGGGGACTGGCGAAGGAGACGGGCCGTTCAATGGCCGCCTTCGACGGGGAGAAAACGTTGCAACGAAATGCTGGAATATCGAACATCGTCCTTGCGTAACGTCAACCGCAGGATGCGGCTTGGACGTTTTCGCCAAAGACTAGGATAAATGCGAACAGCGCGCGGACTGTGTGCGATGAGTCACGCGTGCGATGCGTCAGGCAGCGCGCGCACCGCAGAACCCTGTCGCCACCGATCCCGCCGGCCTCGCATTCGGCTCCGGCAGTTTACTTGCGATTCTCCTCGCAGAATTTCAATGCCGCCAGCGCTTCACCGGCACGCGGCACCTGCATCTCGATGCTGTCGTCGTCATCGTCCTCGAAATCGAGCGAGAGACGCTTGGCCTTGGACAGCCGGTCCATCATGGACTGCTCGTATTCGAAGATGCCGCGCACGGTAGTTTTGTCCATGACCTCCCACTTCGCCTTCTTCATGATATCGGCGTCGTCGGTGCCGACATCGGCCCGGAGGATCTCGCCGACCTTGTCCCACTCCCAACCGTCATAGATCATCACGATCACGATCGCCTTCTCGGAATAGGTGATGACGATGACGTAGTCCCGGTTCTCGTCTTCCTTGTCCTTGTAGCCGCGGCTCGCATTGCAATGCGCGTCCTGCATACGCTTTTCGATGGTCCAGTCGCCGACCTTGGATTGTTGCGCCTGCACCGGTCCTGCGGTCAAAGCGACTGCGCTCAAGGCGCCTGCCAGGAGCCCGGCGGCGAGAAGATATCGTTTCATGTCAGCCTCCAGCGTGTTCCCCGGACTGAGATGACCACCTCTGCCGGTGACCCGCAAGGGCTTCAGGCGGTTCGCCGCGGCACGATCGCGATCGGGGTGAAGGTGTAAACCTCCTCGCCGTTCTGGTTGAACATGGTCCATTTCACCAGTGCGATACCCTGCGGCTTCGACTTCGACGGCGTCAGGCTCATGACCTCCCCGACCAGATGCAGGCGGTCATCGGGCCGTACCGGGATGGTCCAGCGCAGCCCGTCGACGCCGGCGCCGATCAACGGATGCGGGCCGAACGGGCGGGTCTGGATCGCGAGGCTCATGGCAATCGCGGCGGTGTGCCATCCCGAGGCAGCGAGACCCCTGAACAGGGTCTGCTTGGCGGCTTCGTGGTCGAGATGCATCGGCTGCGGATCGAACTCGGCCGCGAACCGCTTGATGTCGGCCTCGGTGACGTGAACTTCGGGGGATTTGAACTGCATTCCAATGGTGAGATCGTCGAACCACTCGACCTGCGCCATGATTTCGCCTCGCAATGTGATGCGCCGCCTCGCGGCTAATGGGATTGAGCAAGAGCGGGATGTAGCGGCTCCGCAGCGCACAAACCAGCCCGGGGTTCCCCAAGAAACCCGTTTCCAGATGCGACGAAACACGCCTGAAACACATGGTCGGTTATCTCGTTGTCAAAAGCATACAGGGACGGCCACCATGCAATTCTTCCTCAACCTGATCTGGGATTATTCCTGCTGTCAGCACCTCGTCTCCCTGCCGCCGCAGGAGGACGAGTTACGATCGAGCTGATCTCAGCCTTGCTCGCGCTTTGCAGCGTCGGCGTTTTTGCAGCGCACGCGGTGGATGCCTATCGCTCCACCCATTACTGATAGCCACGCCCTAGAACGGCCGGCGGTAGAAGTGCTCCGAATGCGTCGCTGGCGGAAACCTGTTGGCGAGCGCGAGAGCTCCCCTTTCGTCGGTTTCGAGCGCGATCTTCTGTGCGAGCATCACGTCGCCGGGAACGAGAAAGCCTGACGGGACGAAGCACCACCCCATCGTCGCATTTCCGGCCTCGTCGATCTCATGGACGTTGGCGGCGGTGCCATAATGGATGCGATAGGTCTTGCCGGTATCGCCGCCGACGACATCGAAATACCGGTGCTGCTCGAATTGGGCGCGCTGCGCCGGTGACAGCCATTCGGCCAGGAGCCGGCGACCGCGAGCATCCGGCGTGTTCTCGCCGAAAAAGCGCCGATAGAGTTCGCGGAGCGCATGCAGACGCGCACGCGCCGGCCCACGGAGCCAAACTGCCGCGATCATGAGCAGCTCAGATCAACCGCCAACCAGGCGGGGATAGAACAGCGTTTCCTGCGCGGTCGAGTCAAACGATCGGATCCGGGTGACTTCGCCAGGTCCGGTTCGCAGCGCGGCGGTGAAGCCCGCTCCGGTCAGCTCCCGAAAGCGCCGCTCGGCTCGCGCCAGCGCTTCGGCATTGCCAGGATCAAACTCGTGGCGCGTGTCGCCAGTCTGGTCCATCACGATCTGGGTTGCCATGTTGAGTCTCCTCATGCCCAGCCCTGTTCGATCAAAGCAAACCTCGTGCCGTCGGTTCCAGTTGGCAACAACTTTCTCTTGCCGGCGCATCACGCCTTGCTGAGCAGGAGCGTTCTCAAGCGAAGTGGATGCCGGTTCGCATAAAGCAAACGCGCCAAAACCAAGAAGCTTGAGCCCCTTCGAAACGCGGCTCTGGTCAGCGCGAGGCGGCCGTACCTCCGCCCTCGTCGATCTGCCGTCCCATCAGGGCGATCGCTTTCTGATAAACGCCGGCGGCATTCCAGGCTTCGATGGCAGCGAAATTCGGCTCGCCCGGCTGGTAACCCGCTCCTGCACGCCAGCCATGGGCCTTGAGGAAATTCGCCGTCGAGTTCAGCGCATTGGCGGCAACTTCGAGATTGCCGGTGCCGTAGGCCAGGATGTTCTTGGGCATGAACTGGGTCTGACCGACTTCGCCGTGCATCGAGCCGCGGGTTGCCCCCGACAGCGTGCCGCGATCGATCAGCTTCAGCGCCGCATAGAGCTGCTCAGTGAAGAATTCGGGACGGCGGCAGTCATAGGCGAGCGTCGCGATCGAAGAGAGCATGTTCTGGTTGCCGCGCTGGCTGCCGAACCCGGTCTCCATGCCCCAGATCGCGATCAGCGGCCCCGGCGGGACGCCATAGCGCTGCTGGATCGAGGTGAACAAGGCGGCTTGCGACTGCTTGAGCTGGCGACCCTTGGCAACGATGGTGGTGGCGCCGCGCTTGGCGAGGAACTGGTCGAGCGTCAGCGAGAAGCTGCGCTGGCCACGGTCGGCCGCGATGGTGGCACTGGCGTAATTGGTCTGCATCAGCGCCGAGAGCGCAGTCTGGCCGACGCCCTTGCCCTGCGCCTCCGCGCTGAACTCGCGCTTCCAGGCCTCGAAGCCGGCCGACGAACTGCCGCATTGCGCGGCGTGGGCGGCGGGCGCCAGGCAGCCGAGCAGCGTCATCGCCCCAAAAACCGCCGCAGCTACAGTTCTGCCCCTGATCATGTCCGACGTCCTCTCCCTGGGTGATCCAATGCCCGAGCTTACCCGGACGAAGGCGCCGACTCCATGGCGTGATCATACGACAGTTCCAGTCCATCCAAATTGCCCTCCTGGCGCCACTTGTCCAGCAGCCGCAGGAATGCCACCGGCCCGCGCCAATACTGGCTGTTTCTCGCCGCGATCGGATCGAACACGCCTTCATTGTTGTAATAGCCGGGCGTGCATTCGGCGAGATAGGTCTGGCGGCCGAGCGCAGCTTTGACCACCTCCTCGACCCAGGCGTTCTCGGCATCGAGCGTCGGCTCCAGCGTCCGGGCTTTGCGCTTGCGCGCCTCGGCTATCACATAGGCGATGTGCTGCGACTGCTCGTCGATGATGTGCGGGAAGTTGGCGCTCTGGCCGGCCTGCACCATGACGATCAGGAAGCAATTCGGGAAGCCGCGACTGTAGAAGCCGTGCAGCGTCTTGACGCCATCGCGCCAGCGCGCCGACAGGCTCACGCCGTCACGGCCGTAGACCTCAAAGCCCATGCGGCGGGCGTAGTCGGTGCCGACCTCGAAGCCGCTGGCATAGATCAGGCAGTCGAGCTCATAAGCCCTGCCGTCGACCACGACCGCGTTCTCGGTGATGCGCTCGACGCCCTGTCCCCTGGTGTCGACGAGATGCACGTTGGGACGATTGAAGGTGTCGAGATATTCGTCGTGGAAACACGGCCGTTTGCAGAATGCCTTGTACCAGGGTTTCAACGCCGAAGCCGTCGCCTCATCCTTGACGATCGCATCGACGCGCGCTCGGATCTCTTCCATCTTGCGATAATCGGCCTGCTCGATGACCTTGAGCGCCTCCTCGATCGAAGTCACCGGCTGCGGCTGGCGGCGCGGCGCCAGCAGGATCTCGCCGAGCAGGCCGGTCCAGCCGTCCTGCACCAGATCCTGTTCGAATGGCTCGCCCGAGATCACGGCGGTGAAATTGTCCATGCGTTCGCGCTGCCAGCCGGGCCTGAGCCCCTGCGCCCAGCTCTGATCCGTCGGGCCGTCGTCGCGCACGCCGATCGCCGACGGCGTACGCTGGAAGACGTAGAGCTCCTTGGCCGAGCGGCCGAGATGCGGCACACATTGCACGGCGGTGGCCCCGGTGCCGATGATACCGACGCGTTTGTCGCCAAGACCACTAAGACCACCTTCGGCCGTGCCGCCGGTGTAGGCGTAATCCCAGCGGCTGGTGTGGAAGCTGTGTCCCTTGAAGCTTTCGATACCGGGAATGCCCGGCAGCTTCGGACGGCTCAGCGGGCCGCCAGCAAGGATGACGAAGCGCGCGCGGATGCAATCACCGCGATCTGTCTCGACCAGCCAGCGTGCCTCCTGCTCCCGCCATTCCATGTGGGTGATGACGGTCTGAAACAGCGCGCGCTCATAGAGGCCGAAATGACGGCCGATGCGGCCCGAATGCTCGTAGATCTCGGGGGCTCGCGCATATTTGCGCACCGGCATGTAGCCGGTCTCTTCCAGCAACGGCAGGTAGATGTAGCTCTCGGTATCGCAGGCCGCGCCAGGGTAGCGATTCCAGTACCAGGTGCCGCCGAAATCGGCTGCCTTTTCCACGACCCGGAAATCATCGATGCCAGCTTCGCGCAGTCGCGCGCCGCACAGAAGGCCGCCGAAGCCGCCGCCCACGATCAGCACCTCGGTCTGTTCGCTGACGGCCTCGCGGGCAAATCCGGAATTGGCCCAGGGATCGTCGAGATAGCGCCCGAACTCGCCGGTCACTTCGACATATTGCGCCTTGCCTTCGGCGCGCAGGCGGCGATCGCGCTCGTCGCGATAGCGCGCACGGAGTGCGGCAATGTCGATTGTAGATTCGCCGGCTGCACCGGTCTTGTGTCTTTCCGCTGTCATCCGTTTCCTCCCCCGGCGGACACTGCTTCGCCGGCAGCTCGCATCACTTAGCCCTGAAAAAGTGACGCATGCAATCGCGTCTCTCGCTTTTTGCGTGAACGTCGCGTGGCGTTCCGCTAACCTCAAGCGCACATCACAAGCGTACGTCATGCAGCGACATGGCGGTCCGGAGGAGACGATGCAGGGATTGATGATGGATATGCCGCTCCTGATCAGCGGCCTGATCCAGTATGCCGCCGACTATCACGGCGAGGCTGAGGTCGTCGCTCGCGAGATCGAAGGCGACATCCATCGCTATACCTATGCCGACGCCCATCCGCGCATCAAGCGCATGGCGTTGGCGCTCGAGAGGCTCGGCATGATGTCCGGTGACCGCGTCGGCACGCTGGCCTGGAATACGCACCGGCATTTCGAGATGTTCTACGCCGCGCCGGGCATGGGATATGTGCTGCACACCATCAACCCGCGGCTGTTTCCCGAACAACTCGTCTACATCGTCAATCATGCCGAGGACCGGCTGCTGTTCATCGACCGTGCCACGCTGCCGATCGTGGAGGCGATCGCGCCGCAGCTCACATCGATCGAAGCCTATGTCGTGATGTGCTCGCGCGAGCGGATGCCGCAGACCAAGCTTGCCAACGTGCATTGCTACGAGGAGCTGCTGGAGAACGAGAACGACGCCGGCTTCGCCTGGCCGGAGTTCGACGAAAAATCGGCGTCCACCATCTGCTACACCTCCGGCACGACGGGCAATCCGAAGGGCGTGATCTATTCGCACCGCGCCGCGATCCTGCAGACCATGGTCTCCTGCAATTTCGACTTCCTGCCCGGGCACCTGGAAGGCGTGCGCGAGGTGATGATGCCGATGGCGCCGCTGTTCCACGGTAACGGCTGGAACATGCCGTTCACCGCGCCCTATACCGGCTCGAAGCTGGTGCTGCCCGGCCGCAATTACGAGCCCGACAAGCTTTATGAACTGCTCGAAGGCGAGAAGGTGACGCTGTCGGCGGGCGTACCGAGCTTCTGGCTGATCCTGCTCGACTGGCTCGGGCGCACCGGCAACAGGTTCTCGACACTTCGTGCAACATTGTCGTCGGGCTCGGCGCCGCCGCGCGCTATGGTCGAGAAGCTCAAGCGCGAATATGACATCGACTACGTCCAGGCCTGGGGCATGACTGAAGCCTTGGGCTGCTCGATGCCGGGCTTGCGGCCTGGCTCCGAGCATCTCGACGACAAGGAGAAGTTCGAGCGCCGCCAGGTGTCCGGCCGCGCCTGTTTCGGCACCGCCTTGCGCATCGTCGACGACGGCGGCAACGAGCTGCCGCGTGACGGCAAGAGCGTCGGCCATCTGCGCGCGCGGGGACCGTGGGTTGCGTCCGGCTACATGAAACTCGACGAAGGCCTCGACCGCGACGGCTGGCTGATCACCGGCGACATGGCCGTAATCGACCCCCAGGGCCACGTCACGCTGACCGACCGCTCCAAGGACGTGATCAAGTCCGGCGGCGAATGGATCTCCTCGATCCAACTCGAGGACGTGGCCTTGTCTCACCCCGATGTGCTGCAAGCCGCCGTGGTCGCGATCAACCATGAGAAATGGCAGGAGCGGCCGCTGCTCCTCGTCGTCCGCAAAAAGGGCGCGACCGTCGACGGCAAGACGTTGCTCGACCACATGCGTCCGAAGATCGCGAGCTGGTGGATGCCCGACGCCGTTGAGTTCATGGACGAGTTCCCGATGACCGGCACCGGCAAGGTGCTCAAATCAGCGTTGCGCGAGAAATTTAAAGGGTATCGCGTCGCCTGAGCCGATTGCGCCCGGCCTGTCCATCGACCAAGGAGACAAAGATGCTCTACCCGATGTCGCCCAAAGTCGTCGAGCTCAAGCGCAGGCTCGACAGTTTCATGGACCGGCACATCTATCCGAACGAGGAACGCTTTTATCGCGAGGCGGAGGAGCTGGGGCCTTGGAAGGTCTATCCGGTCGTCGAGGAGCTGAAGCCGCTGGCACGTGCCGAAGGCCTCTGGAATCTGTTCCTGCCGGACTCCAGCCACGGTGCCGGCTTGACCAATCTCGAATATGCCCCGCTCTGCGAGGTCATGGGCCGCTCGCATCTCGCACCCGAAGTCTTCAACTGTTCGGCGCCCGACACGGGCAACATGGAGGTGCTGGAGCGCTATGGCACGAAGGAGGACAAGGAGCGCTGGCTGAAGCCGCTCCTCGCAGGCGAAATCCGCTCCTGCTTCGCCATGACCGAGCCTGCCGTCGCCTCATCCGATGCGACCAACATCGAAAGCTCGATCGTTCGCGAGGGCGACCATTACGTCATCAACGGCCGCAAATGGTATACCACCAACGCGACCGACCCGCGCTGCAAGATCTGCATCTTCATGGGCAAGACCGATCCCGACAATGCGGACCGCCACAAGCAGCAATCCATGATCCTGGTGCCGATGGACACAGCGGGCGTCGAGGTCAAGCGTGCCCTGCCCGTGTTCGGCTTCTACGGCGTGCCCGACCGTGCCTCCGAGGTCGTCTTCACCAACGTGCGTGTCCCCAAGGAGAACATGCTGCTGGGCGAAGGCCGCGGTTTCGAGATCGCGCAGGGCCGCCTCGGCCCCGGCCGCATCCACCATTGCATGCGGCTGATCGGGCTTTCCGAACGCACGCTGGAGAAGATGTGCCGGAGGGTGCGCAGCCGCGTCGCCTTTGGCAAGCCGGTTTCCGAGCAGACGGTGACGCAGGAGCGCATCGCAGAGGCCCGCATCATGATCGAGCAGGCCCGGCTGCTGACGCTCAACGCTGCATACGCGATGGACACCGTCGGCAACAAGGTGGCGACAGCGGAGATCGCGATGATCAAGGTCGCCGTGCCCAACATGGCCTGCCAGATCATCGACTGGGCGATCCAGGCCCACGGCGGCGGCGGCACGTCGAACGATTTCGGATTAACCCAGGCCTATGCGACCGCGCGCTTGCTGCGGCTTGCGGATGGGCCGGACGAGGTGCACAGGAACCAGATTGCGCGGTTCGAGCTGAAGAAATATTCGAATGCGTAGGACGAAGCATTCCGCTCGTGCGGCTCGCTCTCTTTCCTTCTCCCCTTGCGGGAGAAGGTGGCGCGAAGCGCCGGATGAGGGGTCTGCTTCCGCGGAGACAAACCCCTCACCCCAGTGAGTCTGCATCAACCAGCGGAGCTGCCCTCTCCCGCAAGGGGCGAGGGCACGCTGACACGCAGCCCGATTACAACCAGCGCCGTGGCGCCCTCACTCAATTCACCACGTACACATCGGGATCGAAGCTGGAGCTCGGCTTCTTGAAGGCGTTGCGCAAGGCGCCCGACATCGGGACGTTGTAGTTGAGGCCGTTCGGCGGAGTCGGCGATTCCAGCCACTTCTTGTAGAGGACCTCGATCTCCTGGCTGGCGTACAGCTCCGCAGTCGCGCGATCGGCGAGCGCCTTGAATGGAGCGTCCTCTCGCCGCAACATGATCCCGTAAGGCTCGGGCTTCGAGAACGTCTCCTCACTGATCATGAAGAGCTGTGGTTCCTTCGAGCGCGCGATCGCCACCGCGAGCTGCACGTCGTCGAGCGCGTAGGCCTGGGCGCGATCGGTTTCCAGCAGCAGGAAGGCTTCGGCCTGGTCCTTGGCCGGCATCACATTGATGCCCAGATTGCGCTCGGTGTTGACCTTGGCGAGCTGTGTCAGGTTGACCGAGCCGGCCACCGCCGTCACCGCTCTGCCCTTGAGATCGTCGATGGTGTTGATCTTTGCGGCTTTCTTGGCCGCAAATCGCGTTGCGCTGAGGAAGTGCGTGTTGGTGAAGGCGACCTGCTTCTGGCGATCGGCATTGTTGGTGGTCGCCGAGCAATGCAGGTCGAGCGTCCCGTTGACCATTAGCGGAATCCGGTTCGACGACGTCACGGCGAGGGTGTCGACGGCGATGTCGGGCATACCGAGCTGCTTCTTCACGGCATCCACGATCCTGAGGCAGATATCCATGGCAAAGCCGACCGGCTTCTGGTTGCCGTCGAGATAGCTGAACGGGACCGAGGCCTCCTGGTAGCCCAGCGTGATCTTCTTGGTCTCTTTGACCTTCTGAAGCGTACCCGACAGGTCTTCGGCGGAGGCGGCAGTTGCAAGGCATGTGAGGGCCAGGACAACGGTGGGTAAACGCATCGGGAACTCCTCGAGGAGGCTTGCGCCCCCATGCCGGGCGCAGCAATCGCACCGTTGATAGCGCAGGCGCGCGGCAGCCGCCACACGAGCTTGCATCTATCAGGTATCGCGGCTTGCGATATGGTGGACCGGCCTTTTGTCCCCCTGGAGTCGGGGCGCTCAAGCGCCAGGATGGCTGTTACGCGTCGATGCCGCGCTGGACCAGGATCCGCTCGGCGCTGTCGTTCCAGACGTCCATCTTGGTGATCTGGCCATTCCGCACCACGAAGCGGTCGACATAGCGGTTGCCCTCGAACGCGGACCCATCCATCCATTCGCCGTAGAGCGTGCCGACGCTATAGACCACGGTCTCGCCGTCGCCGGGGCAGACGTCGAAACGGTCCATCTTCTTCTTGACCCAGCGGTAGCGCTTGGCGTTGAAAGCGGTCGGGCCGCGCGGATGATCGAACTCGCGCCCACCGGTAAAGGTGATCACCGTGCCCGGCGCCATATAGGCAGCCGCGGCGTCCGGATCGGGGATCATCGACGCCGTGAGATAGGCTTCCACGATCTCGGCGTCGGACGACGGACCGGCTTCGGCTTTTGCGGCAGCGGACATGGCTCATTCTCCAGGGCTTGCGGAATACTAACGCCGCTCTCGGGGAATACGTGCATATATTTTGAACATTTCCGTCGCTACACTGCCGACAATCTGGAGCCGCCAAACGCGGCCGAATGCACTAAATTCCTTCCGCAAGAGCCATGACCGCCCAATCCGCCTTTGACCTTATCTTTCGCAACGCCTTGCTGCGTGGTGCCGCCGACCCGATGGACATCGGCGTCACGCGCGGCCGGATCACCGCCATCGAACCGACGCTCGCTTGCGAGGCCGCCGAAGTCGATGTCGGCGGACGCCTCGCCCTGCCCGGCTTCGTCGACAGCCACATCCATCTCGACAAGGCCTGCCTGCTCGGCCGCTGCGGGCATGATCACGGCAGCGTCTCCGAAGCGATCCGCGCCGTCTCCGAGATGAAGAAGGGTTTCTCGGTCGAGGACGTCTACGCGCGCGGCGCCCGGGTACTCGAACGTGCTATCGTCCACGGCACCACGCGCATGCGAACCCACGTCGAGATCGATCCCCGCATCGGATTGCGCGGCTTCGAGGCGGTGAAGGCGCTGAAGCGTGACTATGCCTGGGCGATCGACCTGTCGCTCTGTGTCTTTCCGCAGGAAGGCCTCACCAACGATCCCGGCAGCGAGGAGCTTCTGATCCAGGCGCTGCGCGATGGTGGGGAGGTGATCGGCGGCTGCCCCTACACGGACACCGACCCGAACGCCCATCTCGCACGCATCTTCGACCTCGCCGAGGCGTTCGACCTGGACGTCGATCTCCATCTCGATTTCGATCTCGATCCCTCCTGGTGGCACCTCGACGAGGTCTGCCGGCAGACCGAGCGGCGCAACTATGGGGGGCGCGTGGCAATCGGCCACGCCACGAAACTCTCCGTACTGCCACCGGAGCGGCTGAGGGCCGCCACCGCGCAGCTGGCCAAGGCTGGCGTTGCCGTCACCGTGCTGCCGGCAACCGATCTGTACCTGATGGGGCGCGAAGCGACCCACAACGCGCCACGCGGGCTGACGCTCGCCCACAAGCTCGCCGCCGACGGCGTGCTGTGCTCGATCGCGACCAACAACGTGCTCAATCCCTTCACGCCGTTCGGCGATGCCTCACTGCTGCGAATGGCGAATTTCTACGCCAACGTCGCGCATGCCTCGGTGAACGACTTCGATACCTGCCTTGATCTCGTGACCGAGCTGCCGGCGCGGCTGATGAACCTTGGGGATTACGGCATCAAGGTCGGAAACCCCGCCGATCTCATCGTGCTCGATACGCAAGACAGCCGCTTCGCCGTCGCCGAGCTGCCGGATGTCGTAATGGGCTTCAAGAGCGGCCGGCAGACTTTTGCGCGGCAACGGCCCACTGTGTTCCGCCCCGGCTCCTGAGCCGCTCTGGACGCATATCTGCATTGAAGCGGGGCGAATTGCCGCGTTATTTCCGTTAGATGTTACCGTCGATCGCTCTCATATTCCGAATCCGGTAGAATACCGGATAGTCGATCCGCGCTGATTGCCGATAGCTGAGCGTATTGCCAGTCCCGCGGTGCCGTTCAAAGCAGAACCTGCACTGAAGTCTGCATTCAACGGGGAAGCATCGACATGTTCAGCGCATTCAGCAGCATCGACCATCGCGCCATTCGAGCGAGAACGCCCGGCGATGCCGCTATAAAACGGCTCGACGGCATCGGGCATGTCCTGTCAAACCTCGATCTGGCGAGCATCCGGACCCAAGATGACTTGACGCGCATGCTCCTGACGCTCGACACCGCCGACAAGTGCATTCGGGTGATCCGCGCGGAATTCCGGACCCAAGTCGCGAACGATCGGCTGGCCCGCAAGTCCGAAGACCTGATGGCGTTGATCGAACACGTCCGCGACGAGTTCACGGGCTGTTGCACCGTAAAATCCTGAGCAAGAGCCGCCCTATTTCTCGCGATTGATCTTCGCCAGGATTCGGTCCGCCTCGATGCGCCAGTCAGCGTTGCGAGCGAACTCCTTGGTACCCTTCGTTCCGAACAGGCCCTCGTCGGCGAGGTCCGCCACCCAGGCCTGCCGCTCGGCGGTGCCCTGCGCGGACCACGGCGTCAGCCCCGCTTCACGCACGGTCTCGGCGACCTCGCGTACTTCCTCGGCGCGGCGGCGGCCATGCTCGATCACACGCTGGAAGCAATAAGCACCCTGCTTCTCCCAATCGATCGTGGGAAAGGTTTCCGCCAGTGAAGCCAGCACCGCATCCTCGACGCCATGGGCGCGCGCGGTGGTGAAGCTTTCGATGACCATGGCCTCCAGCCCCTTGATCATGATGCTGCGACACATCTTCACCGCCGATGAAACACCGAGCTTGTCGCTCGCAACCTTGGCCGCAAAACCCATCGCGTTCAAAAGCGGCTCCAGCTCCCTGGCCCCGGGACCGCCGAGCAGCAGCGGCACCTTGATGCGATAAGGCGGCACCGACGTCATAACCGCGCCCTCGACATAACGTCCGGCGGCGCCATCAATCAGCGCGGCAGCGCGCTGCTTGGCGGCGGGAGACGCCGAATTGAAATCCAGGAACCAGGTGCCCTGATTGATCGCGGCCGCGCAGGCCTTTGCCACCGGCACGGCCTGGCTCGCGGTGACCGCGGAGATGATGAAATCGGACTTGGCGGTCAGCTCGGCGTGCGAGGCTGCGAGCCCCACACCGACTTTTTCAGCATGCTCGTGCAGCGAACCACCCTGCTCGCCCGCGAGCTTGATGTCAAAGGCTGTGACCTTGATGTCCTGCTGGCGCAAATCCTCGGCCAGAATCCTGCCGACCTCGCCATAACCGACCAGCCCGACCTGCCATCGCTTGGGATCGCCCGCCATCAGTTCAGTCCTCGCGTTGTTGCGTCGAACAGGTCCTCAACCGCATAGCGGCGCGGGATCAGCGCCTGCTGGAACGCGTAGTCGACGATCAACTCCAGCGACCTTCTGTTCGCTTCGATTCCGAACGGAACCAGGTCCGGCGTTGCCGCAGGCCCCGCCTGCGCCTTATTTTGCTTGAGGAGATCATAAATGCCCGAAACTACGTCAGGACGCGATTTCGCTAGCTGCTCGGTCACGACCACGAGATGGTTGACCGGCACGACGCCGCGGCGCGCGTACCATATGGCGGCTTCCGCGGCCGGATCGGGGAACAGCGGCCTCAGCTTGGGATCGTTCGAGGCCTCACCAAGGACGACGTCGAGCTCGCCGTCGAGCAGCATCTGAAGTATCTTCTTGTGCTTCGGCGCGCGCTCGGTGGTGTCGACATATTCGGCGACATGCGGGTCTTCGAACGTGACCCAGCGGATCTTGTCGAGGTTGACGCCGTAGTCGTTGGCGAGGATGCCCCTGATCCAGGCGCCGGTCGTAGTCGTGAACGAACGGATGCCGACGCGCTTGCCTTCGAGATCGGACGGCCCGAGGGTTCCCTGCGCAGGACTATAGAGCGCGTAGGAATGCTGGAAGCGGCCGAGCATTGTGGCAGGCAGCAGCACCAAGGGCTTGCCTTGCGCCTTTGCCATCAGATAGGTGACGATCGCCATCTCGCAGACGTCGAACGCTTGCTCGCGCACCATCGGTTTGAACGCAGTGTTGGTCGGCGTGTATTCGATGAAGTCGAGGTCGAAGCGGTTGGAGCGGAGCTCGCCGCTCTTCACCGCCTGGACATGGGGGTGACTGCCGAGCACGGCCTTCAGCTTGAGACGATCCATCGGCCCACTCCGCTGATTGTTTTAGACGTCCTCGGGATTGTCGACATAGACGAGCCCGGCCTTCGCCAAGGCCTCGCGCATGCTGTACATGTCGAGGCCCAGCTCGCCCGAAGCCAGCCGCTTGCGTTTGCCGCCTTCGTCCGCGTTGCGCTTCCTCGCCTTCTCGGCGACCTCGGCCGCGTAGCGCTTCGGCACCGCCACGACGCCGTCGTCATCGGCCACGATGATGTCGCCGGGATCGACGTTGACGCCGGCGCAGACCACGGGGACATTGACCGAGCCGAGCGTCGCCTTCACCGTGCCCTTGGCCGAGACCGCGCGCGACCACACCGGAAAGTTCATCTCGTGCAGTGCCCTGATGTCGCGGCAGCCGGCATCGATGATCAATCCCTGCACGCCGCGCGCCTGCAGCGAGGTTGCGAGCAGCTCGCCGAACATGCCGTCGGTGTTGTCGGTGGTGCAGCCCACGACGAGGATGTCGCCCTTCGTGCACTGCTCGACCGCGACATGAATCATCCAGTTGTCGCCGGGCTGCGCCAGCACGGTGACGGCGGGGCCGGCGATCGCCGCGCCGGCCCAGACCGGCCGCAGATACGGCTTCATCAGTCCGAGCCGATCATAGGCCTCGTGCACGGTCGAGACGCCGTACTCCGCCATCCCAGCGGGATCGGCACGCTTGATGTTGCGAACGACGACCGGCTTCATGCCAGCTCCTCCGCAACCGTCGGAAACAGCCGCTGATAGGCCTCGCCATAGGTCATGGACACGCCGGTGTTGCGGCTGCCCTGGATGCCGCGGTTGAGCGCGACGCGCTCGTAATATCCCCACAGGTGCTTCTGCGCGGCGAGGATCTGGAACGCCTCGTACTTCTCCTTCCAGACCTCGTCGATCTTGAGGAGCAGGTCCGGCTTGTAGTTGCATTGCTCCGGCTGGTGCGGCTCGAACAAAAACACCGGCGGGGCCGAATATTTGTACTGCGCGCCGGGCTTGTGGCCCATCGCCTGCGCGACCACGCGGGTTTCCTGCGCGAAATGCGCCGCGTTCGGATGGTCGAAATTATAGGGATCCTCCAGCGCGTGCGTCAGCACGAAGCGCGGATTGAGCTCGCGGTAGATGTCGACCATGCGGTCGAAATGGGCCTCGGCGAGCTTCAGCGGATAGTCGCCGCAATCGAAGAACTCGATCTCGGCGCCGAGCAGCTTGGCCGCCCGCTCCGCCTCGTCCTTGCGGCCGGCCTTGACCGATTCCAGCGTCGCACCCTTCTCCTTCCAGGCGAACTGGCTCTCGCCGCGCTCGCCGAAAGACAAGCAGACGATCTTCATGCGGTAGCCCTTCTTCGCATGCAGCGCGATGGCGCCGCCGGCGCGCCAGACGAAATCGCCCGGATGGGCCGTGATCACGAGACCTGTTTTCATGGGACAAACTCCCCTCTATCGTTCGTCAACGTCATCGGTTCATCGAGTCGCGACAGCGGATTCCTCGCCGTCGAGCACGCGCCTCAGGCGGTCGGCATCGAGTGCGCCTTCCCATTTGGCAATCGCGATCGTCGCGACCGCGTTCCCGATCAGATTAGTTGGCGTCAGCCCCTGCGACATCAGGCGGTGGATGCCGAGCACGAGCGCCACGCTCGTCACCGGAATGCTGCCGGTGGCGGACAACGTTGCCGCCAGCACGACGAAGGCGGCGCCCGCGATTCCCGCCGCGCCCTTGGAGGTCACGAGCAGGATCAGAAGCAGCTCGATCTGCTCGGCGAGCCCAAACGGCGTGTTGGTCGCCTGTGCCAGGAACACCGAGGCGGCGGCAAGGTAGAGGCAGGTGCCGTCGAGATTGAAGGAATAGCCGGTCGGGATCACCAGCCCAACGACGCTGCGCTCGCAGCCGGCCTGCTCCAGCTTGGTTAGCATCCGCGGCAGCACCGTCTCGGACGATGTCGTGGCGATGCAGATCAAGAGCTCTTCCCAGATGTAGCGGATCAGCTTGAGCAGCGAGAAGCCACACAGACGCGCGACCGGGCCGAGCGCCACGATGATGAAGATCACGCAGGTGAGATAAAAGCCGCCGAGGAGCTTGCCCAGCGAGGCCAGCGAGCCGACGCCGAACTTGCCGACCGTGAAGGCGATGGCGCCGAAGGCGCCGATCGGCGCAGCCCACATCACGAATCCGACGATGGTGAATACCATCTTGGCGGCGATGTCGATGAGATGGACCAGCGGCGCGGCGCGCTCGCCGAGCTGCACCAGCGCAAATCCGCACAGTACGGCGATGAAGAGCACCTGGAGGATGTTGCCCTCGGCAAAGGCGCCGACGAACGTCGCGGGCACAATGTTTATCAGGAACGGCACAAAGCCGATCACGCCCGACTGCTTGACATAGGGCTCGATCGCGCTGGCATTGATGCTGGCGGGATCGATGTTCATGCCGACGCCGGGCTTGAGCAAGTTCACCGCAATGAGACCGATGATCAGCGCGATCGTGGTCATGATCTCGAAATAGACGATCGCCTTGACGGCGACGCGCCCGACACGGGCCATATCGGCCATATGCGCGATGCCATTGACGACCGTGCAGAAGATGATCGGCGCGATCAGCATCCGGATCGCCTTGATGAAGGCGTCGCCAAGCGGCTGCATCCTGGCGCCCCCCTCGGGATTGACGATCCCAAGCGCGATTCCGGCCGCCATGGCGATGAGCACCTGGATCCAGAGCTCCTTCCACCAGGCGCGGCCGCGCGGCTTGTCGATCGCTAGCGCCGTCATTGGCCGAACTCGAACAGCCGCGCTGGATTATCGACGAGGATCTTCTGTTGATACTCCGGCTCCGGCGCGAACAGCGGGATTAGGTCGACGAGATCGCCGTCGTTCGGCATCGCCTTGACATTGGGATGCGGCCAATCGGTGCCCCAGATGACGCGGTCGGGCGCCGTCTCGACAATTTTTCGCGCGAACGGCACGGCGTCGGTGAACGGCGGACCGGCCGATGACACCCGCTCCGAGCCGCAGATCTTGACCCAGCATTTCTCGTCGCGCTGCATCAGCTCGACCAGGATCTTGAACGGCAGCTGGTCGAGCCCTTCGGACGCCTTCACCCGTCCCATATGGTCGATGGTGTAGCTCAGCGGCAGCCTTATCAGCGTGTCGGCATGTTCAGGCAGGTCGATCGCATCGAAATGCAGATCAATATGCCAGCCGAGCGGTGCGACCAGCGCGACGATGCGGTCGAACACCTGCTTGTCCGGGACCCCGCCGAGATGGCGGACGAAATTGAAGCGGCAGCCGCGGAAGCCGCCCTCATGCAGCACGCGAAGCTCGCGCTCGGTGATGGTGTCGTCGATATTGGCAACCGCGCGATAGGCCCCGTTGCTCTGCGCGATGGCGTCAAGCGCCACCGTGTTGTCGGTGCCATGCACACTCGCATTGACGATGACGGCACGTCCAACGCCGAGCTTGGCATGCAGCGCGCGGAAATCCTCGAGCGGCGCATCCGGCGGCGTGTAGGAACGCTCCGGCGCGTAAGGGTATTTCGCGCCGGGCCCGAAGATGTGGCAATGCGCATCGCAAGACAGGTTCGGCAGTCTGAACTTCGGCGTGCGCGTGTCCGGATCGGGCGGCGGAATGGTCGGCGTGTACATCATTGCCATCAGATAAACCGCCGAACCAGATCGTGTCTTCAAGTCTTGCTGCTGACGACCGGCCGTCGCCGTGCTGGCGCCTGATCCAGCGCCGGCGCCTGGAACGCGGCCACGGTGGCTTGCACCAATTGCTCGATGGCACTTGCGGCATCGCTGCCGTCGGCCTCGCCGCGCGACAGGCGCGAGACGCGATCCGGCGTCACCAGCGAATAATAGAGTGCGCCAAGCAGGAAGTGGCTGCGCCAGACGATATCGGTGCGCGGAACGTGCGGCAGGCTTTCGTGAACAGCATCGATGAAGGCGTGGCTGGTGTCGTCAAAAGTCTGTGCGATGATCTTTCGCGCGACTTCATTGCCCTCCGCGGACATCACCGCGCGCAGCCGCGTGAACCGCGCCCCGCCCCCGGCAAGATCACTGCCCGAGGTGAAGGCCGGCACGACATAGGCCCGCACCACCGCTTCGAGCCGATCCTGGAGATCGCGCACGCGCTTGGCGGCCGCGAGCAGCTCGGAACGGCGCAAATTCATTGGCCCGCAATGGCGCCGGTAGATCTCCAGCAGCAGGCCGTCCTTGGTCTTGAAATGATAGGTGACGCTGCCGGGATTGGCGCCGGCGGCCTGTGCGATATCGCGCACCGACACGGCGTTGAAGCCGTTGGTGGCGAACAGCTCCTCGGCCGCGGCGAGGATCGCCTCGCGCATGTTCGGCTTGCGGGCCGTTTCCTTGCTGGCGGGGTTGCGGATCATGTGATTTGTACTATCGTACAAAAGATCAGGTCTCGTCAACAAAAACCATGGATGACACCCGGAAAGGCCGAGAGACCGCCGCTGGGTGCAAAGGAGTGCTGGGAAATGCTGGGTTTCAACAAGACCATCAGCGGTCTGATGGTGGGCGCCGGTCTGCTGCTCGCGGGGACCGCCGCACAGGCCGACAAATATCCGAGCAAGCCGGTCCACATCCTGGTGCCTTATGCGGCCGGCGGCGCCGTCGACGTGCTCGCGCGCACCTTGGCTCAGGCGCTGGCCGGGACTTGGGGCCAGCAGCCGGTGATCGACAATCGTCCCGGCGCCGGCGGAATCGTCGCGTCCCAAGCGCTGACGCAGGCCGCGCCCGACGGCTACACGCTGATCCTCGTCGCGAGCGGCCATCCACTCAACCAGTTCATCTATCCGAGGGTGCCCTACGACACGTTCAAGGATTTCACCGCGATCAGCGAAGTCGCCTCCTCCCCGCTCGCGATCGTCGTGGCCAAGGACAGCCCCTATAAGACGCTCAGTGATCTCCTCATCGCGGCGAAAAAGGAGCCGGATAAGCTCTCCTACGGCATGTCCGGCAACGGCACCTCGGCGCACCTCGCGGGTGAGCTGTTGAAATACATGTCCGGCACCAAGATCGTCGCGATCCCCTACAAGGGCGGCGCCCCCGCGCTGACCGCCGTGATCGCCGGCGACATTCCGCTCAGCATCAATCCACTTGCGGAAGCCATCAGCCAGATCGAAGGCGGCGCGGTGCGCGCGCTCGCGGTGACCTCGGCCGAACGCTCCAAGGCGCTGCCCAATGTTCCGACCGTCGCCGAGTCGGGCGTGCCGGGTTACGACGTCTCCGTCTGGTGGGGCGTTCTTGGTCCCGCAAAAATGCCGCCGGAGATCGTCACGAAGCTCGAAAGCGATCTGAAGGCGGCGCTGCAGGACCCAAACGTACTGTCGACGCTCGGCAAGATCGGCGCGGCCCCGGTCGGCTCATCGTCGAGGGATTTCGGCGCCTACATGCATGCCGAGGCGACCAAATGGGAGCCGGTGCTGAAGGCCGCCGACATCCGCGCGCAGTGAGGTGCTTCGCATGAGGACCAGCGCGCTGGACACGATCCAGCGCCAGGCAGGCTTGTGCGGCGCCACGAAGGCCGACGCGCAAGTAGGTCAATTGCGTGCGCTCGCCCGCATCTTCTCCGGCGGCGCGGGACGCCGCACGAAATCGGCGTCATCGTCGCCTCCTCCCGACGGGATCAGGATCGCGCGCTCGCGCGGCAGCGCTTCCGGCATCTCGTCCCGGATGAAGGCGATGAGCTTCTCCCTCATCTCGCAGCGCAGGTCCCAGGACTGCGGCGCGTTCCTGGCGCTGACGAGGGCGCGGAGCTCGATGGTGCGAGCATCCGCGTCAACGACCTGGAGATTGACCACCTCGCCGTCCCAGAGCTTGGACTCCTTCACTGCTTCTTCCAGCCAGCGCCGGATCCGCGGCACGTCGGCACGATAATCGACATGAAACGCAATCACGCCGATCAGGGACGCAGTGTCGCGGGTCCAGTTCTGGAATGGCTTTTCGATGAAATAAGACAGCGGCACCACCATGCGGCGCCAGTCCCACAGCCGGATCACCACATAGGTCGCGGCGATGTCCTCGACCCAGCCCCACTCGTTCTCGATGATGACGGCATCCTCGATGCGGATCGGCTGGGTGATTGCGATCTGCATGCCCGCGATCAAATTGCTCAGCAGCGGCCGGGCGGCAAGACCAACGATGATACCGGCGGCACCGGCGGAGGCGAACAGGCTGACGCCGTATTGCCTGACCGAGTCGAATGTCATCAGCGCGGTCGACACCGTGATGATGACGATGATGATATCGGTGACGCGCTTGAAGACGCGGACCTGGGTGACGTGCTTGCGCGCGACAAAATTCTCGGTGACGTCGCGAAAGTTCTGGAGATACCGTGCCGCGCTCATATCCACGATCCGGATCGAGATCCAGCCGATCAGCGCAATGAAGGCGACGACGAACAGGCGCGTCAGCGGCGTGCGGAAGGCGTCGTCCAGCGGCGCGAGCGGCAGCACCAACGCTACGGCGGCAAGACTGAGGGCCAGCTGAGTTGGGCCCGCGGTGCGGGCGATGAACACGCTCACGAGCGGGAGGCGGGTTCCGAAGGCGCGGTTGAACAGCCAAACCGAAAGGCGATAGATCGACAGGGCGATCAGGATCGCGCCCAAGACTAGAGTGAGGCCGACGAACCACGACGGGATCCACCCGAACATCCTGTCGATGTCGGCCAAAAGGGTCTGCCAATCCATTAATGTCCCCGCATTGCATCCGCGCTTGCGTTCAACGCGTTGCAGCGTCGTTCGCTCCCCCGCTCGGTGCAATGCAGCATCCCTCTGGTGCAATCATCGCCGAACTGCGCTATTTGTGGTCAATCATGACTCGACGGACCGGCAGCGCCGATCTTCCCCTTCACACCGGCCGGGTTCCACCCTGGCTGGCGACCCGCATGTCGTCGCTCGGCGCGATCGTCACACAGGCGATCGTGCATCACTACGGACGCGATGCATTCCTCCAGCGGCTCTCGCACCCGTTCTGGTTCCAGTCGTTCGGCGCCGTCATGGGGATGGATTGGCACTCCTCCGGCATCACGACGTCGGTGATTGGCGCGCTGAAGCGCGGGCTGGGACCGCTCCAGGACGAGCTCGGAATCTACGTCTGCGGCGGGCGTGGCCAGCACTCGCGCAAGACCCCGGACGAGCTGATGCAGCTCGGCGACCGAATCGGCTTCGACGGCGCAAAGCTCACGCGTGCGAGTCGCCTCGTGGCGAAGGTTGACAGCGCCGCGGTCCAGGACGGCTTTGACCTTTACCTGCACGGCTTCTTCGTCACCGCCGACGCCAAATGGACCGTGGTGCAGCAAGGCATGAACGGCGACAAGCGGCAGGCCCGCCGCTATCACTGGCATTCCGAGGCGCTGAAGAGTTTTGTCGACGCACCGCACAGCGCGATCGACGGGCCGCGGCAAGGCGAGATCGTCAACCTCACCGACCATCGCGCCGAGATCTCGCGCACCGCGCAGCTCGAGCTTCTGAGCGATCTCGGCCCGGATCGTATCCTTTCCGAATTCGAGCGGCTCACCGGAACTGCGCCCGCGCCCGCACAGGCGACGCTGCCGCACCTGATCATGCCCGGGCATCACGACGTGCGGCCGAAGGACGTGTTTGCACGCCGCCTGCACGGCACACTCGCTGCTGCGGCCGAGCGCGGCCCGGTCGACTTTCCGGAGCTGCTGCTGACTCCCGGCGTTGGCGCTCGCACCGTTCGTTCGCTGGCGATGGTCGCCGAAGTCGTGCACGGCGCGCCCTACCGCTTCAACGATCCCGCGCGCTTCTCGCTTGCCCACGGCGGCAAGGACCGGCATCCCTACCCTGTTCCACTCAAGGTCTATGACGAAACCATTCGCGTGCTGAAGGGGGCGATTCAGAACGCAAAGCTCGGGCGCGAGGAAGAGATGCAAGCCATCAAGCGCCTCGACGACCAGGCGCGGCGGCTGGAGCGCACCGCGCATGGGCCATCCGTCGAATCCTATATCGCCGGAGAGCGTGCGGCCTCGCCCGATCTCGACGGCCGTTCCGTGTTCGGCTGGGAGCGTGATCTCGGGTCGACAAAAAAGCAGACCGGCTGAAAGCCGGTCCGCGAGTTCAGCGGGAAGGAACGCCGCTCTCAGGTCTCGTCGGTGCCCGGCTCCTCGTCGAGCCGGTTGGCCGAGTGGTCCTGATATTGTTCGGTCTGGATCGCCTTGCCGTCCATGCCGCGAATGTCCGAGTGCTGCGCCTTGTCGCGGTTTGACAGCACCATGTTGTCGCCGATCTTCTCCTTGGGCACGTCCGTCATGGCGCCGCTGCCGTCGCCCTTGCCATGCATGCCCGATCTGAAATGCGTCTTGCTGCCACGACCACCTGGCATCTTTTTCTCCTCTTGCTTTGATCGCCCGTGCAGCTCAATGCTTCTGCTGTGCCGGCGTCGGTTTCGGCGGCTTGTGTCCGCTTTGGCCGGAATCATTGTGCTTGTTGTGATCGCTTTCCTGGTTGAGGCCGCCTCGGCTCACCGGGAATTCACTCTGTCGCGCCTCAGGTCGCGCCCGGTGAACGGCCGTATTCTCCGGATTGTGGCCGAGGGCGCGCTCAAGCTCTCGCGCGTCTGGAACATCCGGCTTGCGCTCGAGGATGCGAACCTGTTGCTCGTGGGTCTTCTTGCCTTGCATGCTCGTCCTCCGGAGCTATCGGCCTCTTCGGTGCGTGCCACTGCGTGCGATGTCCTTGTCGATGCCGCCAGCGGCGTTCACGTCGTTCTCGACGTCGCCTTCGATCGTGTTCTCGCCCAAGGCGTCCTCGAGGTCCTCAGGCGAGATACCGGCCATCGTTGCGCCCTTCGATCCGCCGATCATGGGGTTATTTTGCATATCCTTTTCCGTCGGTGCGTAGAGTTTGGGTTGCTTGTTGGTCATGCCTCACCTGCCTCCGCCTTTTCCGGCCTCGTCATGCCTGTGGTGTGAATCGTGCTCGCCACCTCCGCCGGAGACGCGGCTGTGGTTGCGCTGCGGGTCGTCCGCCGCGGGCTTCTTCACTTCGAGCGGTGCCTTCGCATTCTCATGCGATGCGCCTGGTCCGCCCTGACGGTTGCTGTTCGGTGTCTTGGTGGATGTCGACATGAGGGTCCGCTCCTCAGCGATCTTGCTGATAGCCTTGGTTGGTGGTGTTCTGCTTGATGTTGCCCTGCTGCCCTTGCTGGTCCGGATTTTGCGCACGCTGCTGGCCGCGCGGGGCAGTCGAGGACACTTGCTTGCTGTCGCCGGTTCCCTTCGGACTTTGATTCTCGGCGGGAACAGGTGGCATCTTGCCGGTCATGATGCTGTCTCCTGTTGTTGATCTGCGACATCGACCGGAGGAACTCGTCGCGGCTTTCGATGTCGCAAAAACAACTAGAGCAACGGCATGCCGTTCCTACCGACGAGTGCAGAGAAATTTTCCGCAAGGTGTAAGTCTCAGCAGGCCACTGGCTGGGAACGAACCAACATCGATCCAGCTGATGCTGTCGCCTGTGCTGCGTGGCCGTCGGGCACGACAGGGAGGTTCGCGATCGCTCGCATGCCCGGTCGCTTGCGCCAGTGGATCTGAGACACGTCCACAGCAAAGCCAAGCCGCGGCCATCGCACAAACAACGCTTCCAGGGCACACGCTGCCTCGATGCGCGCGAGTTGATGGCCGAGGCAGAAATGGATGCCCGTTCCGAAGGACATGTGACGGTTCGGCTTGCGCGCGGGATCGAGGCTCTCGGGGCGCTCATGCATCGCCGGGTCCATGTTCGCGGCGGCGAGCATCACCATGACGCGATCGCCCTTCTTGAGACGCACGCCCGCGAGCTCGATATCCCGCCTCACATAGCGGGGCTTGGAGAACTGCACCGGCGACACGAAGCGCAGGAATTCCTCCACCGCAAGCCCGACGCGGCTCCAGTCCTGTGCCAGCCAGTCGCGGACGCCGGGATTTCTGAGGAGCTCGTAGACAGAACCGCTGATGAGATGCGTCGTGGTCTCGGAGCCCGCCGCGAGCAGTAGGAACACCATCGACACCATTTCGTCCGGCGTGATCTGGCCGCCCTCGCGCTCGACCTGAACCAGCTCCGCGATCAGGCCTTCGCCGCCCCGCACGCGGGCAATCTGCAGCTGCCGTTCGAGGTAGGCTCGCATCTTGCGGAACGCGAACAGCATGCGGAAGAAGCTGGCGACGTTCGTAAGTGAGGACATCGTATTGGCCCAGGCGATGAAGCGGGGGCGATCGGCCAATGGCAATCCGAGCAGCTCGGAGATCACCGCGAGCGGCAGGATGCGCGCATAGCGCTGGACGAGATCGGCCGGGCTTCCTGCCAGGAACAGCTCGTCGGCGAGCCCGTCCGCGATGGCGCGGATGCGCGGCTCCATCGCGACGATCGCGCGGCGGCGGAAGGCCTCGTCAACAATGCTGCGCAGCCTTGTGTGGTCAGGCTCGTCCATTGTCAGCATGTTGTTGGCGATGGTTCTGACGTAGTTCGGCATCCACCAGCGTAAACCCGCGACGTCCCCATCCTCCTTGCGCAGCGTGAAATCGGTGCCGTCCTTCAGGACCTGCGCGGTGGCCTCATGGGTCGTGGTGATCCAAACATCGCCGACGAGAGGAAATCGCGCCGCGACCACAGGACCGGACATGCGCAACGTTGCGATCGCCTTGGGCAGATCGCGAAAGAAGGCCTCGCTGGTGAAATCGAGGCGTGGTGCCATGTGATCACCGAAGCGGTTGACGGGGTCTCACCAAGATGGTGCACGACGCCGCCCGCGCAAGGGAACCCGGAACCTCCGCTTCGGCTTCGGTGCAGGCGTGAGAGTCGAGTCTACCCCCGCCCCGGCGAACGCGGGCCGATCTTGCGCTGCTGCTGGTTGGTGTAGGCGTCCCAATTGCTCCAGCTGCCGTTGCTGAGGCTTCGCAGGTCGGTGGTGAGCGGACGGCGCGTGCGCTTGTCGTGATCGGCGATCACGCGCTCGGATTGCACGATCTTGCGCTTGAGTTCCCCGAGCGCCTTCTGGGTCTGGCCGTTCCGCTTCGAAGACGCGATCTCGCCCATCGTGAAGCGCGCGGTTTCGAGCGCCTTCAACTCGGCGCGGTTCTTCTTCAACTGAACCCGGTGCCAGGCGATATTGCTGTCGCTGTCCGCAACCATGTGGGAACTCCGCTGATTCGTTCCCACAGTGTATCGCGTGCCGAATCGACGCCGCAACGGGCGCGCGGCGGCGAAAATACGGTCTTCTTGCGCGGGGGTTCCGGGCTCAGCGCTCGGCGAAGGCCTTTTCGACCACGAATTGGGCCGGCTCGCCGTGATTGCCCTCGACAAGACCCCGCTCGCCGAGGAGCACGCGGGTATCCGCCACCAGCGCCGGGCTGCCGCAGATCATGACGCGATCGTGGGCCGCTTCCAGTGCCGGCAGGCCGATGTCGGAAAACAGCTTGCCCGACGTGATGAGATCGGTGATGCGCCCGCGATTGCGGAAGGGATCGCGCGTCACGGTCGGATAGTAGATCAGCTGGTTGCGGATGTACTCGCCGATCAGCTCGTCCTTGGGCAGCGTCTCGGTGATCATCTCGCCATAGGCGAGCTCCTTCACGTGTCGGCAACCGTGCAGCAGCACGACCTTCTCGAACCGCTCGTAGGTTTCGGGGTCCTTGATCACGCTCAGGAACGGCGCAAGACCCGTACCGGTGCCGATGAGGTAGAGGTTGCGGCCGTCCTCCAGATTGTCGATCACCAGCGTGCCGGTGGCCTTGCGGCTGACGATGATCTCGTCGCCTTCCTTTAGATGCTGGAGCCGTGAGGTGAGCGGGCCGTCCGCGACCTTGATCGAGAAGAACTCCAGCGTGTCCTCGTAATTGGCGCTGGCGACGCTGTAGGCCCGCAGCAGCGGCTTCTCGCCGACCTTGAGCCCGATCATGGTGAATTCGCCGTTGCGGAAGCGGAAGGTCGGGCTGCGGGTGGTCTTGAAGGAGAACAGCGTGTCGGTCCAGTGGTGGACGCTCAAAACGGCTTCCTGATTGAAATTGCTCATCTCACCCTTCCGTGGCGCGTCGTGGCGGTTTTCAAGGCGGCAGCTATGCGTCGTTTGTATACGATCATTTGTGTACTAATGAATAATCCGGCTTGATCCCGCGGTCAAGGCTGCCCAAGATCGGAAGCGTTGCAGTTAAGGACAAGGACCCATTCCATGGCGCATGACGCACCCCAGGCCACCGGACCCTCGAAGCTCGTGATCCGCAATATCGGCCTGATCCTGTCCGGCGCGCTGGAAAAGCCGATCCTGGACGGCGACACCATCGTCGCCGAGAACGGCAAGATCACCGCGATCGGCCGCTTCAAGGACCTCAACACCGAAGGCGCGACCACCATCGTCGAGGCCAACGGCACCACGGTGGCGCCCGGCCTGATCGACAGCCATGTCCATCCTGTTGCGGGCGACTGGACGCCGCGCCAGAACCAGATCGGCTGGATCGACAGCAATTTGCATGGCGGCGTCACCACGATGATTTCCGCCGGCGAGGTGCATATGCCCGGCCGCCCGCGCGACGTCGTGGGGTTGAAGGCGATGGCCATCTTCGCGCAGCGTGCATTCTGGAATCTGCGGCCTGGCGGCGTGAAGGTTCACGCCGGCGCGCCTGTGATCGAGTGCGAGATGGTGGAGGAGGACTTCAAGGAGTTGGCCGCAGCCGGCGTCAAGCTGCTCGGCGAAGTCGGCCTGGGCGGCGTCAAGGACGGCCCCACGGCGCGAAAAATGGTCGGCTGGGCTCGCAAATATGGCATCCAGAGCACGATCCACACCGGCGGTCCTTCGATCCCCGGCTCCGGATTGATCGACAAGGATGTGGTGCTTGAGGCAGACACCGACGTGGTTGGCCACATCAATGGCGGTCACACCGCGCTTCCCGACGACCAGATCCGCTGCATCTGCGAGGGCTGCAAGCGCGGCCTCGAGCTCGTTCACAATGGCAACGAGCGCTCGGCGCTGTTCACGTTGCGCATTGCGCGCGAGATGGGCGATCTGCACCGCGTCATCCTCGGCACCGATGCGCCGGCCGGCTCGGGCGTGCAGCCGCTCGGCATTCTCCGCATGGTGTCGATGCTGTCCTCGCTTGGCGACCTCCCGGCCGAGGTCGCGTTTTGCCTGGCCACCGGCAACACGGCGCGGATGCGCGAATTGGATTGCGGCCTGATCGAAGTGGGCCGCTCGGCCGATTTCGTCATCATGGACAAGGCGCAGCACTCGGCCGGCAAGAACATTTTGGACAGCGTCCAACTCGGCGACCTCCCCGGCATCGGCATGACCATCATTGACGGTATCGTGCGCACCCAGCGCAGCCGCAACACCCCGCCGGCCGGCAGGGTGCCCGAGGTGGTGGCGAAGTGACGCAGCCGGAGCGGCTCGCCGCTCCCGTGCTCCCTTGACAGCATTGAACAAGTCGTCGGCCTGCTGCGTCTAACGCAGGCAGTTCATTGCTGGAACGCCGAGGGAGACATGAAGAATTCGTCGCGGATTGCCGCCGGTGTAGCCGGTGCGGTCGGAGGTTATGTCGCGACCTTTGTGCTGTTTTCAGTGCTCGATCTGGGCAACCGGGCGGACCCGATCACGTCTGGCCTGTTGGCACTGTTCGTCTACTCACCCATCGGAGCGATCGCTGGCGTGGTGCTTGCCAGCTGGCTGGTGACGCGTTCCGGCACGGATGCAGGCAATAGCGGTCTCGCGCGCAACAGCCTGAAATCGCTTGGTGTCGTGGTCCTGCTTTGCGTGGCCGCCGCCGCCACCTACCTGGGCGTCGCGTACATGACGGCCACGCCCTGGCTCAACCGAAACGGCGCCACTCCTCTGCTCGTCTTCGAGGTTCGCCTTCCGGCCGGCGCAACAGTGCCGAAATCACCGCAAGATATCACCATCGAATTGCAGACGGACCTCAACACCATGCCGGGCGAATTGAACGCAGCTGGCTTCCATAGTGACGGCGATCAGCCCGTCATCGCAGGCGAAGTCGAACTGGCGTTCCGAACCTCGCACCGGCAACTCGCCGTCAACATCCAGGGACAGCCCAGCCGAATCTACCCGATCGGATTGACGGCCTCGGCTCCGCATACGCCGGAGTTCGGAACGTGGCGGCGGCTCGCCGATGGCAGCGAAATCCGCTATCGCGCAAAATGGCCGGGGAAGACGTAGCAGGATCACCGCGGTTTCGCTATCTCACAACGCACATAGGTCTGGCGCTTGCCCGGCCCGACCGGGCTGTTGTCCATCACCAGCTTGCCGTCCGCGGCAATGGAAACCCGGGGACTGGAGCGATACTTCTCACCCTCGCCTTCGCAGGCGAGCTTCATTTTCCAGGCGAGTTTCCCGTCGGCAGTGATCTCGCTGGCGCGGCACCGGGTCTCGTACCAATAGAGACGGTTGCCGCCCTCGATGCTCATGCGGTTAGCGCTGTCCTCGTCGCGGCAATCCTTTTTGGTTGACGCCCAGAACCCCTCATAGGCTTGCGCCGCCAGGGCGGGAGCAGACTGGCCCGCCAGCATCACACTCATGCTCAGAGCCATAGCAAACCGGGTCGCCGCTCTCATGTCAAAAACCTCGACAAGACCTTCACCGAGGTTAGTCGCGCCTCACCGCAGCTTGTTCAACAGCGCCATCAGCATCTCGCGCTCCTTTGCCTCGAGCGGCGCCAGCGTCTCTCGTGTGATCGCAAGCGCATTCGGCGCGACCTTTTCCGCCAATTGCTGGCCCGCGCGCGTCAGGCTGACCAGAAGCCGCCGTCCATCCTCCGGATCCTGGCTGGTCTCGGTGAGGCCGCGCGCCGTCAACCGATCGATCACGCCCTTGATGGTCGCCACGTCCATCGCCGTCAGGCGCCCGAGCTGGTTCTGCGAGCATGGCCCGGCCTCGGCGAGCTTCGACAGCGCCGCCCATTGCGTCGGCGTAATGTTGGTGCCGATCTCGCGAGAGAAGATCGCGCTGTGGCGCTGCCAGACCTGGCGAAGGATGAAGCCGACCTGCTCGTCGAGCACATAAGGCGGCTTTGCCGGTTTGACGCTTTTCTTCGCCGCGACGCTTCTCGCCATCCGCTCGATGCCCTTGCCCTTTGCCTTCACAACGACAGATGCGCGTCGCGGATATCCGGACGCGCGTCGAGCTCGGCCATGGTGCCGCCGAAGCAGATGCGGCCGCGCTCGATGATATAGGCGCGATCGGAGATCAGCCGCGCAAAATGCAGATTCTGCTCGGAGACGACGATGCTGACGCCCTCCTTCTTCATGGTCAGGATGGCCTCGACCATCTGCTCCACGATTTTCGGCGACAGGCCTTCCGAGGGCTCATCCAGCAGCACCAGCGATGGATTGCCCATCAGCGTGCGCGCGATGGTGAGCATCTGCTGCTCGCCGCCGCTCATGCGGCCGCCCGGGCGATTTTTCATCTCGCCGAGGTTAGGGAACAGCGAAAACAGCTTGTCGCGAGTCCAGTGCGGCGCGTTCGGGCGCTTCGGCTGGCGGCCGACCTCGAGATTCTCTTCCACCGTCAAATCGGTGAAGATACGCCGCTCCTCCGGCACGTAACCAAGCCCATCCCGCACGATCTCATGTGTCGGACGCGCCGAGACATCCTTGCCTTCGAACATGATCCGTCCTGAGCGCTGCGCGACGAGCCCGACGATCGAGCGAAACGTCGTCGACTTGCCGGCGCCATTGCGGCCGAGCAATGCCACGACTTCCCCCTCGCCGACTTCGAAGCCGATGTCGAACAGGATATGGGCCGGGCCGTAATGACTATTGAGGTCCTGCACCGTGAGCTTCATGCCGATGCTCCCTCGCGAGGCCCGGCATCGTAGAGGAGGCCCTCGCCGAGGTAGACCGCCTGCACCTGCGGATTGCCCCGGACCTCGGCCGGCGAGCCCTCGGCGATCAGCGTGCCGCGGTTGAGCACGATGATGCGGTCGGCGTGCTCGAACACCACGTCCATGTCGTGCTCGGTGAAGAGAACGCCGATCGATTTTTCCCGAGCGATCTGCGCGGTCAGCCGCATCAAATCGACGCGCTCGCGCGGCGCCATGCCGGCGGTCGGCTCGTCCATCAGCAGCAGCTTTGGCTGGTTGGCGAGCGCGACGGCGAGCTCAAGCCGCTTGAGGTCGCCGTAGGCAAGCTCGCCACAGGGGCGATCCGCATAGCCGCCCATGCCGACCAGCTCGAGCAGTCGCCCGGCTTCGCCGCGGTCGAAGTTCGGCGCCGAGCCCCAAAGATTGTACAATTGCTTGCCGTGCGAAATCAGCGCGACCTGCACGTTCTCGCGCACCGTCATGGTCGCGAAAGTCGCGGTGATCTGGAAAGTGCGCCCCACGCCCATCCGCCAGATCTCGCGCGGCTTCCTGCCGGTTGTGTCCTCGCCGAGCAGGCGGACGTGGCCGGTATCAGGCTTGTTCTGGCCATTGAGCATGTCGAAACAGGTGCTCTTGCCCGCGCCGTTCGGTCCGATCAGCGCCAGGATTTCACCGGCGCGCAGCGAGAACGAGACGCCGCGCACGGCATGGACGCCGCCATAGGATTTGGTCAGTCCTTCGACCGCGAGAAGTGGGGGCGCGACGCTCATTCGGCGGACTCGATCGGCTTGGCAAGCAAGGGTGACCCCGGCGGCGACGTCTTCCTGCGGCGCTGCGCTAGCATCTCCAGCATGCCGACGATGCCCTTGGGGAAGACGACGACGATCAGAACGATGAAACCGCCGAGCACGAGTTTTGACAGGTCGGTCTGACTGACCAGCCAGATGTTCAAGGCCTTGTAGACGATGGCGCCGATCACCGCGCCCGACACCGTCTCGACGCCGCCGAGCAGCACCATGACAAGGGCGTCGACCGAGAGCGAGATGCCGAGATTGTCCGGAAAGACGCTGCCCTTGAGGTAGGCGAACAGCGCGCCGCCAATGCCCGCGGTCGTGCCCGCGATCACGAAGGCGGTCCACTGGATACGCTTGGTGTTGATGCCGACCGCTTCGCTGCGCAGCAGCGAGTCGCGCGTCGCCCTCAGCGCATAGCCGAACGGCGAGAACACCATGGCCCGCAAAGCGATCGTCACGAGCGCCGCAACACCGAGCGACAGCCAATAGAAATGCGATGGGCTCGCCGCCCAGCTCGAGGGCCAGACGCCCAGGATGCCGTTGTCGCCGCCGGTGACGCTCACCCACTGGAACGCGATCGACCAGACGATCTGCGCGAAGGCGAGCGTCAGCATCGCAAAATAGACGCCGGAGAGCTGCACCGCGAAGAAGCCGAACACGGCAGCGCCCATGCAGCCGAGCAGCGGACCGAGCAACAGGCAGACGATCATCGGCAGTCCGGCCATCTTGGCGAGGAAAGCGACGCCGTAAGCGCCGAGGCCGAAATAGGCGGCGTGACCAAAGGACGCGAGCCCGCCGACCGACATCAGGAAGTGCAGGCTGACGGCGAAGATCACTGAGATCGCGATCTCCGAGCCGACGGTCAGTGCATAATTGCCGGCGAACAGCGGTAGTGTCGCCGCGACGACGAGCGCTGCAAACGCAGCCAACCGCTCATTCGACGTCAGCGGTCGCCAGGGATTGACGGTGAGACCGGGCGTCTTGCGGGCCGGCGCCTCGGGCCTGCCGAACAAGCCCCAGGGCCGCACGATCAGCACCACCGCCATCACCAGGAAGACCAGGATGATAGAGATTTTTGGAAAGATCAGGATGCCGAAGGCGTTGAGCTCGGAGACCAGCACAGCCGCGACGAAAGCGCCGATGATGCTACCGAGGCCTCCGATCACCACGACGACGAAGACCTCGACGATGATGCGCAAATCCATCGCATGATGCACGGCATCGCGTGGGATCTGGAGCGCACCGCCGAGAGCGGCGAGGAAAACGCCGACCGCAAACACGCTCGTGAACAACCATTTCTGATTGACGCCCAGCGCCGCGACCATGTCGCGGTCCTGCGTCGCTGCGCGCACCAGAACGCCCCAGCGCGTGCGCTGGAACAAGAGCCAGAGAATGCCGAGCACGACCGGTCCGAGCACGATCAGAAACAGATCATAGCTCGGAATGTTCTGGCCGAAGAAGTCGATCGCCCCCTTGAAGCCGGGCGCACGGCGCCCCACGAGATCGTCTGGGCCCCAGATCAGGACGACGAGGTCCTCGACCATCAAGGTCAGGCCGAAGGTCGCAAGCAGCTGGAACAGCTCGGGCGCGTGATAGATGCGCCGGAGCAGCACCATCTCGACGATGACGCCGATCAGCGCCACCGCGAACGCCGCCACCACGATGCCGCCCCAGAAGCCGAATGCACCTGACAGGCGCTCCGTCAGCGTGAAGGCGACATAGGCGCCGATCATGTAAAAGGCGCCATGCGCAAAATTCACGATCCGCGTCACGCCAAAGATGATCGACAGGCCCGACGCCACCAGGAAAAGCGACGCTGCGCTGGCGAGACCGGTCAGAAACTGTACGACGTAAAAGGCCATCTGCGGTCCGGGTTAAGCGTAAGTCGCAATATTAGGCTTCATCCTTCGAGACGGCGCTACGCGCCTCCTCAGGATGAGGTCCGGGACCCTCATGGTGAGGAGCGCGGCTGCGCCGCGCGTCTCGAACCACGAGGCCCCGGTCTCACTTTGGATCAATCCTTCGGACGCAGCTTCTCGACTTCGGCATCGCTTGGTAGATAGTCCGCGCCCTTCTTGTAAGACGAGTCCACCATCACGCCCTTACCTTCCTTCAGCGCGGTCTTGCCGACATAGGCACCGAGCGTCGACTGGTGATCGATCTTGCGGAAGGTGATCTCGCCCAGCGGCGACGGCATCGAAAGTCCTTCCGCCGCAGTGATCAGCTTCTCCGGATCGGTCGAATTGGCCTTCGCCAGGATCGCCGCCGCCGACTTGATGGTCTGGTAGCCAACGATCGAGCCGAGGCGCGGATAGTCGTTGTACTTGGCCTGATAGGCCTTCAGGAACGCGTCGTGCTCGGGCGTCTTGATCGAGTACCAGGGATAGCCGGTGACGATCCAACCCTCGGGTGTCTCCTCCTTGAGTGGATCGAGATATTCCGGCTCACCGGTGAGGAAGGAGACGACCTCGCGTCCCTTGAACAGGCCGCGGGTGTTGCCTTCGCGCACGAGCTTGACGAGATCGGCGCCGAAGGTGACGTTGAGGATCGCTTCGGGATTGGCCGCGGCAACCGCCTGCACCACCGGACCGGCGTCGATCTTGCCCTGCGGCGGCCACTGCTCATCGACCCACTGGATGTCGGGCCGCTTCTCCGACATCAGCTTCTTGAACACCGCGACCGCGGACTGGCCGTATTCATAGTTCGGCGCGATCGTCGCCCAGCGCTTTGCGGGCAGCTTGCTGGCCGCTTCCACCAGCATCGCGGCCTGCATGTAGTTCGAAGGACGCAGTCGGAACGTGTACTTGTTGCCTTTCGACCAGGTGATGGCGTCCGTCAGAGGCTCGGCCGCCAGAAAGAACACCTTCTTCTGGTTGGCGAAGTCGCTGACCGCAAGACCGATGTTCGACAGGAACGTACCCGTCAGCATCGCCACGCCCTCGCTCGACACCAGCTCGTTGGCCGCGGTCTGCGCATCTGCCGGCTTGCCACCATCGTCCTTGGAGACGACGATGAGCTTCTTGCCGTTGATGCCGCCGGCCGCATTGATCTCTTCGACCGCGAGCTGCCAGCCCTTGCGATAGGGCTCAGTGAACGCCGGCAGCAGCGAGTAGCTGTTGATCTCGCCGATCTTGATGTCCTGCGCAAGGGCCGAATGAGCCATGCCGCTTGCCAACAGCGCGAACGCCGCCCCGACAAAATAGTTCTTTGCTCGCATCCCAACCTCCACTTTCTGAAAAGATTAACGCAGTCCATCTTCGCCCTTGATCTCCGCAACGGTCAGCCCGCCGACGCGCGGCAAAGGACGGCCACTGTCGGTGACGGCGACCGCGACCATGATCTCGTTGGCGCGCGGCGCGTCGTTGATCTGCACTTCCATGCCATCGAAATGACTGCGCACGAAGGCTGCATCCTTGTGGCCCAGCGGAACGTCCAGCGTCGTGCCGGGTCCACTGCGCTTCTTCGACGACGGGATCAGCGCAGCGCCTTTGCCCAGCACTTTACGCACCGGCGCGCCCATTTTCGGGTGAAGGATGGCGGCTGCATGCTCCAGCTCGCCATTCTCGCCGACGGCCGCGGCCTTGCCATAGCTCTGCGCCTTGGACCCGTCGATGCCGAGCGCCGCCACCGCGCGCTTCGAGAGCAGCTCGCCGAGCTCCTCGCCAATCGCGATCAGCGGCGAGAGATCCTCGACATACTTTCCAGCAAACGGATTCTCGATCACGGCGATCGCCGCCGCACGCCGCGTCGGCGGTGAGACCTGGCGGCCCATCTCCATCTGCGTCTCTTCGACGACGGTGACGATCTTGCGGATGATCGCGCTCATGATTGTTTCCTCAAACCGCTTCCCAGTTCAGGCATGGACCGCGTTCTCTTGTACAAGCGGGCGCGATCGTTGCCGTTCAATATCCTTGGTCCCGATGACAATCATATCACCACAAAGCTGCAACACGGCACCCTCGATCAATCCGCGATCGAATAATTGCCGTGCACATTCCGCGCCAGATTCGAGCGCGGTGGTGATCTCGTTCTGCGACAATCCACCAACGTTGCGGGTCACGAGCCGCGCGCCAAGATCGCTGTCGGGCTGAAGTTCGTTCGCAGGTTTTCGGATGATGGCGGGATGCCCCGGCAGATCGACGGCGTTCGCAACGATCGTCGCGGCCGCGTCGGCTTGCGACGCCGTTCCGGCCAGCACGGTCACCGCATCGGCAATCCCGAGGGAAAAGCTGCGGCCGTGCCGTCCGCTGGTCGCAATGCCACGCACGGGATCATCGGCGTCCACCCTGATTGTCCGCATCACGCCGTCGCGATCGGGCCGGTCCATCAGGCCGACCGAAAAATGCTCGCCCTCGCCGAGATGCAGGGCAATGTCTCCGCCATTGTTGACATAGGCCCGATCGAGCGCCGCAGCGTTCAGCATTGCGCCCAACACCTCCTCCGCCACGCTGCCGGCCACAGCGGCCATCGGCGTGATGAAGCCATCACCGGCATAGGGCGCCACCGCGGCGTGCATGCGATGCGCCACAACGCCTCTCAACGAGGTCCGCTCCTCGACAACGGTCCGCAGTTCCGGCAGTTCCGCGCAGAGCTCGTCGAGAAGCCCGGTGAACCGTTCGGCCGCAGCCTTATAGGCCTCGCGCACTGCGTCGGCCGCCCCCCTCGCCTCGACGATCAGGTCAATCGGTCCATCCTGCAAATGCAGCCGCCGGCCGTCAGACAGCAACGCGATTTGCGGGAGCCTTGTCATACCCGGGGGCCCGGGATCGGGTTCTGCCAGGGCAATTGGCGGACATCGTCGCCGCCCTGAACTTCGGCGAGCGGCTTCACATAATCCATGTGCCCGCCGAGCGCCGCATAGTCCGACAGCTTCATCGTGAATTCGATCGGCGCCACCAGCGCGGGCGTCGGCACGTAACCGAATGCCCCCGCCGGCATCTGCGTCACGTCGACCATGTAGGTGATGCCGCCGCCCGGCCAGACATAGACCGGCGCGCCGCCACTGGTGACGCGCGTCAGCGCCTCCTTCACCGAGCGCGTCAGCCGCACCGGATTGTCGGTCACGCCCGCCCGCAAGGAACCACCGGCGCCCGCCATGAACAGCACCGTGCACAGCGCCGGCTCGCAATTCTCCTGAATGCGCTCGACCGAAAACTTGAGGTCATCCGGCATCTCGGTCTCGACCGGCTTCAAGGCTTCGTCGAGCACGTAATAGGACGAATGCTCGCCCGTCGTGGAGACCATCAGCATCGAGAGGCCAGGCTTGGCCTCCTTCGCGTCGAACGGTCCCAGGATTGCGAGCGGATCGGAGATATTGGTGCCGCCCCAACCCGTGCCGGGATCGGCGACCTGGAAATAGCGGCCGGGCGTCGAGCGGCGCCCCTTCATCTTGATGCCGGTATCGGCGATGTCGAGCAGCTTGCCGGCCTGATGCTCCGAGAGCACGCCGGTGATATGGTCGTCGACCACGACAACCTCGTCGACCTTGCCGTGCCATTGTTTGGCGAACATGCCGATCGTCGCCGAGCCGCAGCCGACGCGCATGCGCTCTTCTTTCATGCCGTTGACGATCGGCGCCTGGCCGGCCTGCACCACCACGCTCGCCCCGCCGTCGATGGTGAGCTCGACCGCCTTGCAATTTGCGAGGTCCATCAGCGTGTCACAGGTGACGCGGCCTTCCTTCTTGGAGCCGCCGGTCAGATGGTGCACACCGCCGAGCGACAGCATCTGCGAACCGTATTCGCTGGTGGTGACATGACCGACCGCCTCGCCTTGTGCACGAACGGTCGCCGTCTCCGGCCCGAGATAGCGGTCGGTGTCGATCTTCACCTTGATGCCGCAATAGGAGAAGATGCCCTCGGTGACAACAGTCACCATGTCGACGCCATCGACCTCCGCCGAGACGATGAACGGCGCCGGCTTGTAGTCGGGATAGGTCGTCCCCGCGCCGATCGCCGTTACAAAGGTGGAAGGCTCGTGGACGATCTTGCCGTCCCAATCTTCGGTGCGGCTGAACGGAACGAGCTTGCCGCCATGGGACACGGTGCGCTCCAGGATCACATGCGGATCGACGCGGACGAGCTTGCCCTCGTGATTGGCATAGCGGTCGCAGGCGCCCGCCGCGCCCGGCTTGATGTAGCACATCACCGGACACGCATCGCAGCGGATCTTGTCGATGGCGGCGCTCGTAGGTTCAGTCACCATGTCAAAGCCAGCCGACAGTGCAGTTATCATTTGTACACGAACGATGTTGCGCGCCCTCCCGATGACTGTCAAGCGGCGGTGCGGCGCAAAACATACGCCTGCCGCATAAAACCTCGTTTGCCTATCCGGCCTGTCCACAAAGAAGGCACTCGCGCTGCACTGCGGCATGTCCGGCTTGCACGTTTGTGTACAAACGGTATCGTCACAACGTAGATTTTGAGCGGACTTGGAATTTCGCGAAGCCTTGGCCGCGGCGCTCAACGAGTCGATTTGGGAACGAGGATGACGCAGACACCGATCCGCATCACCGTGAACGGCAGAATCCACGAGATCACTGCGGCGCGAGCCACGCCTCTGCTCTACGTGCTGCGCAACGATCTCGCGCTCAACGGTGCGAAATACGGATGCGGCCTCGGTGAATGCGGCACCTGCACTGTCCTGATCGATGGCGCGGCGGCGCGCTCCTGTGTCATTCCGATCAGTGGCTGCGCCGGCCGCGACATCGTGACGCTCGAGGGGCTCGGTACCCGCGACAAGCCGGATGTGGTGCAGCAGGCCTTCATCGACGAGCAGGCCGCGCAATGCGGCTATTGTCTCAACGGCATGATCATGACGACCAAGGCGCTGCTTGCGATCAACCCTCAGCCCACCGAACAGGAGGCGCTGGCGGCGCTGCGCTACAATCTCTGTCGCTGCGGCACGCATATCGAAATCCTGCGCGCCGTGATGCGTGCGTCTGGTCAGCTTGCCGAGGCCGGTGATTGATGGCCTCCCCGCATCCGAACGGAGCTGAGCTGCAATCCGGCTCGCTCGTCGTCGTCCGCACGGTGGACGAGTGCACATCCGAGACCTTCGTCCGCATCACCGCGGACGGTTCGGTCACAGCCTACAATGGTCATGTCGATCTCGGCACCGGCATCCGCACGGCGCTTGGCCAGATCGTGGCTGAAGAGCTCGACGTCTCCTTTGCCCGCCTCGTCGTGGTGCTCGGCGACACCGCAACGGTGCCGAACCAGGGCGCCACGATCGCAAGCGAGACCATTCAGATCACTGCCGTTCCCCTGCGCAAAGCCGCCGCGCAGGCGCGTCACTTCCTGATCGCACGTGCGGCCGAGCGCCTGGAGCTGCCGGCAGCCGATCTCAGGATCGAAGACGGCCTCGTGCGCGGGCACGACAATCGCAGCGTCAGCTATGGCGAGTTGATCGGCGGAGAGACCATTCGTCTCGAGCTTGCCGACGACGTCGCCGTCAAGCCGGTCGGCGATTACGCCATTGTCGGCCAATCGATGCCACGCGTCGACCTGCCCGCCAAGGCCACGGGCGAGCTGACGTTCGTGCACGACATCCGTATACCGGGCATGCTGCACGGCCGCGTGGTGCGCCCGCCCTATGCCGGCGTCGACGCCGGCCCGTTCGTCGGCACCAGCCTGATTTCGGTCGATGAATCCTCGGTGCGCGACATTCCCGGCATCATGGCCGTCGTACGCATCGGCGATTTCGTCGGAATCGTCGCGGAGCGCGAGGAGAACGCGATCCGCGCGGCGGAGCAGCTTGCGGTGAGCTGGCGACCGACGCCTGAACTGACCGATCTCGCCGACGTCGAGACGGCGCTTCGTGCCAACCCGTCCACGCCGCGCACGCTGATCGACAAGGGCGATGTCGATGCTGCCATTGCCGGCGCGGCCAAACCGATGCGGCGCACTTACGTCTGGCCATATCAGATGCATGCCTCGATCGGCCCGTCCTGCGCGGTCGCCGACTTCCAGGACGGCAACATCCGTGTCTGGTCGGGCACGCAGAACCCGCACGTGCTGCGCGCAGACCTGTCACTG
This sequence comes from Bradyrhizobium sp. MI1.4, assembly GCF_055811315.1. Classification (NCBI taxonomy): domain Bacteria; kingdom Pseudomonadati; phylum Pseudomonadota; class Alphaproteobacteria; order Hyphomicrobiales; family Nitrobacteraceae; genus Bradyrhizobium; species Bradyrhizobium sp. MI1.4. The sequence continues at coordinate 108,343 of NZ_JBVVPP010000004.1, read as the reverse complement.
CTGATCGAGCGTCCCGAGAGCGAGATCGAGGTCATCAGGTTGGAGGCCGCCGGATGCTACGGCCGCAACTGCGCCGACGATGTCACCGCGGACGCTTTGTTGCTCTCGCGCGCGGTCGGCCGGCCCGTGCGCGTACAGCTGACGCGCGAGCAGGAACACGCCTGGGAGCCCAAAGGCGCCGCGCAGCTCATCGACGTCAATGGCGGCCTGGATGCGGCGGGCGACGTCGCTGCCTACGATCTCGCTACGCGCTATCCGTCGAATGCCGCGCCGACGTTGGCGCTGTTGCTGACGGGACGGATATCGCCGAGGCCGGACGTCCTCCAGATGGGCGACCGCACCGCGATCCCGCCTTACGATTACGGCCACATGCGCGTCGTCGCCCACGACATGGCGCCGATCGTGCGCGCGTCCTGGTTTCGCGGCGTCTCGGCCCTGCCCAACACCTTTGCGCATGAATCCTATATCGACGAGGCCGCGACCGAGGCCGGGGTTGACCCGGTCGAATATCGTCTGCGTTACCTGAAGGACCAGCGCGCCGTCGATCTCGTCCATGCTGTCGCCGAGCGCGCGGGCTGGACGCCGCGGCCGGTGCGCGAAGAGAAAGACGGCGAGATCGTGCATGGGCGCGGCTTTGCCTATGCGCTCTACGTCCACAGCAAATTCCCCGGCTATGGCGCGGCTTGGTCGGCCTGGGTCACCGACGTTGCCGTGAACAAGTCGACCGGCGAGGTCAGCGTGACGCGCGTGGTTGCTGGGCAGGACTCCGGATTGATGATCAACCCGGACGGTGTGCGCCACCAGATCCATGGCAACGTCATCCAGTCAACCAGCCGCGCACTGATGGAGGAGGTCTCGTTCGAGCGCGGCGCAGTCGCGGCGCGGGAATGGGGCGCCTATCCGATCATCCCCTTCCCTGACGTGCCCAAGATCGACGTGTTGTTGCTGCCGCGGCCGGACCAGCCGCCGCTCGGCGTCGGCGAATCCGCCTCGGTCCCGAGTGCGGCTGCGATTGCGAACGCGATTTTCGATGCCACCGGCGTGCGATTTCGCGAGCCGCCGTTCACGCCCGAGCGCATCCTGAATGGATTGCACAGCGGCGGGCCGGCCACGCGGCAGGCGCTGCCCGCTCCCGCTGCGCCACAACCATCCCGTATCTGGGAGAATCCATTCGCCAAACGCGCCGGCATCTTCGCGACGGTCGCGGCCGTCTGCACCGCGGCGATTGGCATCGGTGCGGCTGTTTTGCCCGGCCGCGCCATCGCACCGATCGCGCGGCCAGACCCATCGGTCTATTCCGCAGCGACGATCGCGCGCGGGCAACAACTGGCCGCACTCGGCAATTGCGCGGAGTGCCACACCATGATCGGCGGTGCGCTCAACGCCGGTGGCCGCGCGCTGGAGACGCCGTTCGGCACGATCTACGCGACCAACATCACGCCCGACGTCGAGACCGGCATCGGCGCCTGGTCCTATCCCGCATTCGAGCGCGCGATGCGCGACGGGCTGCATCGCGACGGACGGCAACTCTATCCCGCCTTCCCCTACACGCACTTTTCGAAGACTGGCGATGCCGACATGCAGGCGCTTTATGCCTATCTAATGGCACAGCCTGCGGTGCGCGCGACGCAGCCTGCGAATACGCTCGCCTTTCCGTTCAATCTCCGCCCGCTACTTGCCGGATGGAATGCGCTGTTCCACCAGACGCGAGAGTTCAAGCCTGATCCCGCGAAATCCAAGGTCTGGAATCGCGGCGCTTATCTCGTCGAAGGTCTCGGCCATTGCAGCGCCTGCCATTCGCCGCGCAACACGCTCGGCGCCGAGCAGCGTGACGCCTATCTCGCCGGCGGTTTTGCCGAGGGCTGGGAGGCGCCGCCGCTGACGTCGCTGTCGCAAGCGCCGATCCCGTGGAACGAAGACGAGCTTTTCGCCTATTTGCGCACGGGCCACTCGCGATATCATGGCGTCGCCGCTGGGCCGATGGCGCCGATCGTCAGGGATCTGGCGGCCCTGCCCGACCAGGACATCCGCGCCATGGCCGTCTATCTCAACTCGTTCAATGACACCGCGACCGATAGGAAAGCGCAGGATGCGATCGCTCTGAAGCTAGAAGCTTCAACGCAAGTCACGATGGCGTCCTCAACCGGCGCGCGCCTCTATCAGGGCGCCTGCGCCGTCTGCCACGAGGTCGGCGGCCTGGCGCTGTTCGGCAGCCGCCCCTCGCTCGCCCTCAACAGCAACCTGCACAGCGCCACATCGGACAATCTCGTGCAAATCATCCTGCACGGCATCGCCGAGCCGGTGTCGAGCAATCTCGGCTATATGCCGGCCTTCAAGAACAGCATGAGCGATGCGCAGGTCGAGGAGCTGGTCACCTTCCTGCGCAAGCAGTTCGCACCCGACAGGCCAGCATGGATCGGTGTGAAGGAGACGATTGCGCGTGTGAGAGCCGCCGCGAACTGAGCGCTACTTCTTGTGCTGCACCGGCGGCGTGCCGTGCGTGTGAAACGACTCGATCGTCTTGAGGCCCCACGCCTGCCCCTTCTTGCGTTCGTCTTCCGTCCACACGATCGGCTTCCAGTCGGGCGCGAGGATGAGGCGCGCGCCGGCATTGGCGACTTCGACGCGGTTGCCGCCGGGCTCGTAGACATAGAGGAAGAAGGTCTGCTGGATCGCGTGCTTGTGCGGGCCGGTCTCGATGTGGATGCCGTTCTCCAGGAAGATGTCGGCAGCGCGCAGAATCTCTTCGCGGCTGTCGAGCGCGTAAGTGACATGGTGGAAGCGGCCGGCCGTGCCGGAATGATCGAGCGAATAGGCGAAATCGTAGCTCTTGTTCGACATCGTCAGCCACATCGCCGCTTCGCGGCCGTCGTTCAGCACGATCTGCTCGGTGAGGCGGCAGCCGAGATAATTCTCGAAGAACTCCCGGTTGGCCTTGATGTCCACGGCGAGGCAATTGAGGTGATCGAGGCGGCGGACATTGACGCCGCGCGCGGGAAAGCGCTGCGCCTGGTTCTTCAGTGCGGGCTTCAGCTCGGGCGGCGCCTGATACCATTCGGTCTCGTAGTAGAGCTCGACGATGTGTCCATCGGGATCGCGGCAGCGGAAGGTCGGCCCCTGCCCCATGTCGCCGTCGATCCAGCCGATGTCGAAGCCGGACCCTTTCAGCGCCGCGACGCGACGCTCCAGCGCCTGCTGGCTGCGCGCACGTAACGCCATGTGCTCCATGCCCGATGTCTTCGACGCCGTCAGTTTGAGCGAATAGCGCTCGTAATCGTCCCAGCCGCGCAAATAGACCGACTCGCCCTTTTGTCCGCTGACGGTCATGCCCATCACGTCGACGAAGAATTTCAGGCTCTCGTCCGGCTTGGGTGTCAACAGCTCCATGTGGCCGAGATGAGCGAGATCGAGGATCGGTTCGGGCTGCATGGTGTCCTCCAAGACGTGGCTTGCGATCCGCTGGACCGGATCCCGCGATCTGGCACAGGCTGCAATCCACTCACGCGCCGGTGGGCGGCACAAGGCCGCCGGTTTATTTGTACCAATGTACAAATGATTAGGTCCCGTCAACAAATCAAACATCGCCGCCCGGAACGGATGACGGACCATCCAGGATGACCAACCCGTCCCGGAACCGCGGACCGACTGCCCGAATGGTAAAATCTCTCTTAAGCACTCTCGCCCGTCGGCCGGGAAAAAGCAGCATTTTCCGCCGCTACTGCCAGGGAGTATGTATTGGGAACAAACCTCGCACCCGAATTGTCGCGGATTTAACGAAGCGCCGGCGCCTGCCGCTTAACCGTTTGTCCAGCGACGGCCGTGCATAGTCCGGGCAACCCGTTGCTCTTGCCAGGTTCATTCATTGTGACATCCTTTGGACGCGTGATTTCGGTTCGCGGATCGCTCGCCCGGGTCGGGCTGCTGGCTGAAAGCCGCATGCCGGTCTCGGAAGTTCGGGCCACCGTCGGCCGCTTCGTCAGTATCCGCTGCGCCAGCTCGGTCATCGTCGCCATGATCACCGAGGTGTCCTGCGAGAACCTCTCGAGCAACGACAATCTGATCGCCATCGCCTCGGTCGACCTGCTGGGCGAAATCCTCAACGCGACCGGCAAGGCCAAATTCCAGCGCGGCGTCACCAACTATCCGACCATCGGCGATTCGGTCGACCTGATCACGAGCCAGGAGCTGCGCACGATCTACGCGCCCACCGGTTCCGACCAGATCAATGTCGGCTTCCTTCAGCAGGACAGCTCCGTCGTCGCCTATGTCGACATCGAGGAAATGCTCTCCAAGCACTTTGCAGTGCTGGGATCGACCGGCGTCGGCAAATCGACCGGTGTGTCGCTGTTGCTCAACGAGATCCTCAAGGCACGCCCGAACCTGCGCATCTTCCTGCTCGATGTGCACAACGAATATGGCCGCTGCTTCGGCGACCGCGCGCTGGTGCTCAACCCGCGCAATCTGAAACTGCCGTTCTGGCTGTTCAATTTCGAGGAAATCGTCGACGTGCTGTTCGGCGGCCGCGCCGGCGTGCCTGAGGAGCTCGACGTCCTCGCCGAGGTCATTCCGCTCGCCAAGGGCGTCTACACCCAGTACCAGAACGCCGACCGCATTGGCCTGAAGCGCATCGATCCCAAGCAGATCGGCTACACCGTCGATACGCCGGTGCCCTATCGCCTGGTCGATCTGATGTCGCTGATCGACGAGCGCATGGGCAAGCTCGAGAACCGCTCCTCGCGCATCATCTATCACAAGCTGATCTCCCGCATCGAGGCGGTCCGCAACGACCCGCGCTACGCCTTCATGTTCGACAACGCCAATGTCGGCGGTGACACCATGGCCGAGGTGATCAGTCATCTGTTCCGCCTGCCGGCCAACGGCAAACCGATGACGGTGATGCAGCTCGCCGGCTTCCCGGCCGAGGTCATCGATTCCGTCGTCTCGGTGCTCTGCCGCATGGCCTTCGACTTCGGCTTGTGGAGCGATGGCGTTTCGCCGATGCTGTTCGTCTGTGAGGAGGCTCACCGCTACGCCTCGGCCGATCGCAATGTCGGCTTCGGGCCGACCCGCAAGGCGGTGTCGCGCATCGCCAAGGAAGGCCGCAAATACGGCGTCTATCTCGGCCTCATCACCCAGCGTCCGGCCGAGCTCGACGCCACCATCATCTCCCAGTGCAACACGCTGTTCACGATGCGCCTTGCCAACGAGCGCGACCAGGCGCTGCTGCGCGCCGCGGTGTCGGATGCGGCCGCGAACCTGCTTTCGTTCGTGCCCTCGCTCGGCACCCGAGAAGTGCTGGCATTCGGCGAAGGTGTCGCGCTGCCGACGCGGCTGCGCTTCAAGGAGGTGCCGCCGCATCAATTGCCGCGCGGCGAAGCCACGATCAGCAGCGTGCCCTCCGTCACCTCCGGTCACGACATGCATTTCGTCGGCGCCGTGCTCGAGCGCTGGCGCGGTGCCACCTCGCAGCGCGACGTGCCGAACGATCCGGTGTTCTCGGCGCCGCCCGCGAAGACGCTCTCCAGCATCGAAACTCCGATGCTGCAACCGTCGATGGGGTTGGATCCGGACCGCTTCTCGCTGCTGAAGAAGCCGCTGCGGTAAAGCGACGCTCGTTTTCCAGCGCCGGCATTGCGAGCCTGGCGTCACGTTGAGCATGGCACCCGCATCGACTATGGTTGCCGGCCCCAAGCCGGAATCCATGCCCATGACAAAGCCTGTGCAACGCTTCGCCGCTCCCGCCCTCGATGCGCTCCCTGACGACATCCGCACGCGTCTCCTCGCCGTCCAGGAGAAGAGCGGCTTCGTGCCGAACGTGTTCTTGACGCTGGCCTACCGCCCGGACGAGTTCCGCGCCTTCTTCGCCTACCACGACGCACTGATGGAGAAGGACGGCGGCCTCAGCAAAGCCGAACGCGAGATGATCGTGGTCGCGACCTCGGCAGCCAATCAGTGCCAGTATTGCGTGATCGCGCATGGCGCGATCCTGCGTATCCGTGCCAAGAACCCGCTGATCGCCGACCAGATCGCCACGAACTACCGCAAGGCCGACATCACGCCGCGGCAAAAGGCGATGCTCGACTTCGCGATGAAGGTCTCGGCCGATGCGCAGCGGATTTCCGAGGACGATTTCACCGCGCTCGCGCCGCATGGCTTTAGCGACGACGACATCTGGGACATCGCCGCAATCTCCGCCTTCTTCGCACTGTCGAACCGGCTGGCGAATTTCACCGGCATGCGGCCGAACGACGAATTCTATCTGATGGGACGGTTGCCGAAGAAATGACCGACCGCCGCGAGGGCGGAAGGAACGCATCGCCACAATGCAGCGGATGAGTTCCCGCTTGACGGGAACTCTGTGTTTTCGCAATCGCACACGTTTAATTAAGAATCTCACCCTCAACTAGCACAAACGCCTTGGCACAACTTGCGCAGTTTCCGTCCCCGGAGACGCGGATGAGTCGTGCCTGTTGGGGGGCTTCTCATGAACGTGCGGGCATTTGTTATCGCGACCTGTATTGGCACGACATTCTTCGCTGCCGGATACGCATGGAACTATCAGCCGGAGATCATCAACGCGAACGAGATATGGAGCATGTTCGAATCGGAGCACGGCAAGGCGCGGGCTGCCGTCTTACGCGTCCTCGTTGCGCCGAATTCAGCTCACTTCAACGGCCTGCGAACGATCGATGCAGACCAGGCAAGATACGTATGCGGCTCCGTAAAAGCGATGGACAAGGAGAGGCAGTATGTCGAGGCCGCGTTCGTTTACACCGTCTCGATCGATTTTGCCCGTATCGACGACGACGGCCGGATGACGTCGCAGCGCTCTGCTTACAAGCCCTGCCCAGGCGCGGCCGACGACAAAATTGCCGACCAGAACACGCTGATATCGCCAGGCGCGCTGTCGATGATCAAGACCATCGAAAAAGTCATCCCCAAGTCCAGCGGCGGAACGATGGAACAACAGCTTGGCCAGCTGGCCGCACAGACAGCGGCGGTCGCGCCAGGTTCGGCGGTCCCGCGGAGATCAGCCGGCTCATCGGGTTCGCCAGCCTCGGCAGGGGCAGGATGGGCGCCAGCAGCACAGCATTCAGGTTCGGGCGTGGAGGCGCGACAAGCAGATGAACTGACGTGGCGTGTCGATCAGCCGCCGGCTGCATGGCCGAACTTCCCCTCGGACCATCCGCTGGCGAAATCGGCGCAGAAGCGGACGAGCGCCGAGGCCCTGGCGTTTGCGAAAGGCATCGAGGCTCGCTGGGAGGAGGCCAAATCATCCGGGGTTCCGGCCAAGCGTCCTTCGCCCGAGGAGATCAAGGAAGCATGCCGCGCGCTACTTACGATTGATCCCGCGGACAAGGATTATCCGCGGGCCTGGGCCGCCTTTGTGCGGTTGCGCAAAATCGATCGCGACGCTGCTGGTTGAACTGGCGTGAACCTGTCCTAGCGCTGCGCCATCAACTCGAGCGCCGGGGCAAAGCGCTCGGAAAAAGTCAACGTCTTGGCATGGTGAACTGCGGCAAACGACGCCGAGATCCCGGCTGAAGCGACCACGAGCAGGGCAACGGCGAAAACCAGACGGCGCATTTCGGCCTCCTGTGTGAGCTCGACAATTCCAACAGATGGCACGGCTTGGTTTCAGCACTGCTTCGTGCGGACGGAAGATGGTTTCGCTCAAGAGGCTGTGATCAGATCCGGTTTGCGGAGCCGCATGCCTCGCTGCTGCGAGCGTTGCGCCTAATCATCGTCCGCTGGCCCACACCAGCCGGGCAAATAGATCGCATCCTTGCTCTTGGCTGAGGACATCGCCTTCTCGAGCGCCTTGTCGAAATTGGCATCCACAGCCTTGCGCGACAGCTTTCGACGCAGATAGTCGGCCCACAGGAATTCGGAGAAGGGCGTGGTGTCCTTGGCGAAGCCGCCCATGCGGCGCAGTTCGCCGGCAAGGCTCCGGAAAGGATCGTCCTTGAGGTCGACGACGGATTTGGGCAAATCGCGGAATGGTCGCCGTTCGCCCTTGGCGTCGTAGGGGTAAACCCAGCGCTTGTTGTCCATCACGCCCCAGAACGCTTCGCGCTCGACCATCCTGAGGTCGCCGACAATGGTGACCAGCACCTCCTTGACGCCCTCGTCGTGCAGCGCGCGACCGAGATGATGATGGTCGATCACGTAATAGCGCTCGTCGGGGCCGTGCACGACGGGGATCATATGCTTGCCGAGCAGATCGGCCTGCTTCTTCTTGTCGTGCTCGCGCCAGCGCTTGCGCTTCTCCTTGACCTCGCGCATCCCGACCGTCATCTGCGTCGGCCGCAGCGACAGGATCGACACCGGATGCACTCTCGGTTCGCGCGTATTGGTCATGGTCGAAAGGCCCCTAACATGGTTGCAGCTGCGTGGTCAGGTTCCCTGGACTATGTCATGGGCACCGCGCCGGCAAATGCATTCGGCTCGGTGGATATTATTGCATCGCACCCTCTGCAGGCCCGGAACGACCACGGTTCCACGGTCCTTCGTTCGCAGTCCTGCAGGATAGTGCGAACGCGCAATGCACGTGCGCGTTGAGAAAATTTTCTGCAACGCGTTCACTACGTATGCTATCTAAAAATCGCTGCTTCGGAGTGATCCCTGCACCATGACAACCCAGCGGCCCATAAGCTCGGATGACGAGCACCGGGTGCTCCAGTTCAGGCCGCGCACCTCGCCTTCCCCGACGGCCCACCGCGGCAACGCTAGCGTGCAGCAATTGCGCGTCGCGCCCGAGCGGCTCGACCTGTCGCGCTACGAGGAGCCCCGCACCGAACCGGACGATTTCCGCCGTCGCATGCTCGCCAATATCGCGGCGCTGGCCTTCACCATCGCACTGACCGCGATCGGGATCTGGCTCGCGGTGAGCATCGCCGACCTGCGCCGGACCCAGGATTGCGTGCTGATGGGCCGCCGCGACTGCGTCAAGATCACGACGCCGCACATCTAGGCAGGACATCTGGTAAGCAAGACGTCTGGTAGGCCCGCTGGCGTTCCTTCGGCCGAAACGGCTCAGCCGGGGCGTCCCCAGCCCGGTCCCCACACCCGTCCGGCTCCATTGAACTCAGGGCGGCGCTCCGATATACGGGCTTTCGACCCGGCCAGAGGGGGGTTGAGGGCGTCATCGGGGCGCGATGCCCACCCATCGTTCCACTCTGGAAAATCTGACAAACATCTGCAATATATCAAAGGCTTAGTGATGTCCTCCACATTCGATCAGGTCGCTACGATCATCGCTGAAACCTGCGACATCCCGCGCGACACGATCACGCCGGATAGCCATGCCATCGATGACCTCGGCATCGACAGCCTCGATTTCCTGGACATCGCGTTCGCGATCGACAAGCAGTTCGGTATCAAGCTGCCGCTGGAAAAGTGGACTCAGGAGGTTAACGACGGCAAAGCGACCACCGAGCAGTATTTCGTGCTGAAAAACCTGTGCGCCCGCATCGACGAACTGGTTGCGGCCAAGGGCGCGAGCGCCTAAGCGCGCGGTCATGCAACTCGAATACTTCCACATGATAGATCGCGTCGTCGACCTCAACGTCGACGCGAAGACGATTGTTGTCGAGGCTCAGGTCCCGATGGAGAGCACCATCTTCGAAGGGCACTTCCCGGGCTATCCCCTGATGCCCGGCGTGCTCCTGATCGAATCGATGGCGCAGGCCTCGGGCTGGCTTCAGCTTGGCGTGCTCAAATTCGAGCGTATGCCGATCCTGGCTGCCGTCAAGGAGGCCAAGGTCCGCGGCTCGGTCTTCCCCGGCGATCTCATGAGCATCGAGGCGAGCCTGGCCCATCAGGGCTCAGGCTACGCCGTGACCGAAGCCAAGATCAAGGTCGGCGGCAAGCTGCGCGCGAATTCGACGCTGACCTTCACGCAGATTCCCTTTCCCCATGCGGATATGCGCGCCCACATGGACGCGGTCGCCAAACGCGTCGGCTTTCCGCAACAGGCCGTATTGCCATGACCGAGACTGCTTCGAAGCCTGCCCAGACGGAAGTCTGGATCACCGGCATTGGCCTGGCCACCTCGCTCGGCGAGGGCCTGGACGCCAACTGGGCCGCGCTTCAGGAGAAGCGCATCAATGTCGACGAGAAGGGCTTTGCACCCTACATCGTGCACCCCCTGATGCCTGTCACCTTCGACAGCCAGATCCCCAAGAAGGGCGACCAGCGCCAGATGGAAGCCTGGCAGCGCATCGGCACCTATGCGGCCGGGCTTGCGCTCGACTCCGCCGGGATCAAGGGCAACAAGGACATCCTGTCGAAGATCGACATGGTGGTCGCCGCCGGCGGCGGTGAACGCGATCTCAACGTCGACACCGGCGTGCTCACGGCCGAGGCCAAGGGCGCCAACGCGCCCGGCTTCCTCAATGAGCGGCTGATGAGCGATCTCAGGCCGACGCTGTTCCTGGCCCAGCTCTCCAACCTGCTCGCCGGCAACATCGCCATCGTGCACGGCATTGGCGGCACCTCGCGCACCTTCATGGGTGAAGAGGTTGCCGGCGCCGATGCCGCCCGCATTGCATTGTCGCGCATCGCCTCCGGCGAGAGCGACATCGCGCTGATCGGCGGCTCGCACAATGGCGAGCGCAAGGACCTGATGGTCCTCTACGAATTCGGCGACTTCAATCTGAAGGACAAGTTCGCCCCCGTGTGGGCGCGCAAGGACCACGCCGGCTTCGCGCTCGGCTCGGCTGGCGCGTTCCTGGTGCTGGAATCGAAGGCCCATGCGGAAGCGCGCGGCGCAAAACCATTCGCAAAGCTGTCGAGCGTCGTTGCCGACCTTGCCCGTCGTAAGACCCCCGGCGACATGGCCGCGACGCTGGAGAAGCTTTGGGCAAAGTTGCCGAAGCGCGACGGCAAGGGCGCGATCATATCCGGCGCGACCGGCGCGGAGCCTGCGACATCAGAAGAGCGCGCCTTCCTGAAGGGCCACGCCGAGTTCCCGGTGCGCTCGACCGGCACGATGTTCGGCCACACCATGGAGACGCAATTCCCGCTCGGCATCGCGCTCGCCGCGCTGTCGATCTCTCGCGGCGCGCTGTTTCCGCCGAACGATTCCACGGGCACCGAGATTGAAATGCAGGGAGCGCCCACCCAGATTGTGGTGGTGGGGGCCGGACACTGGCGCGGCGAAGGCATGGCGCTGGTCGAGGCAGTAAGCTAAAGCGCGTTACGCTTTGGCAGGTTATTGTTTGGGTATGATCTTCTCGGAAAACCGCGTCACGCTTTTTCGGATCATGCTCCAGCTCAAGCGGGGATCGACATGACTGCACCACGCGACAAACTCGGGCGTCCCGTCGTCGTCGTCACCGGCATGGGCATCATGACCTCGCTCGGCAACGGCAAGACCGACAATTGGGCGAAGCTCGTCGCCGGCGAATCCGGCATCCGCACCATCACGCGCTTTCCGGTCGACGGCCTCAAAACCACGATGGCCGGCACGGTGGATTTCGTCAGCGTCGATCCGTTCTCCTCCACCGGCCTGTCCGAACGGATGGCCGAACTGGTGACGCAGGAAGCGCTGGACCAGGCCGGGATCGGCACCAAGGCGGATTTCCCGGGTCCTCTCTTTCTTGCGGTCGCACCGGTCGAAGTCGAATGGCCGCAGCGCCGCGAACTCGGCCGCGCCGTCGGCAAACCCGACTTCAATTACGACGATCTGCTGCGCATCTCCGGTGGCGGCAAGTACAGCGCCTATCACCACCGCTTCATGTTCGGTTCGGTCGCGGCCTACCTCGCCGAGACCTTCGGCACCAAGGGCTCGCCGATCTCGTTGTCGACGGCCTGCGCTTCGGGCGCGACCTCGATTCAGCTCGGCGTCGAGGCGATCCGCCGCGGCGAGACCGATGCCGCGCTGTGCGTGGCGACCGACGGCACCGTGAATCCGGAGGCGCTGGTGCGCTTCTCGCTGCTCTCGGCGCTTTCGACCCAGAACGACCCGCCGCAGGCGGCCTCCCGTCCCTTCTCCAAGAACCGCGACGGTTTTGTCATGGCCGAAGGCGCCGGTGCGCTGGTGCTCGAAAGCTATGAAGCCGCCACCGCGCGCGGCGCAAAAATACTCGGCGTAATCGCCGGCTGCGGCGAGCTCACCGATTCCTTCCATCGCACCCGCTCCTCGCCCGACGGCAAGCCGATCATCGGCTGCATGAACAAGACGCTGGCCGATGCCGGCATGACGCCGGATCAGATCGACCACATCAACGCGCACGGCACCGCGACGCCCGAGAACGACAAGATGGAGTACAATACGACATCGGCCGTGTTCGGCGAGCTCGTCTCGAAGATTCCGGTCACCTCCAACAAGTCGATGGTCGGCCACACCATCTCGGCCGCGGGCGCGGTCGAGGCGATCTTCTCGCTGCTGACGCTGGAGCATCAGCGTATCCCGCCGACGATCAACTACGACAATCCGGATCCCACGATCCTGTTCGACGTCGTCGGCAACAAGGCACGCGATGCCCGCGTCACCGCGGTGATGTCGAACTCGTTCGGGTTCGGCGGCCAGAACGCCTCGCTGATCCTGACCCGCGAACCGGCCTGACCGGACGCATGGCGCTGCTTCCGGCGAGGACGAAGGCCCGCGCGCGGCAGACGGCAAAGTCGATCGGTGGAGGGCTGATCGGCGCTGCCACCGTCGGCATGTTGCGCACCACGCGTTATTTCGATCCAGCCAAGACCTCGGACTTTTTCGCACGCGTCACCAAACTGATCGGCCCGCGCCTGCGCGAGCACCGCATCGGCCGCGCCAATCTCACCGCGGCGTTTCCGGACAAGTCGCCCGAGGAAATCGAAGCCATCCTGATGGGCGTCTGGGACAATCTCGGTCGCGTCGGCGCCGAATTCGCCCATATGGACCAGGTCTGGGATTACGACCGCGATCATCCAGAAAACAGTCGGATCGAACTGCCCAGCCGCAGCATCGAGCTGTTCGATCAAATCCGCGACGACGGCAAGCCGGCGTTGATCTTCGCCGCGCATTTGGCCAATTGGGAATTACCGGCGCTCGCCGCGGTCGCACACGGGCTCGATGCAGCGATCCTCTACCGCCGCCCGAATATCGCCTCCGCCGACCGCATCATCCAGGAGATGCGACAGGTCAACATGGGCACGCTGATCCCGGCGGGGCGCGACGCGCCGCTGCGGCTTGCCCAGGCGCTCAAGGACGGCAAGCACGTCGCGATGCTGATCGACCAGTATCTGACCGGCGGAGTCGAGGTCACCTTCTTCGGCCGCAAGACCCGCGCCAATCCGATGCTGGCGCGCCTGTTACGACAGGTCGAATGCCCGATCCACGGCGTCCGCGTCATCCGCCTGCCCGGCGGCCGCTTCACCGCCGAGATCACCGAAGAGGTCCACCCGGTGCGCGACGCCGACGGCAAGATCGACATCCAGGGCACCACGCAGGCGATCACGAGCGTGGTGGAAGGCTGGGTCCGCGAGCATCCGGAGCAGTGGCTGTGGCTGCACCGAAGGTGGCGGTAGCGGACAGTAGTGCTTACCGCCCCGTCTTCACCCTGGTCCAAAGCCTATTGATGACCCGCTGGGTCGCGGGCTCACGCGCCGTGATGACGAACAGCTTTGCGAGCGTCGCCTCGTCCGGATAGATGTTCTTGTCGCTCAAGATTTTCGGATCGACCAGTTTCTGGCTGGCGAGGTTGCCATTGGCGTAGGACAGGAAGTCCGTATTCCTGGCGGCCACGTCCGGACGGTAGAGATAGTTGATCAGCTCGTAGGCTTCGCTGACGTTCCTGGCATCCGCGGGGATCGCGAGATTATCGAAGAACATCTGCGCGCCCTCCTTCGGGATGGCGTAGCCGATCTCGATGCCGCTTTTGGCTTCGGCAGCGCGGGCGCGGGCCTGCATGATGTCGCCGGACCAGCCGACCACGAAGCAGATCTCGCCGGTGGCGAGCGCGCTAAGATATTCGGACGAATGAAACTTGCGCACGGAGGGCCGCACCTTGGTGACGACATCGGCGGCCTTTTCGAGGTCGGCCTGCTTGGTCGAGTTCGGATCAAGCCCGAGATAGTTCAACGCCGCCGGAAAGATGTCGTCGGCGGAATCCAGCATGTGGACGCCGCAGTCTTTGAATTTCGCGAGGTTCTCCGGCTTGAACACGATGTCCCAGCTGTCAATCTTGGCATCCGCTCCGAGAATCTGCTTCAACTTGGCGACGTTGTAGCCGATGCCGGTCGTGCCCCACATGTAATTGACGGCGTAGACGTTGCCGGGGTCGTAGATCGCGAGACGTTCGGTCACCACCGGCCAGTCATTGGCCAGGTTCGGCAGCTTCGACTTGTCGAGCTTCTGGAAGATGTTGGCCTTGATCTGGCGCTGGAGGAAATAGGCGGTGGGCACCACGACGTCATAGCCGGATTTGCCGGCCATCAGGCGCGTCTCCAGCGTCTCGTTGGCGTCAAACGTGTCGTAGACCACCTTGATGCCCGTCTCCCTGGTGAAGGCCTGGAGGACGTCGGGCGCCACGTAGTTCGACCAATTGTAGAAGTTGACGACCCGCTCCTCGGCCCCGGCAGGAGCGGAGAGCAACGTCAGCGCGGCGGCGATCGCAAGGCCAAAACCACAGCGGCTGACGTTGGTCATCTCCCTACCTCTTGCGCCCGCGCACCGCGTCCGACAGTCGCTCCAGTGCGGTGTCGAGCGTCTCGTCCTTCTTGGCAAAGCAGAAGCGCACCACCGAGGTCACAGGGTCCTGCTCGTAGAAGGCCGAGACCGGGATAGCCGCGACCTTGTAGTCCTTCACGATCCGCCAGCAGAACTCGGTGTCGCTCTCGTTCAGCCCGAGCGGGGACAGGTCGACGGTGAGGAAGTAGGTGCCCTGCGACTTCAGCACGGGGAAGCCGAGGCTCTCCAGGCCCTTGGCGAGGCGGTCCCTGCTCCGCGTCAGGTCCTTGCGCATCGACAGGAAATACTCGTCGGGCTTGCCGAGGCCGTAGGCGACGGCGGCCTGGAGGTTCGGCGCGGTGGTGAAGGTCAGGAACTGGTGCACCTTGGCGGCAACGCGCAGCAACGGCGGCGCGGCGCACACGAAGCCGATCTTCCAGCCTGTCAACGAGAAGATCTTGCCGGCCGAGCCGACCTTGATGGTGCGGTCGCGCATGCCGGGGATGGTGATCAGCGGGATGTGCTTGTGCTCGTCGAAAGTGACGTGCTCCCAGACCTCGTCGCAGATCGCGATGACGTCGAACTCCTGGCAGTAGCGCGCCAGCAGCTCGAGGTCCTCCCGCGGAAACACCACCGCGGACGGATTCAGGGGGTTGTTGAAAAGCACCGCCTTGGTCTTTGAATTGAAGACACTTTTCAGCATGTCCTCATTCAGCCGCCAATGCGGCGGCTCGAGCCGGACCAGGCGCGGAATGCCGCCGGCCTGGCGGATAATCGGCAGATAGGAATCGTACACCGGCTGGAAGCACACCACCTCGTCACCGGGCTGGACCACGGCGAGGATGGCCGAGGTCAGGGCCTCGGTGCCGCCGGAGGTCACCATCACCTCGCTCATCGGATCGAGCTCGAGGCCGTGCCAGTGGCCGTAATGGGTCGCGATCGCCTGGCGGAGTTCCGGCAGGCCCATCATCGACGGGTACTGGTTGTAGCCGTTCAGCGAGGCCTCGGCCGCGGCGCGGCGGATGTCCTCGGGCCCGGGATCGTCGGGAAAGCCCTGCCCAAGATTGATGGCGGCATTGTCGCGCGCAGCCTGCGACATCGCCTCGAAGATGGTGACGGGAAGGTCTGCGAAGACCTTGTTGAGGGACGAGCTCTTGAACATCGGCGGGGTCAGCCGCCGACCTTGCTGGGAAGACCCGCCGCCTTCCAGCCCAGCATGCCGCCGGCCAGATGTTTGTCGTAAGGCAGGCCCGCGGCCTGCGCCGCCAGTGAGGCCGTCACCGAACGCTTGCCCGAGCGGCAGGCGAACACGACCTCCTTACCCTCCGGATCGGGGATCGCTTTGGGATCGAAGGTCGAGAGCGGCACGACCACGCCGTAGGGATAAGCCTCGGCCTCGACCTCGTTCGGCTCGCGCACGTCGACGAGGAGATAGCGCCCTTCCGCAACACCCTTGGAGACCTCGTCCGGGGTCAGATCCTGTACTTGATTTGCCACATCATCCTCCAACGTCGCGGGCCGCTGCCGGGGCGATCCCGGCGGCCGGCAACCTCGCCTCTTGGCCCGCGAAAATCAAGCGCTACAAAGGCTTGAGCTGCCTTGCGCAAGTTAAAGCTAAATCGCAGCGACTTGAAGCGCGACCTTCCAACGGAGGATCAGATCGTCACTTAGATGGTCACCTGGGTGCCGACCTCGACGACGCGGCCGGAGGGGATCTGGAAATAGTCGGTGGCGTCGTTGGCGGAACGGCTGAGCGAGATGAACAGCCGGTCCTGCCAGCGCGGCATGCCGGAATGGGCGGCCGGCTTGAGCGCCCTCCGCGACAGGAAGAACGAGGTCGACATGATGTCGAACTGCCAGCCGAGCTTGCGGGCGATCGCCAGCGCCTTCGGCACGTTGGGCGATTCCATGAAGCCGAACTTCAGCGTCACCTTGGAGAAGGTCGGCGAGATCTGTTCCAGCTTCACCCGCTCGGCCGGATCGATGCGCGGGGTCTGCGCGGTCTCGATGGTGAGAATGACGTTCTTCTCGTGCAGCACCTTGTAGTGCTTCAGACTATGCATCAGCGCGGTCGGCGCGCTCAGGGGGTCGCTGGTCAGGAACACGGCGGTGCCGGGCACGCGCTGCGGCGGCCGCTTCTCCAGCATGGCCACCAGGTCGGCGAGCGGGAATTCGAGCTTGCGCGACTTCTCGAACAGCAGCCGGCTGCCGCGCCGCCACGTGTACATCAGGATGATCATGAGCGCGCCGAGCGCCAGCGGCACCCAGCCGCCCTCGAACACCTTGAGCAGATTGGCGGCCAGGAAGGTGAGGTCGAGAAACAAGAACGGCGCGATCAGGGCGGCAGCCGTGAACGGCGACCACCGCCATACCTTCCAGATCACCACGAAGCCCATCATCGCCGTAACCACCATGGTCCCGGTGACGGAGATGCCGTAGGCCGAGGCCAGCGCGCTGGAGGAGCGGAATAAGAGCACCAGCAGGACCACTGCGACGAGCAGGAGCTGGTTGATGCGCGGGATGAAGATCTGGCCGGAATGGGCTTCGGACGTATGGCGAATTTCAAACCGCGGCAACAGACCGAGCTGGATCGCCTGACGCGTCAGCGAATAGGCACCGGTGATGACCGCCTGGCTCGCGATAACCGTTGCGGCGGTGGCCAGCACCACCATGCAGCCGCGGAAAAAACCTTGCGGAAAGAGCTGGAAGAACGGGCTCACGATCGCGCCGGGGTCGCCGAGCACGAGGGCGCCCTGCCCCAGATAGTTCAATGCCAGCGACGGCACCACGATGAACAGCCAGGCGGTCTGGATCGGCCGCTTGCCGAAATGGCCGAGGTCGGCATAGAGCGCCTCGGCACCGGTGACCGCCAGGAACACCGCGCCGAGCGTCACGAAGCCGATGATGCCGTGGTGGATCATGAAGGACACGGCGTAGAGCGGGTTCAGCGCGAACAGCACCTGCGGTTGCTGGATGATCGGGTGGATCGCCGCGATCGCGATCACCGCGAACCAGACGCACATGATCGGGCCGAAGAAGGCGGCGACGCGAGCGGTGCCACGGGACTGCACGGCAAACAGACCGACCAGGATGATCACGGTCAGCGGCACGATGTAGGGCTCGAAGTGCAGGGTGACGTCCTTCATGCCTTCGAGCGCCGACAGCACCGAGAGCGCCGGCGTGATCACGGCGT
Organism: Bradyrhizobium sp. MI1.4; assembly: GCF_055811315.1. NCBI lineage: Bacteria > Pseudomonadati > Pseudomonadota > Alphaproteobacteria > Hyphomicrobiales > Nitrobacteraceae > Bradyrhizobium > Bradyrhizobium sp. MI1.4. The sequence continues at coordinate 90,497 of NZ_JBVVPP010000004.1, read as the reverse complement.
CGCCGTAGAACAGGGCTCCGGAAATGATGCCGAGCAGGACGATGGTTGTTCCGCGGGTGCCGACTGCGCGCTGGGCCAGCGCCATCAGCGCCAACGTGCCGCCCTCGCCGTTGTTGTCGGCACGGAGCAGGATCACGACATATTTGAGCGTCACCACGACGATGAGCGCCCACAGGATCAGGGACAGCACGCCCAGCACGGCCGCCGGCGTCGGCACCCCCTCCGCGCCAGAAGCCGCCATCACCGCCTCGCGGAACGCGTAGAGCGGGCTGGTGCCGATATCACCGTAGACGACGCCGATGCTGCCGAGTGTCAGCGCACCGAAGCCGGCGGTGGTGTGGGCGTCGCCATGCCCATTGGCCGCCGCCGTTTCCGGGGCGGGAATCGCGATATCACTTGTCATGGGAGAGCCTGGTGGCCTCTAAAAATGCTTCACTGCACAACGGCAGAAGGGCGCGGGGCTTATAGGCCTGCGCTGCCGGCATAGCCTAGCCAGATTTTGGACCTTAGCCATGCACATTTGCATGGCTTGGCCGGCCGCCGTTTAGATGGTGACCTGGGTTCCGACTTCAACCACGCGTCCGGTGGGAATCTGGAAATAGTCGGTGGCGTCGTTGGCGGACCGGCTCAGCGCGATGAACAAATGGTCCTGCCAAAGCGGCATGCCGGACTGCGCCGACGCCTTCAGCGAGCGCCGCGACACGAAGAATGAGGTCGACATGATGTCGAATTGCCAGCCCTGCTTGCGCGCGATCGCGAGTGCCTTGGGCACGTTCGGCTGCTCCATGTAGCCGAAGCGCAGGCGGACCTTGAAGAACTTGTCGCTGATCCTCTCCATCCGGAACCGCTCCGACAGATCGACCCGCGGCGTATGCGCGGTCTCGATGGTCAGGACCACGTTGTGCTCGTGTAGCACCTTGTTGTGCTTGAGATTGTGCAGCAGCGCGGTCGGCACGAAGGAGGGATCGCTGGTCAGGAACACCGCGGTGCCCTTGACGATGTGCGGCGGCCGCTTTTCCAGGCTCCGGATCAGATCGTCCAGCGGCACCTCGATGCGGCGCGTTTTCTGGATCAGGATCCCGGACCCTCGCCGCCAGGTCCAGATTGTCCCGGCCATGATCACGCCGAACAGCAGCGGCACCCAGGCGCCTTCGAGCAGCTTCAGAAGATTCGCGCTGAAGAAGCTGATGTCGACCACGACGAAGGGCAGGATCACCGCTGCGGCCGTCGCCGCGCGCCAGTTCCACAATTTCCAGATCACGATGAAGCCCATGATGCCGTCAGCAACCATGGTGGTGGAGACCGCAATACCGTAGGCCGAAGCCAGATTGCTGGGGGTGTGGAACAACAGCACCAGCAGCATCACACCGATCAGCAGCAGCCGGTTTACACGCGGCAGATAGATCTGGCCGGCATGAGTTTCCGAGGTGAAGCGCACCTCGAAGCGCGGCAGGAGGCCGAGCTGCACTGCCTGATAGACCAGGGAATAGGCCCCCGTGATTACCGCCTGGCTCGCGATCACGGTCGCCGCGGTCGCAAGTCCGACCAGCGGCAGCACGAAATGCTCGGGCACCATGCGATAGAAGGAGTGTTCGATCGCGCTGGGATCCGACAGCACCAGTGCGCCCTGCCCGAAATAGTTGATCAGGAGCGCAGGCAGCACGAAGAACATCCAGGCCGACTGGATCGGCTTGCGGCCGAAATGGCCGAGGTCTGCGTAGAGCGCCTCGCCGCCGGTCACCGCGAGGAACACCGCGCCCAGTGTCACCAGGCCGATCGTGCCGTGCGACAGCAGGAATTGCAGGGCGTAATAGGGATTGATCGCTGCCAGCACCGACGGATCGTCGGCGATGTGAACGGCACCCAGCACGGCAAGAACGGTGAACCAGACGACCATCACCGGCCCGAAGGCTGAGGCGACCAGTGCCGTCCCCTTGCTCTGGACCGCGAACAGCAGCGTCAGGATGAGAACGGTCAGGGGAACGACATAGTGCTCGAAGGCGGGCGTTGCGAGCTTCAGACCCTCGACCGCCGACAACACCGAGATCGCTGGCGTGATCATGGAATCGCCGATGAACATGGAGGCGCCGACGACGCCGAGCGCCATCAGGAACCAGCTCCGCCGCCCGAGCGCGCGCTGGCCGAGCGCCATGAGGGAAAGCGTGCCGCCCTCCCCGTTGTTGTCGGCGCGCAGCAGCAGCAGCACGTATTTGGCGGTGACGACGATCAGCAGCGCCCAAAGGATCAGCGAGAGCACGCCGAGCACCATGACCCGCGAGACCGGCTGGCCATGGGCCGCGCCCCTGACGGCCTCGTGGAATGCGTAGAGCGGCGACGTGCCGATGTCGCCGAAGACGACGCCGATGCTCCCGAGCGTCAGGCCCCAGAAACCCGAGGTGACCGGCCCGTCCGGAGCTTCGGTCGATGTGATGCTCGCCGTCATATGAAACTGGAACGCTTCTGCCCGAGAATTGATCCGGCGCCTTTTGACGGTTCCGGCGCCCCTGTCAATCGGCACATCATCATAGCAGGCACCGGGCCAGATGCTGTGACGGCGCAGCAACGGTCGTTGCCCACGCGACGACATGCCTCAGGTAAGATGGTGGCACAAGAGCCCTGAGCCTTCAGTCCCCGATTGAACGGGAATTGGCTCTACATCCTTGTTTTGTCGCGCTTCTTCGCGCGAAACAGGGTCCACTTCGCTCGAATGCGCCCTACGGCTTCAGATTCGGCGGCAGCGGCGGATCTTCGCGCATCAGGGTGATGGTCACCCGCCGGTTGGCCGCGAGCGAGGGATCGTCCGGAAACAGCGGCTGGGTATCCGCCTTGCCGGCGACGGCGAAGACATGGGCGGCCGGCAGGCCCTCGCGTTCGAGGATCTGACGCACGGCATTGGCGCGGTCGGCCGACAGATCGAAGGCGCCGTAGTCGCTGCGGGTCGGCACGAATCCAGCCGCGGTGTGGCCGGCGATGGAGACGCGCAGCGGCGTCGCCTTGAGCGGGACAGCGAGCTTCTCGATCAGGCGGCGGGTGCGGTCATAGGGGACTTTGGAGCCGTCGGCGAACATCGAGCGACCGTCCTGGTCCACGATCTCGAGGTTGAGGCCCTGCTTGGTCTCCTCGAACATGATGTGCTTCGACATCTCGGTCAATTCCGGCATGTCCTGCAACGCTTGGCGCAGCGAGGCCGCCGCCAGCGCAAAATTGCGGTCGACCTTGATCTTCGCGCCCGACGTGCGGTCACGATCCTCCTGGTCCGGCGTCGGCGTGTTGGAAGAGTCCTCGGGCTGAATGTGATCGACGTTCTTCAGCCGAGGGCGGGTCGGCAGCCCGTCGGACTCGACGATGCCGGAATAGCGCGCTTCGGTCTGGACACCGAAGGCGTCGCGCATGGAGCCTGCGACGACCTTCAGCTTGTTGGCATCCTGGGTCGAGAACGCGACGAGCATCACGAAGAAGCTCATCATCAGGCCCATCAGATCGGCGAAGGTCACGAACCAGCCGTGACCGCCTCCGTGTGAATCGCCGCGCTTCTTCTTGGCCATATCTCAAATCCCGGCGCGCGGCCTCAGGCCGGCACCGGCTCGCCTTCAGCGTGGCGGTGCTTCTCGGGCAGATAGGCCAGCAGCATTTCGCGGACCAACGTGGGGCTCTTGGAGTCGCGGATCATCAGGATGCCGTCGATGATCAGCGTGCGGTTGGTCTCTTCGTCCAGGAGCTTTCCATGCAGCTTGTCGGCGATCGGGGTACAAAACAGGTTGGCGACCAGCGCGCCGTAGAGAGTCGCGAGCAGCGCGGTCGCCATGAACGGGCCGAGCTTTGACGGGTCGGTCATGTTGGCGAACATCTGCACCATGCCGATCAGCGTGCCGACCATGCCGAAGGCCGGGGCGCAGTCGCCGATGGCGCGGTAGATCTTGCTGCCTTCATCCAGATGCATCAAAAAATTATCGCGGTCGCGCTCGAGATTGTCGCGAATGAAGTCCAGGTCGTAGCCGTCGGCGACGTAGCGGATGCCCTTGGCGAGGAACGGCTCGTCGGTCTCGACCTTTTCCAAACCCACCGGCCCTTGCTTGCGGGCGATCTCGGCGATGCGGGCGAGTTCGTCGACCAGATCGTGCGCCGACAGACGGCTCATAGTGAAGGCAAACTTGGCGCCGAGCGGTAGGCCGTGGATCAGCGTCGAGAGCGGAAAGCGGATCATGGTCGCGGCCGTCGAGCCGCCGAAGATGATGATCATCGCATGCTCGGAAACGAACATGTGGAGATCGCCGCCCAGCAGCATCATCGTCGCGATGACGACAATGCCCGCCACGAGCCCGATGCTCGTCATGATATCCATGGGAGACTCCAACGCGAACGCAACAACGGCCGTCCTGGCCGATGGCGCGGCCCAACCCCGAACCGCATCGGAAACCCTAGTGAGCCGCGATTAAAGACGCGTAAAGGTTAAGTTGAGCCGGCGCGCCTGGCGGCCGCAGCGCGCTGAAAGGCGCCGGCTTTTGCCGACTGCCGACACGGATCTCAACATTTTGCTAACCATACGGTGTCGCGCGCACCCGTCACCCGTGCACGCGATCCCTTCGGCTGCGGCCCTGCGCCACATCGGGGGCGACCGATCAATTGGTATTCTGGACCCGGCCGGCACCTCATGGCGGAAGGCATCGCAATGGTGACGCTGTTCAGTCTTCTCACCGCGCTTCCCGCAGTGCTGGCGCTCCACATGCTCGAACCCGGGCTCGTCCTGCCGGCGTTCAGCGTGCTGCTCTTTGCCGAGGCGGCCCTCGCCGGGATCGCAGCGCACCTGATCCACATGCCGGACAATGCGGAAGATATCACCCTGTGGGATTTTGCCGGCGGCTTCACCTTGATCGGATGCGCTGCCGCGGTGCTCGGCGAGCCGGATCAGGCCGCCTTGTTCCTGACGGAACAGGGCAGCCTGCGAGCGGCGTCGCAACCGTAGATCATCGCGGTCCCGCCGTTAGTGAATCTCCGCCGAGCGCTTCAGCGCAGCCTTCAACTTCTCCAACGAGAAGTCGGGGCTGCGGGCGATCTCGAGGATCGGCGTCTCGCGGCGGCCACAGAGTTCGGCGGCCTCGGGCAGCTTTGCGGCAATATCGTGCGGAATTACGACGGCGCCGTGCTGGTCGGCATGGATCAGATCGTCCGACTTCACGGTCATGCCGGCGACGCGCACTTCGCCGCCAAAGCTCTCGGCATGCACCCACGCATGCGACGGGCCGATCGAGCCGGCCAGCGCCTGGAAGCCCGGCGCCCATTGCGGAATGTCGCGGATCGAACCGTCGGTGATGACGCCGAGGCAGCCGAGCGCCTTGTGCACGTTGCTCTGCACCTCGCCCCAAAACGCACCGTAGCCGACGTCGGGACCGTCGATGTCCTGGATCACCGAGATGCGCGGACCGTGGCCGGTACCGACATATTCGTAATATGCGATGCGGCGCTTGGACTGCTCTTCCGGCGGTAGTGAATTTTTCAGCACCGAGCGGATCGCGACCGTGCGGGCATAGCCGACGATCGGGGGCAGATCGGGAAATGGGCAGACCAGTGGTTTGGTGGTGTAGCCGATCAGCCGGCGCTCGGGCGCCACGATCTCCATGGCATTGCAGATCGTCGGCGTGTCATAGCGGCCCAGCGCTTCGAGGACGGAAGCGGGCAGCGGCCCGGTCGCAGTATTCGTCACAGCGTTCTCTCCCAGATTGGCGGCCGCTGTTGGTGCGGTGCCGCCTGCACCGGGCGATATAGCCGAGATCGGGCCTCAACCCAACTCAGGGCGCCTCATGGCAGATATCCAAGTCTCGCTGTTCAGTGCCTTGGCTGCTTGGCGCTTGCCGTTCAGTGCAGCCGGTCGGGCCGGTCGTCTTCGCGCGGCGGCTCCGACAGGTTTGCCAGCGTCGGCGCCGAAGGCGGCGAGGAGACCTCGCCTCCAGCCGGCGCGGTGGCTTCCATCGCGCGCGCCTGGTCGCGATAGGATTTGTAGCCGAGCGGCAAAGCGAGCAGATACAGCACCGTTCCGATGGACAGCACGTGCCAGGGATAGGCGATCAGGATCGCGATGAACACGACCACCGCGACGAACGCCGGCAGCACCAGCTCGGGCGGCACGCGCATGCGCTTGGTCTTGCCGGAGAACACCGGCAGGCGCGACACCATCAGGAAGGCGATCAGCAGCGTATACGCAGCCGTCACCGCCGCAGGCAGCCGGCCGAGATCGAGGAACGCGACATAGATCGGCAGAAGCACCGTGATCGCGCCGGCCGGCGCCGGCACGCCGGTGAAGAAGTTGGCGGCAAAGGCCGGCTTGTTGGGATCGTCCATGGTGGCATTAAAGCGCGCCAGGCGGAGGCCACCGGAGATCGCAAACACCATGGCGGCGATCCAGCCGGCATTGCCGAGCTCGTGCAGCTGCCAGAAATACAGCATCAGGCCGGGCGCCACGCCGAAATTGACGAAGTCGGCGAGGCTGTCGAGCTCGGCGCCGAACTTGGACTGCCCCTTGATCATGCGCGCGATGCGGCCGTCGATGCCGTCGAGTGCCGCCGCGAACACGATGGCGTAGACCGCGAGCGACATCCGCCCCTCGATCGAGAGCCGGATCGAGGTCAGGCCGGCGCAGATCGCCAGCAGCGTGATGACGTTGGGCACCAGCATGCGCACCGGGATCGGGCGGAACCGCCGGCGGCGCACATCAGGATCTTTGAAGTCATAAGGCGTCATGGCTCGTCCTCACCTTGGGGCGAGATATAGCAAGCCGCGTTCCCCTCCGCCATTGCGGCGGAAGGCCCCTCAGGACCGACTTATTGGTTAATTGGCACGGTAGGCGCGGCTCGGGTCGTCTCCGGCAAGATCCGCCAGAATCGTCTCGCCGGCGATCGCGGTCTGGCCTTCCGAGACCAGCGCCTTCGTGCCCAGCGGCAGATAGACGTCGAGCCGCGAGCCGAATCGGATCAGACCGAAGCGCTCACCGGCGCCGATTGCCTGCCCCTCTTTGACGAAGCAGACGATGCGCTTGGCGACCAGACCCGCGATCTGGATCACGCCGATCCGCGCCGTCGGCGTCGTGATCACCAGCGAGTTGCGCTCATTGTCCTCGCTCGCCTTGTCCAGCTCGGCATTGATGAACAGGCCGGGCCGGTAGGCGATACGGTCCACCCGGCCCGCGATCGGGCTGCGGTTCACATGGCAGTTGAACACACTCATGAACACCGAGACGCGCGGCAGCGGCCGATCGCCGAGGCCGAGCTCGGCCGGCGGCAGCGCCATAGTGATCATCGAGACGCGGCCGTCGGCGGGCGACACCACGAGCCCCTCGCGCACGGGGGTCACGCGCACGGGGTCGCGGAAGAACAGCGCGCACCATACGGTCAGGATGGTGCCGATCCACCCCAACGGCGACCACAGCCAGAACAGGAGGAGGCTTGCCAGCGCAAAGCCGCCGATGAAGGGATATCCCTCCTTGTGGATCGGCGGGATCTGACGCTGGATCGAATCGAGAATGGACATCGCTATCTGCCGCTCAGGGTTGATGGCGCAGGTCGTCCCGCGCGGTGGTGTTGTTTAGGCCAGAGTTGGGACCGGAGACAAGGTCACTCCGCCGCCGCAGGCGCCGTCAGGACATCGGCGACCGGCGGTGGCTCCCGGTTGGGCGCCTCGCCGGAATCGGCCATCCTCGCCAGTTTCTCGCGCGCCGCCTCGGCCTCGCGCTGCCTGTTCCACATGCTGGCGTAAAGTCCCCCCTCCCCAAGCAGTTTCGCGTGGGTGCCGCGCTCGGCGATGCGGCCCTGGTCCAGCACGATGATCTCGTCGGCGCCGACGATGGTCGAGAGCCGATGGGCGATCACCAGCGAAGTGCGGTTCTTCGCCACGCGCTCGAGCGCACCCTGGATTTCGTGCTCAGTGTGGGTGTCAAGCGCGGAGGTCGCCTCGTCCAGCACCAGGATCGGCGGCGCCTTCAACACGGTGCGCGCGATCGCAACCCGTTGTTTTTCGCCGCCGGACAGTTTCAGGCCGCGCTCGCCGACCTGGGTCTCGTAGCCTTTCGGCGCCATGCGGATGAAATGATCGATCTGCGCCAGCTGCGCTGCCTGCTCGACCTCGGCATCGCTGGCGTCCCAACGCCCGTAGCGGATGTTGTAGCGGATGGTGTCGTTGAACAGCACGGTGTCCTGCGGCACCATGCCGATGGACGCGCGCAAGCTCGCCTGCGTGACTTCGCGAATGTCCTGGCCGTCGATCAGGATCTTGCCGCCCGAGATGTCGTAGAGGCGAAACAGAAGCCGCGAGATGGTCGACTTGCCCGCACCTGACGGGCCGACGATCGCGACCGTCTTGCCGGCCGGCACCTCGAAGCTGATGCCCTTGAGGATCGGACGGGACGGCTCATAGGCAAAGCGCACATCCTCGAAACGCACATTGCCCGCGGAGACCACCAGTGGCTTCGCGCCCGGCGCATCCTTGATCTCGGCCTCGCGCCCCAGCACGTTGAACATCTTCTCGATGTCGATGATCGCCTGCTTGATCTCGCGATAAACCATGCCCATGAAGTTCAAGGGCTGGTAGAGCTGGATCATCATCGCGTTGACCAGCACGAAATCGCCGACCGTGTTGGTGCCGTTGCGCACGCCGATCGCGCACATCAGCATGGTCGCGGTCAGCCCCAGCGTGAAGATCACGGCCTGCCCGGTGTTGAGCACGGCCAGCGAAGTATAGGCCTGGACGCTCGACTCCTCGTAACGCGCGACCGACCGGTCGTAGCGCTGTGACTCACGGGCCTCGGCGCTGAAATATTTGACGGTCTCGTAGTTGAGCAGCGAGTCGATCGCCTTGGTGTTCGCCTCGGTGTCGGCATCGTTCATCTTGCGGCGGATGCCGATCCGCCACTCGGTCGCGATGTAGGTGTAGTACATGTAGACCGCGACAGTGACGAGGGTCGCAAGCACGTAGCGCCAATCGAACTGCCACAGCAGCACGGCCATCAGCAGCGAGACCTCGACGATGGTCGGGATCAGCTGCAGGATCACCATGCGCACGATGACCTCGATGCCCTCGCGGCCGCGCTCGAGCACGCGCGTCAGGCCGCCGGTCTTGCGCTCCAGGTGGAAGCGCAGTGACAACTCGTGCATGTGGATGAAAGTGATGGTGGCGAGCTTGCGCACCGCGTGCATGGCAACGCGCGCGAAAATGCCGTCGCGCCATTGCGTCAGCACCGCCATCACGATGCGCATCACGCCGTAGCTGGCGGTCAGCAGCAGCGGCGAGGCGATCACCCAGAGGTGCCAATTGTCGGCCTGAACTGGCGCACTGTTGGCGCCGGTCAGCGCGTCGGTCGCCCATTTGAAGCTGAAAGGAACCGTCAGCGTGATCAGCTTGGCGGCGAGCAGCAGCACCATCGACCAGACCACGCGCATCTTCAGGTCGAAACGGTCGCCCGGCCAGATATAGGGCCACAGATGCGCCAGCGTGCCCATCAGCGTGGCCCGCTCCAGCGGCCCCCCGGCGGGATCAGGAACGTTGGCGCCGGCGGGCGATTGAGCTTGGTCCATCAAGAAGCCTGAAAAGCCCGTCGAATGCGGGCTGCGTTGCCATTAAGGATTTTCGTTTGTCATATAGAGCCTTACCGATGCCCATGCACCCCGCCAGATGGCGAATCTTGGATTGTTCGTCGTGGTTTACCGGTAGATTTCCGGAAGCCCCGAATCACCGATTGGGCTTGACGCCCCTTCGCTGCAATGCATCATGGCACCAATGAGCACGATCAAAACCGTCTGTGTCTATTGCGGCTCCGGCCCAGGAACCAATCCCCGTTTCACCGAAGGCGCCAAGGCGTTCGGCAAGGCGCTCGCCGAGAACAACATCCGCCTCGTCTATGGCGGCGGCTCGCTCGGCCTGATGGGCTCGGTGGCGACCTCCGTCCTCGATCACGGCGGCACTGTCACCGGCATCATCCCCGATTTCCTGCGGATGCGGGAAAACGCGCTGACGCGCGTGCAGGAGATGATCGTCACCCCCGACATGCACGAGCGCAAGCGACTGATGTTCGAACGCTCCGACGCCTTCGTGGCGCTGCCGGGCGGCGTCGGCACGCTGGAGGAGTTGGTCGAGCAATTGACCTGGAAGCAGCTCGGACGTCACGCCAAGCCGGTGCTGCTGGCCAACATCGATAATTTCTGGGAGCCGCTGTTCTCGCTGCTGTCGCACATGCGCCAGACCGAGTTCATCCGCGCCGGCCTTTCGGTCGACATCCTCAAGGCCGATCGGATCGAAGAGATTTTGCCGAAGCTGAAATCGGCTGCAGCGCAGATCGAAGATGCGGAAAAGCAGCTCGCACCGGAAATGGCGCGCAAGCTCTAGTCCGCAGGAAACGTCACCGCCTCGATCCGGTTACCATCGGGGTCGACAACGAAGGCTGCGTAATAACGCACGCGATCGTGCGGGCGGATACCCGGCGCGCCGTCGGATGCGCCGCCGGCCGACAGCGCTGCGGCGTGAAATGCATCGACCTCGACGGTCGTCTTTGCCCGCAGGCAGATATGGACGCCGCTCTCCGGCGGCACGTGCGGCATGCCCTCGCGCAGATTGATCCAGAATTCGGGATAGGCCTTGCCGAAGCCGATCGTCCGCGGCCGCGTGACGAGGCGAGCGAGACCGAGCGCGGCGAGTGTTGCCTCGTAAAATGTCGCCGAGCGCTGGAGATCGCTGACGCCGACAGAGATGTGATCGATCATGGGTCGCGCCCCCTCTCCTGCTCGTCATCCCGTTTGTGGCACCGCCGCCCTACGCCGGCGCGCCCGACTTCACCAGCTTGTAGATCACCGAATCCATCAGCGCCTGGAACGAGGCGTCGATGATGTTGGGGGACACCCCGACCGTGGTCCAGCTGTCGCCGTTCTCGTCCTCGCTCTCGATCAGGACGCGCGTGACCGCGCCGGTGCCGCCGTTGAGGATACGCACGCGATAGTCGATCAGCGTCAGGCCTTCGATATATTTCTGGTACTTGCCGAGATCCTTGCGCAGCGCGACGTCGAGCGCGTTGACGGGACCGTTGCCTTCGGCCGCCGAGATCAGATGCTCGCCGGCGACGTCGACCTTGACCACCGCCAGCGCCACGGTGACGCGTTCGCCATGCGAATTGTAACGCTGCTCGACATTGACGTCGAACTGCTCGACCTCGAAATAGTGCGGCACCTTGCCGAGCGTGCGCCGCGCCAGCAGCTCGAACGAGGCGTTGGCGGATTCATAGGCGTAGCCCTGCGCCTCGCGCTCCTTCAATTCCTCGACCAGCCGCGACAGTTTCGGATCGCTCTTCTCATAGGCGATGCCGGCGCGGTCGAGCTCGGCAATGACATTGGAGCGGCCGGCCTGATCGGACACCAGCACCTTGCGATGATTGCCGACCAGCTCCGGCAAGACATGCTCGTAGGTCTGCGGATCCTTCAGCACGGCAGAGGCATGGATGCCGGTCTTGGTGACGAACGCGCTCTCGCCGACATAGGCCGCATGCCGGTTCGGAACGCGGTTGAGCATATCGTCGAGCGTGCGCGACACCTTGACCAGGGTCGCGAGCTTCTCCGCCGTGACGCCGATCTCGAACGCGTCAGCAAACTCGGCCTTCAGCTTCAAGGTCGGAATCAGCGAGCAGAGATTGGCATTGCCGCAGCGCTCGCCGAGGCCGTTCAGCGTGCCCTGGATCTGCCGCGCGCCGGCGCGCACCGCGGCGAGCGAATTCGCCACCGCCTGCTCGGTGTCGTTATGGGCGTGGATGCCGAGATGATCGCCGGGGATGTGCTTCGTCACCTCGGTGACGATCGCTTCGACCTCGTTGGGCATGGTGCCGCCGTTGGTGTCGCACAGCACCACCCAGCGCGCGCCGGCTTCATAAGCAGCTTTCGCGCAGGCGAGCGCGAAACCGGAATCCTCCTTGTAACCGTCGAAGAAATGCTCGCAGTCGAGCATCACCTCGCGGCCGGCGGCCTTGGCTGCTGCGACGCTGTCGCGGATCGAGGCGAGGTTCTCCTCCTTCGTCGTCTCCAGGGCAACGCGCACCTGATAGGCCGACGACTTCGCCACGAAGCAGATCACGTCGGCCTTGGCCTCCAGCAGCCCGGCCACACCGGGATCGTTGGAAACCGAGCGCCCCGCTCGCCGCGTCATGCCGAAGGCGGTGAAGCGCGCATGCGAAAACTTCGGCTTGGTGCCGAAGAACTCGGTGTCGGTCGGATTGGCGCCGGGATAGCCGCCCTCGACATAGTCGATGCCGAGTTCATCGAGCATCTGGGCGATGATTTGCTTGTCGGTCAGCGTGAAATCGACGCCGTTGGTCTGCGCGCCGTCGCGCAGCGTGGTGTCGAACAGATAGAGGCGCTCCTTGCTCATTGCAGCGCTCCCGACGCGGGTCCACTGCCGAGCGTCTTCTGCATGGTGGTGTTGGCCAGCCATTCGTCGTTGACAGTGATGCTGTTGCGCTGCATGGCGACATAGCCGCGCTTGGCGAAAAAGCCCTGCGCGTTGTCGCTGGCATCGACCGTCAGCTTGTCGGCGCCGCGGCCGCCCGCAAGCTTTTCCAGCGCATCGACGAGCATGGTCGCGAGGCCCTGCCCGGCCACGGCCGGATGCACATAGAGCATGCGGATATGATCCTTGCCCTGCAGCGAGGCAAAACCCACCGGTGACCCCTCCAGCGTTGCGATCAGCGTCAGGTCGGAGGCGAGCCCCTTGCCGAACTCTTCGTCTTCCGCCGACGCCATCCAGGCCTGTTGTTGGGCCTCGCTATAGTCCTCGCCGGTCAGCTCTTCGATGCTGGCGGTGAAGATCGCGGCGAGAACCGGCACGTCCTCCGGCAGGAAGGGCCGCAAGCCAGGCTTTGGGAGTGCTTGTGCCATCGTCTTCACCACATCCCATAGAGTTTCAGCGCCAGCGCCACGGCAGCGCCGAGCAGCAGGATTTTCAGCGCGATGTAATAGAACCAGTGCCGCGGAAAAGGCGTGTCGGGCCGCTTCATCGTACGACCTCCCACGTCGTCCCTTCCTTGGAATCCTTGATCGCAACGCCCATCGTGGCGAGCAGATCGCGGATACGATCGGACTCCGCAAAGTCCTTGCGCGCACGCGCGGCCGTCCGCTCCGAGATCAGGCGCTCGACTTCCTTGGCATCGACGCCGCTCGCCTGCTGCTTGCGTCCTTCCCACTGCGCGGCACTCTCGGAGAGAAAGCCGAGCAGACGCAACGAACCCGCGAGGGCACCAACATCGCTGCCGCGCAGCCCATGCAGCGCCGCGATCGCCAGCGGCGTGTTGAGGTCGTCGAGCAGCGGCTCGACCAGTGAGGGGGCGGGCTTGCCGGATGCGACGTCAGCCGCAACCCGATACCAATCGTCGAGCGTCCTGGCGCTCTCCTCCAGCGACTTCATCGTCCAGTCGATCGGCGAGCGGTAATGCGTCTTGAGCATATTCAGGCGCAGCACTTCGCCCGGCCAGTCCGCGAGCAGCTCGTGAATCGTGACGAAGTTGCCTAGCGATTTCGACATCTTCTCGCTCTCGACCTGCAGGAAGCCGTTGTGCATCCAGTAGTTCGCCATGCGCTCCCGGTGGAAGGCGCAGCAGGTCTGCGCGACCTCGTTCTCGTGATGCGGAAACACGAGATCGATGCCGCCGCCATGGATGTCGAAGTGCTCGCCGAGATGCTTCCAGGCCATGGCCGAGCACTCGACATGCCAGCCCGGGCGCCCCTGCGCGGCGACGCCGGCGGGTGACGGCCATGACGGCTCGCCGGGCTTGGACGGCTTCCACAGCACGAAGTCGGTGTTGCCTTTCTTGTAGGGCGCGACATCGACGCGGGCGCCGGCAACCATCTCGTCCAGCGAACGATTGGACAGCGCGCCATAGCGCGGCAGCCCGGCATCGGCCGCGTTCATCGCCTGCGGCGAGAACAGCACGTGATCCTCGGCAACATAGGCAAAGCCGCCGGCAACCAGCCGTTCGATGATCTCGCGCATCTCGCCGATATGCTCGGTGGCGCGCGGCTCGACGCTCGGCCGCAGCGCGCCGAGCGCGTCGACGTCAGCGTGAAACTGTTTGCCGGTTTGCTCGGTGACTTTCCGGATCGCCTCGTTCAGCGGCAGGCCGGGGAAATCCCGCGCGGCGCGGTCGTTGATCTTGTCGTCCACGTCGGTGATGTTGCGGACATATTTGACGTGCGCCTCACCGTAGAGATGGCGCAGCAGCCGAAACAGCACGTCGAACACGATCACCGGCCGGGCATTGCCGATATGGGCGAAGTCATAGACCGTCGGTCCGCAGACATACATGCGGACGTTCTTGGCATCGAGCGGCACGAAGGTGCGCTTTTCCCGGCTCAGCGTATCGTAAAGGCGCAATTCCATAAGGATACCCGTCGGCTGTTGGCCGGGCGTCCAGTGCTCTCAATGGTTTTGAGAAAAGACGGCTCCAGCCAGCGAATCGCTAGCTCGTAATCTCGCGGCAAATGGCGCAAATGACGAGGAGACCGTTCATGACGGAACATATGGGCTATGAGGCGGCCCCGCGTCAAGAGAGCCGCGAAAACGCCGTCTTATCTCCGCAATGCGCAGCCGCCGCGCGCAGATGGTTCATCTCCTTAACCATTTGAGCCCATTCTGGAACTGGCAGTTCACATTTTTTGCCCCGGTGTTTTCATGCGATCATTGCTCGCGCTCATGTCCTGCGCCTCCATCCTTGCGGCGTCCAGCGCTCTCGCGGAGACCCGCGTCTTCATCATCCCGAACCAGGCGGACGGCTACGGCGTCGATCAGTGCCTGGCCAAGAGCGACAAATGCGGCGCGCAGGTCGCCCGCACCTACTGCCAGTCACGCGATTTTGCCCAGGCTTCGGCCTATCGCCGGGTCGATCCCGACGAAATTACCGGCTCTGTCCCCAAATCCGGCGCAAACTGCTCCCATGGCCATTGCGACGAATATGTCGCAATCACCTGCCAGCGCTGAATTCGCTCGGAACTGGCGTACCTTAGGCCCAATCGCTGGCCTCTGAAACGACGTGACGATGCCGCAGGAAGCGGCTATGGGAGGGCGCGCTCCGGCCTCCCCACATCACGCCTGGCCGTGACCTCGCTAGAATGGCGGATATGCCTGAATTTATGTCTCTCTCCCGTGCTCGCTCGATCCTTGCCTCTGCCGTGCTCTTCAGCACGGTTGCGCTCGCCAATAACGCGTTCGCACAGGCCGGCCCGCCGGGACCGCCGCCTCAGTCCGGCCAGAACGGGCTCGGACCCAACCCGATGTGCGCGCGCCTGGAAGGTCAGCTCGCCGGTCTCGATCGTGGCGGCGGCGGTGATCCCGCGCGCGAAGACCAGATCCGCCGCTATCAGGAATCTCAGACCAAGCAGCAGGCCGAGCTCGATCGTGTCACCATGCAGGCCAAGCGCATGGGTTGCGATTCCTCCGGCTTCTTCTCGCTGTTCAGCGGCCAGTCGGCGCAATGCGGTCCGGTCAACACCCAGATCCAGCAGATGCGCGCCAATCTGGACCAGATCACCGGCAATCTCGAACGCCTGCGCGGCGGCGGCCCCGGCGGCTTTAGCCCCGAGCGTGACAACCAGCGCCGCTCGGTGCTGGCAGCGCTGGCGCAGAACAATTGCGGCCCGCAATATGCCAACGCGGCGCAGTCGCAAGGCGGCGGCAATTTCCTGAGCAATCTGTTCGGCGGCAACAACCCCAACAATCCGCAAGGCGTGCCGCCTTCCGATCTCGGCCCGCAATCAGGCACCTATCGCACCGTGTGCGTGCGCACCTGCGACGGCGCCTACTTCCCGGTCTCGTTTGCGACCGTGCCGGCGCGCTTCCCCGACGACGAGAAGACCTGCAAGGCGCTGTGCCCGGCCGCCGAGGCCGTGCTCTACACCCATCGCAATCCCGGTGAAGACATGAACTCCGCGGTCTCCACCAGCGGCCAGCCCTACACGGCGCTGCCGACCGCGTTCAAATTCCGCAGCGAGTTCAACCCGTCCTGCTCCTGCAAGGCCGCGGGCCAGACCTGGGCGGACGCGCTCAAATCGGCCGACGACAAGGCGTCGGCCGAACAGCAAGGTGACATCATCGTCACCGAGGAGAGCGCCAAGAAAATGCAGCAGCGGCAGCTCAACAAGGGCACGCCTGCCGCCAATGGCAAGAAGGGTGCGGCTCCGGCACCGACGACTGCTGGCGCCCCGGCAGCAACGCCGCCGGCGGACACCGGCACCCCTGCGACGCCTTCCGAGAACAAGCCGATCCGTTCGGTCGGCCCGAGCTTCCTGCCGCAACAACAGAAGTAATAGCCCTTCCCTTCTCCCCTTGCGGGAGAAGGTGGCGCGAAGCGCCGGATGAGGGGTTCTATCCGCTCACATGTGCACATGAGTACGCGGAGATAGACCCCTCACCCGAATGAGTTCGCTTCGACAGCGGAGCTGCCCTCTCCCGCAAGGGGCGAGGGCACAATAACGCCGATCTCGGTTGCGGAAACGGCAGCGCAAGCGCCAGCCTCACCCCTCAAACGCGTCGATCGAGGCTTTGCTCCCACGCGAGACCAGCGTCTCATCCGGAGCGGCGAGCTGCTCGCCTTTGTCGCGAAAGCGGTTGGTGATGGGATAGCGGCGGTCGCGGCCGAAATTCCTGGCTGTGACCTTGACGCCGGGCGCGGCCTGGCGGCGCTTGTATTCGGCGACGTTGAGGAGATGGTCGATGCGGGTGACCGTCTCGCGGTCAAAGCCCGCGGCGATGATTATATCGAGCGGCTCTTCGCGCTCGATGAGACGCTCCAGGATGGCATCAAGCGCGTCGTAAGCCGGCAACGAATCCTGGTCGGTCTGGTTCTCGCGCAGCTCCGCGGTCGGCGGACGCGTGATGATGTCGGGCGGGATCACCTCACCGGCCGGCCCCAGCGCCCCCTCGGGCTTCCACGAATTACGCAAGCTTGCCAGCCGAAACACCTGCGTCTTGTAGATGTCCTTGATCGGATTGAAGCCGCCGTTCATGTCGCCATAGAGCGTGGCGTAGCCGACCGACATCTCCGACTTGTTGCCAGTGGTCACCACCATCAGGCCGGTCTTGTTCGAGATCGCCATCAGCAGCGTGCCGCGGGTGCGGGCCTGGAGATTCTCCTGGGTGACATCGGGCGGCAGATTCTTGAAGACGCCGGACAGGATGGTCTCGAACCCGGTCACCGCTTCGGCGATCGGCAGCACCTCGTAGCGGATGCCGAGATGGCCGGCGAGCTCGCCGGCGTCCGCAATCGAGCTTGCCGCGGTGTAGCGATAAGGCAGCATCACGCCGTGCACCTGATCGGAACCGAGTGCATCGACCGCGATCGCCGCGCACAGCGCGGAGTCGATGCCGCCGGAAATGCCGAGCAGCACGCCGGGAAAGCCATTCTTGGCGACGTAGTCGCGCAAGCCCAGCACGCAGGCCGCGTAGTCGGCGTAGTCTGCCTCGGGCTGCGCGGCGATCGGCCCGGTGCAACGCCAATCGTCGCCGCTTCTCGTGAAGTGCAGTGTGGTGATGCTCTCCGCGAACGCCGGCAATTGCGCTGCGAGCGAAAGGTCGCCGTTGAGCGCAAAGGAGGCGCCGTCGAACACCAACTCGTCCTGGCCGCAAACCTGGTTGAGATAGACCAGCGGCAGACCGCTCTCGGTGACGCGCGCGACCGCGACCGACAAGCGCACGTCGGCCTTGTCGCGGGCGTAAGGCGAGCCGTTCGGCACGAGGATGATCTCGGCGCCGGTCTCGGCCAGCGTCTCGGCCACGTTCTCATAGTCCTCGGACTCCTCAAGCCAGATGTCCTCGCAGATCGGCACACCGACGCGCACGCCGCGCACGGTGACGGGGCCGGCGGCAGGCCCGCGCGAAAACAGCCGCTTCTCGTCGAACACGCCGTAATTCGGCAGATTGCATTTGAAGCGCAGGCCAGCGATACGGCCGCCATCGAGCAGCGCGCAGGCATTATAGAGCCTGCCCTCCTCGACCCAGGGCGTGCCGATCAGCATCGCCGGCCCGCCATCGGCGGTCTCGCGCGCCAGCGCTTCGATCGCAGCGCGGCAGGCGGCCTGAAAGGAAGGCTTCTGCACGAGATCTTCCGGCGGGTAGCCGGCGATGAACAATTCCGGAAACAGCACGAGATCGGCACCGTCGGCGGCTGCCTGCACGCGCGCCGCGCGCGCTTTCGCGGCATTGCCCTCGATGTCGCCCATGGTCGGATTGAGCTGGGCGAGCGTGACCGCGAATGCGTTGAGACGTTCGGTCATGGCGCTCCGATCAGAGCATGATCCGGAAAAGAGTGAAGCGGTTTTCCGAAAAGATCATGCTGAAAAAACAGTTTAAAGCGCGATACGCGCTTTAAAGAAATCCCAATCGCTCGATGATGGCGATGATCCAGAACGCGCCGGCCATCAGCAGCGCGACACCGACCGCGGCCGAGCCCATGTCCTTGACCCGTCCGATCTGCTTGTCGTGATCCATGGTCAGCCGGTCGGCAAGCTTCTCGATCGCCGTATTGAGCAGCTCGACCACCAGCACGAACGCGACCGCGCAGATCAGCTCGACCGCGCGCATCGCGGTCGCGCCGACGAACCATGCAAGCGGCAGCGACAAGAGGAGCGCAACGATTTCCTCGCGGACGGCCTGCTCCGAGTGGAACGCAAAGGCCAGACCGTTACGGGAATTGATCGTGGCCTTCCAGATCCGCAGCAAGGTTCTAGAGCCCCGCTGCGGCGGGCATCGGCCTGATCTTGCCGGCGCGTTCCTGCTTCAGCAGTTCTGCGACCAGGAAAGCCATGTCGATGGATTGCTCGGCATTGAGCCGGGGATCACAGACCGTGTGATAGCGGTCGTTGAGATCCTCGTCGGTGATCGCGCGGGCGCCGCCGAGACACTCGGTGACGTCCTGGCCGGTCATCTCCAGATGCACGCCGCCGGCATGGGTGCCTTCCGCGGCGTGGATCGCGAAGAACGACTTCACCTCGGACAGGATGCGATCGAAGGGCCGCGTCTTGTAACCCGACGTCGAGGTGATGGTGTTGCCGTGCATGGGATCGCACGACCAGATCACCACTTTGCCCTCGCGCTTCACGGCGCGGATCATGTTCGGCAGGTGCTCGCCGATCTTGTCGGAGCCGAAGCGGCCGATCAGCGTCAACCGGCCCGGCTCGTTGTCGGGATTGAGCACGTCGATCAGTTTCAGCAGCTCGTCGGGCTTGAGCGACGGGCCGCATTTGAGCCCGATCGGATTCTTGATGCCGCGGAAATATTCGATATGGCCGTGGTCGAGTTGGCGGGTGCGGTCGCCGATCCAGATCATGTGACCCGAGGTCGCGTACCAGTCGCCAGTGGTGGAATCGACGCGGGTCATGGCCTGCTCGTAGCCGAGCAGCAGGGCCTCGTGGCTGGTGTAGAAATCGGTGGCGCGCAGCTCGGGATGGGCCTCGAGATCGAGGCCGCAGGCGCGCATGAAATTGAGCGCGTCGGAGATGCGGTCGGCCAATTCCTTGTAGCGGCGGGACTGCGGACTGTCCTTGAGGAAACCGAGCATCCACTGATGCACGCTGCCGAGATTGGCGTAACCGCCGGTGGCGAAGGCACGCAGCAGGTTCAGCGTCGCGGCCGACTGGCGATAGGCCATCAGTTGGCGCTGCGGATCGGGGACGCGTGCTTGCTTGGTGAAGGCGATGTCGTTGACGATGTCGCCGCGATAGCTCGGCAGCTCGACACCGTCGATCTTCTCCATCGGTGAGGACCGGGGTTTTGCGAACTGGCCGGCGACGCGCCCGACCTTCACCACCGGGACGGCGCCGGCATAGGTCAGTACCACCGCCATCTGGAGCAGCACGCGAAAGAAGTCGCGGATGTTGTTGGCGCCGTGCTCGGCAAAGCTCTCGGCGCAGTCGCCGCCCTGCAGCAGGAAGGCCTCTCCGGCCGCGACCCGCGCCAGCGCCTTCTTCAGATTGCGCGCCTCGCCCGCGAACACCAGCGGGGGAAAGGTCGCAAGCTGCGCCTCGACGTCGGCCAGGGCCTTGGCGTCGGGATAATCGGGCACCTGTAGCACCGGCTTGCTGCGCCAGGACTCGGGCGTCCACCGCTCGGACATCGCAATCTCTCCGTGAAGCAAAAAGCACAACCTGATCTGTGGGTTGCGAGGGTCGCCTTATACACAGGCTGGCCACCGGCCGCCAGTTGAAATCCGTCTGGCACTGCAAAGCCTTGCGGGGAAAGCCAAATTCGCATTTGCTGGGAAACGGCTTGGAAACTGGCAGATACCTTCGGTCCATGGACGCGGCACTGGACGACGTTTTCATCGACGAGATCAGCTTCCCGGCGACCGACGGGTATGCGCTGGCTGGCACGCTATTCCTGCCCCGCGGCACCAAACGTCATGCCGTGTTGGTCAATTCGGCGACTGCCGTCCCGCGAAAAATCTATCGCGGCTTTGCCTCCTATCTCGCCCATCGCGGCTGCGCAGTCCTGACCTACGACTATCGCGGCATCGGCGACTCCCGGCTGCCGGCGATGGTTGGCTACAACCAACCGAAATCGCTGGTCGGCTTCAAGGCCTCGATGTCGGACTGGGCCGCGCTCGACGTCACCGCCGCAGTGCACTGGATGCGCGAGCGCTACCACACTCTGCCCTTGGCCTATGTCGGGCACTCCTTTGGCGGCCAGGCGCTCGGGCTGATCGCGAACAACGCGGACATCTCGCGCGCCGCGTTCGTGGCCTCGCAGGCGGCGACCTGGCGGCTGATGACGTCGCCGGAAAAATACCGCGTCTTCGCCTTCATGAATTTTGTCGGCGTGCCGCTCGTCCACGCGCTCGGTTACGCGCCGGGCTGGGCCGGCATCGGCGAGGATCTGCCCAAGGGCGTCTTCCTGCAATGGGCCGAGTGGGTCTCGAGCCCCCGTTATCTCTTCGATTCAAAGCTGCCGGCGCTGGAGAATTTCGCCAGGTTCAAGGGCGAGTTGCGCACACTCTGCTTCTCCGACGATCCCTGGGCGACGCGGCCCGCGGTCGAGCTGCTTGCGAGCGGATTCACCGCAATCAAGCCGGAGGTAATCAACGTGAAGCCGTCCGACGTCGGCGCCAAGGCGATTGGCCATTTCGGCTTCTTCCGCCCCGAACATCGCGACACATTGTGGCGCGGCGTCGCGGAATGGATCCAGGGAGAATAGACAGTGCTTACCGGAGGATCGTGGTCAGCGACGAGTAGCGCTTGTTCGGCTTGGCTTCGCCCGGCGCGAATTGCGCAAACGCCTCGCTGACGCGGACCGCCGGCGGCGTATCGCCGGCGAAACGAAACTCCTTCGGCCGCGGCGCATAGAAGCTGGCGCTGTAATAAACGTCGTCGAAGCGCGCCTCGCCGATCCCGAACATTGCGTCGCACGCAAACAGAAGTGCGTAGACTCCCGCGATTGCGACGACGACCTCCCTGAGAACTGACATGCTGATGCCCCACCCTTTTGCAGGCAGGATGCACGCCGGTTCCAAAGCCGGGGTTTAAGGCCGCGCGGTTCTTGTCCGCACGGTTTGCCGCAGCTGAGCGGAATGCAGACAATTTTATCGATCTCGAAAAAGAGCCCGCCTGCACGGGTGGTCAGGCGGGCTCCAGGCTTGGCCACTCGGGAGGTATCAAACGGCCAGATTCATCCAGACCGCCTTGGGCTCGGTGAAATTGTCTAGCGCGGCGGTGCCGTGCTCGCGGCCGAGGCCGGAGTCGCGCTCGCCGCCCCAGGGCAGCCGCACGTCGGTATAGCCATAGGTGTTCATCCAGACTGTGCCCGCGCGCGCTCGCTTGGCGAAGCGCTGCAGCTTGCCGATGTCGCGGCTCCAGACGCCGGCGGCGAGACTGTAAGCCGTGCCGTTGGCAATCCGCAAAGCGTCGGCCTCGTCCTTGAACTTGATGACACTGACGACCGGGCCAAAGATCTCTTCCTGCGAGATCCGCATCTCGTGCGCGACATTCGCGAACACCGCGGGGCTGATGAAGTAGCCGCGATCGCCGACCTTCTCGCCACCGGTGACGAGGGTCGCGCCCTCCTTCCGGCCGATGTCGACATAATCGAGGACCGACTTCATCTGCTTCTCGGAGATGACGGGACCGAGCACCGTCTTGCGGTCGAGCGGGTCGCCGATCCTGAGCGACTTTGCGCGCGCCGCCAGCCGCTCGACGACCTCGTCATAGGCCTTCTCCTGCACCAGCACGCGGGAGCCGGCCGAGCAGACCTGGCCCGCATTGAAGAAGATGCCGGAAGCCGCAGCTTTCGATGCGGCTTCGAGATCGGCATCGTCGAAAATGACGTTGGCCGACTTGCCTCCCAGCTCGAGCGAGATGCGCTTGAAGTTGCTTGCGGCGCCCTTCATGATTCCCCGCCCGACACCGGGAGAGCCGGTGAAGGTGACCTTGTCGACGTCAGGGTGATTGACCAGCGCGTCGCCGACGACGCGGCCGGGGCCAGTGACGACGTTGAAGACGCCCGCCGGCAGGCCGGCTTCGAGCGCGAGCTCGGCGATGCGTAGCGCCGACAGCGAGGTCAGCTCGGCCGGCTTCATCACGATGGTGCACCCGCAGGCCAGCGCCGGCGCGAGCTTCCACATCCCGATCATCAGCGGGAAATTCCAGGGCACGATCGCCGCGACCACGCCGACCGGCTCGCGCACGGTGTAGGTCAGGGCATCATCGCGCACGGGCACGACGTCGCCGCTGATCTTGTCGGCCCAACCGGCGTAGTAGATCAGCGTGTCGACGGCGGCCGGAAAATCCTGCCGCGATGTCGCGGCGATCGGCTTGCCCGCATCGATCGACTCGAGTTCGATGATCTCCTCGGCGTGAGCCTTGAGCAGGTCTGCCCAGCGTAGCAGGATCTGGCCGCGCTCGGACGCCCGCATCGTGCGCCAGGGGCCTTCGAAGGCCCGGCGCGCGGCCGCTACTGCATGATCGACATCGGCCTCGTTGCCTTCGGCGACGATGGCGATGACCTGCCCGGTGGCCGGATTGAGCGAGTTGAATGTGCGACCGGAGCTCGCCGGGACGCGGCGACCGTCGATCAGCAGATGCTGCGGCCGGGACATGAACTCGGTGGCCGGCGAGTGTGCAAAGTCATATGCAACAGACATCATATTCCTCCAGTTCTGGTATACCAGACTAGGCGCCTGTGGACGGGAGTAAATATGATATGGATTGCAAATGGACGGCGGTCATATGAAATGTAGTTCATAGGGAGGACCAATGCTTCAGATCGAGATCGAGGCCGTCTGGCGGTTTCGCCGGGAGGGCAATCCGCGCACCGCCGTCATCATGCTTGGCGTCCTCAACGAGATCAGGAGAACCGGGAAGATCACCAGCGCGGCCAAGGATGCGCACCTCTCCTATCGCCATGTCTGGAATCTGATCGAGCAATGGTCGGAGTTCTTCGGCACGCCGCTGGTGGAAACCCAGCGCGGCAAGGGCTCGAAACTCACGCCGTTCGGCGAGCGGCTGGTGTGGGCGGGCGAGCGCATGCAGGCCCGGCTCGGACCTCAGCTTGAGAATCTGGCACAGGAGCTGGCGAGCGAGATCAAGCCGTTCCTCGAGCAGCGCCCGTCGGTGATCCGCGTGCATGCCAGCCACGGTTTTGCGGTCGCAAAACTGCGCGAATTCCTCGACCGCGAGCCCGGCATCGGCGTCGATCTGCGCTATGTCAGCAACCAGCATTCGCTGGTCTCGCTGGCGCAGGGCGCCTGCGATCTCTCCGGCCTGCATCTGCCGCACGGCGCGCTGCGCGCCCAGGGCATCAAGGCTGCGCGCGAATGGCTCGATCCGCGCGAGGATCGCATCATCAGCTTCGTCACACGCGAAATGGGATTGATGGTCGCGCGCGGCAATCCGCTGCGCATTGCTTCGCTTGGTGATCTCACCGGACCCAAAGTCCGCTTCGTCAACCGCGACCACGATTCCGGCACGCGGCTTCTGTTCGACCAACTGCTTGCGGCAAACGGCATCGACGAGAGCAGGATCAACGGCGCGCAGCAGATCGAATTCACCCACGCCGCGGTCGCAGCCTATGTCGCGAGCGGCATGGCTGATGCGAGCTTCGGCGTCGAAGCCGCCGCCCGGCATTTCGGCCTCGATTTCATCCGGCTCCTGACCGAGGATTATTTCTTCGTCTGCAAGCGCGCGTTCCTGGACACCGGGCCGATGCCACGCATCCTGGAGATCGTCCGCAGCGCCGATTTTCGCGCAGCCGTCGCCACCCTGCCCGGTTATGTGCCGTCGGACACGGGCACCGTCACCGGCGTGAAGGCGTTTCTGGAGATGCACGCCGTGCGATGATGCCGGAGGATGCCATCGCCTTCCGCGCCGGTCAGATCGCCGGCTCGCCCTTGAGCGCCGACATGACCCGCTCGCCCTGCGCGGTCAGCCGGTACGTCACCAGCGGACGGCTCGACGGCGGCTTTCGCGCGAGCTCGACGATGTAGCCGCGCACCATCAGGGCTTCGAAACTGCCGTAATAGCCGAACATGCTGATCTGGTTCTGCCTGAGCAGCTTGAACTCGCGCAAGAGCCGTATCTCGTTGCCCGACAGCAGCGACCGGCGCACGCGCCGAACGAACCGCGCGCGCTGCTCGAACCAGTTTTTATCCGGCAGTTCGTGCGAGGCTGGTGCGGGGGCCCGTTCGCAGGGACGCGCGTCCTGCGCAATCTCGACCATCACCTGCGGCAGGCACGGCATGCTGCTGGCGACAACCGCGTCCTTCGCAACGTCGAGCAACGCGAGCGGCCAGCGCCGCTTGTTGTCCACCATGACCGGCGGTGGCACGACGCTGTCGCGCACCAGCTGCTCGAAGCGTCCGGCGGTCACGCCGACATAGGCCGCCGCGCGACGGCGATCGACCAGACGCGTGTCCGGCGCGACCTCGCAAACAATGTTCTCGTTCACCGGAATCCCCTGGCGCCTCGTTGCGCATGGCATGGCGGCCCGACAGGACCGGCCAAGCCGGCGGCGAACCTAGGTGGGAGGAGCGCGCTCGAAAAGCACAGAATTTCGTACACGTTGATGCCGTTTCGGCAACGGCTATAGTCCGGCCGGGGGTCCCATGCGATTTCACTCACCAGCCATCCAGTACTTCCACGCCGTCCGCCGCACCGGCTCGATCCGGGCCGCTGCGCGCATGCTGAACGTTGCCTCGTCGGCCGTAAGCCGCCAGATTCTCAAGCTTGAACAGGAGGTTGGGTCACCCTTGTTCGAGCGCAATGCGCGCGGCCTGACGCTGACGACGGTCGGCGAGATGTTGGCCCGGCACGTCATGAACGTGCTCCAGGACCTCGACCGCTTCCGCTCGGACGTCGCGTCCCTGTCCGGGACGTGGCACGGCACTGTCAGCATTGCCTGCATCGAGTCGCTCACGGAGTCGGTGCTGCCGGACCTGATCGCCGCCCATCGTGGCCGCGCCCGGCGCGTCAGCTTCACCACCGAGGTGAAGGGATCGTCGGATGTGCTGGAGGCCTTGAGCCGCGGCGAGGCCGACATCGGCATCGCCATGGCGCTGCGCCATCCGCCGGATCTGCGCCAGGTCGCCTTGAAACGGTTTCGCCTCGGCGCGGTCGTGGCGTGCGATCATCCACTGGCGCGCGGCAAGACGGTCACGCTAACCCAATGTCTCGCCTTTCCCGTCATCCATGCGCTGCCGGAGCTGTCGATCTACCATCTGCTGCAGCCGCTGATCGCGCAGCTGTCCGAGACGCCGGAGCCGGCCATCCAGGCCAACTCGATCGACCTGATGCGCGAACTCGCCGCGCGCGGCGTCGGCGTCGCCTTCCAGACCCAGCTCGGCATCAGCAGGCTGTCGCGCGACAGCCGGCTCGTCTTCCTGCCGCTCGACAATGCCGGCAGCCCGGTGTGGTCAGATCTCGGCATCTACGTTCGCGCCGAGCGCACCCTCCCCGCTTACACGGAATCCTTCCTCCAGGAGCTGGTGCGCGAACTGGGCGAGCGCGAGCGGCGGGAAAACGCGGCGCATCCGCAGATCGCCTGATCAAACGCCGACGGTCTGACGTTCAGCCGTGGCCGGCTCCCTTGCGCTGGCCGCTATCGCCGAGGCGGTCGACCCAGGCGATGCCGATCGCGGAGATGATGAAGGTCAGGTGGATCAGCACCTGCCACATCACGCCGCTCTCGGTGAAATTGCTCCGCGTCGTGCCGAGATTGCCCGCCTCGATGAAGGTCCTGAGCAGCGAGATCGAGGAGATGCCGATGATCGCCATCGCAAGCTTGATCTTGAGCACGCTGGCATTGACGTGGCTGAGCCATTCCGGCTCGTCCGGATGACCGCTGAGGTTCAGGCGCGAGACGAAGGTCTCGTAACCGCCGACGATCACCATCACCAGCAGGTTCGAGATCATCACGACGTCGATCAGCCCGAGCACGACCAGCATGATCTGCTGCTCGCTGGCGTCGAACGAGTGCACGACCAGGTGCCAGAGCTCCTTCAGGAACAGCAGCACATAGACGGCCTGCGCGACGATGAGGCCGACATAAAGCGGGACCTGCAGCCAGCGCGAGCCAAAGATGAGTTGGGCAAACGGGCCGATTTGCGGCGCCGGCACGGAATCCGCCGAAGGTGCTTTGGGTTCGGACGTCATTGATCACTCCGGATGATGGACAGGCGCGTTGCCTCAGAGACTCGCGATCACAGGCGCGAGCTCGAGCGATCCGCGATAGATCATCTCGAAGGCGACGTAAACGATGATGGCGAGGCCGACATAGCCGATCCAGCGCTGCTTCTGGAGCACGCGGCCGAGCAAATCGGCGGCGACGCCCATCAACGCGACCGACAATAGCAGGCCGAAAGCGAGGATGTAGGGATGCTCGCGCGCAGCGCCCGCGACCGCGAGCACGTTGTCGAGCGACATCGAGACGTCGGCGGCGACGATCTGCACCGCCGCCTGCCTGAAGGTCTTTCGGGACGCAGGCGCAGCGCTGCTGCCGCCATGGCTGAACGCGAGCTCGTTCGCATGCGCGGACTGCTCGCGCAGCTCCCGCCACATCTTCCAGCACACCCAGAGCAGCAGCACGCCGCCGGCGAGCAATAGCCCGATCACTTGCAGAAGCTGGGTCGCGACGCCGGCAAAGACGATGCGCAGGGCGGTGGCGGCGATGATGCCGACGACGATGGCGCGCCGGCGCTGCTCGGCCGGGAGGCCGGCTGCGGCAAGGCCGATGACGACGGCGTTGTCGCCGGCGAGCACGAGGTCGATCAGGACGACCTGAAGCAGCGCGGTCAGCGCTTCGGTGGTGATGAATTCAGTCATGATTGGTCATTTTTCGGTGCGGACGGATCGAGCCAGTGCGGCTTCTTCCGCTCGACCCAATCCAGAACCTTGGCGCGCCCGGAGCGCAGCGCGGGCACGTCTTCCGCGAGCAAAGCGAGGCCGAGCGGTAGCATCCAGACGCCGAGCACCGGCAGGAAGGAGAGCACGCCGCCGACAATCAGCAGCGCACCCGAAGGGATTCTCACCCAGCGGCTGGATGGCTTGAGCAGATAGGTGACGGTGTCGCCCATGCGCGGCGGCAGGCGACGGACAAGCTTGTCGAGGCGCGGGTCGCCGCCAGCCATCTGGCCGCTAGCGCCCGCAGTCCCTGTCTTATCCTCGTCCGAAACTACGCTCATGCTTACTCCTCGGCGGCGATGCGGTGTTCGGCGCGCACTGCACCCGGCGTCACCTGCTTTGCGCGCGGCAGCACCAGCGTCAGCAGGCGCAACAGCTTGATCGCCTGCACTTCGTGGGGATGCACGTCCTCGTCTGCGGCCGCGACGCGCTCCGAAAGTTCCATCAAATGAGGCGACAGCGGCAGGTCTGAAACCGGACGCAAATTCTCGATCACCACATTGGCGAAATCCGGCTCCTCGAGTCGTTCAGCAAGCTCGTCGAACATCGCGTAGAGCCGGTCGTCCGAGAAATGCGGCGCCAGCTTGCGATCCCGGATGAACCGGACGACCTCGTCGCGTTCGACCGGCGAAACTTGCCGGTCGGCGACGGCAACCAGCGCGCCGACGATCACCAGTGCCACCGCAGCCTGCTCGTTCAGGCTGGACGGCTCGGTGATCTCGATTTCGATCGGATTTGAATGCTTGGCGTCGGACATCGTTGCTCCCTTATCTTGCGAAAGACCGCACGGAGCTGCGATGGGGACGATTCGGTCGGAGAGACTCTCAAGAAGGCCCGACGATCGGCCGATCCATCGCATTCGCGCGGGACAGGTCATCCGACATCACGAGGTTTTGCCGACAGCGTCGACTTCCTCGCCAGAGGGGCCCGGATTCTTGTTCGTTTCACACATAAAGATGGGGCTGTCGGAATCAAGACGACGCGACTGCGACCAGCCGCCGCATCGGGTTCCGTGTTGCCACATTGGCTAAGCAGTTCTGCGCGCTCCGCACCTGCGATCATGTCTTTTACTGTCATCGCCCGCGCAGGCGGGCGATCCAGTACTCCGAGACGCCCGTAGTTTGTCGAGAAGCCGCAGCGTACTGGATTCCCCGCCTGCGCGGGGGAATGACAGCGGAGTGCGGAGCACTCAGCCTACCCCACCCGCTCGACAAGATGCGCCCGCGAGGGCGACGGCTCGAACCTGTCGCCGAAATATTGAGTCTCGTGCGCCACGAGGCCGTCGCGGAATTCCATGATGCTCACTACGTAAGACGGCACCCCGTCATAGGTCAGCACGAATTCGCTCACCCAGAGATCGTTACTGCCGACGATCCGCCGAACCGTGAAGCGCTTCTTGTTCGGCTGCACGAACCGGCTCTCTTGAATCTTCCTGCGACCGCGAATGCGCTCGCCGGACTGCGGATAGTCGAGCACCGCGTCCTCGCGATAGATGTCGTGCTCGGCCTCGAAATCGTTCGCATCCGAAGCATCCCAATGGCGCTGGAGCGCGGCCAGCTTGCCCTGATCATCCATCGTGATCTCCCGTTGTACCGACTGCGTTTACGTTACGCATTTCAAATTGGCCTCAGGGCCGCCGGTGGCAAGGCTTGCTCGCAACGTCTAACAACGACTAACGAGCCAAAAACCCCATCCGATGCAATGATGACGGCAGAACCGCGCAGCCAGATCGGGAACACGCAATGGCACGTCTGCTTTCGGTCAATGTCGGCCTGCCGCGCGACGTCGCTTGGCAGGGTCGGACCGTCCACACCGGCATCTGGAAGGCACAGGTCACAGGCCCGCGCAGGGTGCGCCGGCTCAACATCGATGGCGACGGCCAGGGCGATACGGCCGGTCATGGCGGCGAACATCGTGCCGTATTCGTCTATCAGGATGAATCCTACCGGTACTGGCAGGAGCATCTGGGTCGATCGAACCTCGTTCATGGCCAGTTCGGCGAGAACTTTACGGTCGAGGGCCTCGCCGACACCAACGTGTGCATCGGAGACCGCTACAGGATCGGCTCCGCGGTGTTCGAAGTGACGCAGCCGCGCGTCACCTGCTACCGTCTCGGCATTCGCATGGAC
Organism: Bradyrhizobium sp. MI1.4; assembly: GCF_055811315.1. Classification (NCBI taxonomy): domain Bacteria; kingdom Pseudomonadati; phylum Pseudomonadota; class Alphaproteobacteria; order Hyphomicrobiales; family Nitrobacteraceae; genus Bradyrhizobium; species Bradyrhizobium sp. MI1.4. The sequence continues at coordinate 60,979 of NZ_JBVVPP010000004.1, read as the reverse complement.
GAGCCGGACATGGCCGCGCTGCTCGTCAGGCACGGGCGGCCCGGATTCTATTTCCGTGTGATCGAGGAAGGCGACGTCGAAGCCGGTGACGAGATCACACAGATCGCTGTGGGACCCGAGCGCATGAGCGTGTTCGAGATCAATGCGCTGCTTTACCTGCCGCCTCATCCGCGCGAACGCCTGGAGCGCGCGCTGCGGATTCCCGCGCTGAGCCGCGGCTGGCGCCGTTCTTTCGAGGCGCTGCTCGAGCAGCAGAAGGACAACAAGACCGCGGGAAACGCCGGGGTTGGGCCGGCGGCGAGCCCAGCTCCGGCCTGGCGCGGATTCCGCTCCTTTCGCGTGGCGCGAAAGATCGCCGAAAGGGGCAACGTGACGTCGCTGATCCTCGAACCCGCCGACGGACATCCCGTGGCGGCCGCCCTGCCCGGTCAATTCGTCGTCATCAAGCTCGAGCCCTCCGGTGCGCAGGCGATGACACGCAGCTATTCGCTGTCGAGCGGCGCCGATGCCGCGTCCTATCGCGTCAGCATCAAGCGCGAAGTTCACGGCGCCGCCAGCCGTTACATTGCCGACGAGCTGCTGGCCGGCGCTGCCGTGCAACTAGGCGCGCCACGCGGCAGTTTCACGCTCCGGCAAGATGCACGCCCCGTCATCCTGTTGAGCGCCGGCATCGGCGTCACCCCTTTGCTCGCAATGCTTCACGCGCTCGCCGCCGAAGCGACGACGCGGGACGTGTGGTGGCTGCACGGCGCTCGCAATGGCCGCGAACATGCGTTCGCCGCCGAGGCGCGCGAATTGCTAGGTGGGCTCTCTCGTCACCATAGCCACGTCTGCTACAGCGCGCCTGACCCGGACGATCGTCTCAATGTGGCGTTCGACACAGCCGGACATCTCGACGCACGCCTGCTCCAGACCCTGAGCGTGCCGCGTGACGGCGATTTCTATCTGTGCGGACCGGCAGGTTTCATGAACGATCTGAAAGCTGGCCTCACCACGTTGGGCGTCGCACCGGATCGCATCCACACCGAATTGTTCGGCGCCGGACCATCCTTGACGCCCGGCATAGCGTCCTCCCCGCAGAAGCGGGCGCACCCGCCGATCGGTGCCCCCGGCCCCGGCCCGATGGTTTCGTTCGCCCGGAGTGGCCTCAATGTCCGCTGGGGACCATCCTATGCCAGCCTGCTGGAATTGGCCGAGGCGTGCGACGTCCCCGTGCGCTGGTCGTGCCGGACCGGCGTCTGCCACAATTGCGAGAGCGGGTTGATCGCGGGGACGGTTGACTGTGCGCCGGATCCGCTCGATCCGCCGGCGGACGGCAATGTCCTGATCTGCTGCTCACGACCCCGAAACGACGTCGTGGTTGATCTGTAAAAGTGGGAGAGCGCAATGCGACCTGACATGATGCCGGGAGTAACCTTCCCGGATTACGAACTCAGCGACCACACCGGCAAGCACCGGAAGCTCTCCGAACTGCAGGCGGGCGATCCAATGGTGCTCGTGCTCGGCCGCGGCGGATTTTGTCCCAAGGATCGTCGCCAGGCCGAAGGCTTGCTGCAACTCCATCGCGAGATGGAGGTGGGCTATTGCCGGATGGTCACGATCACGACCGACAACATCACCCAGACCAGCGAATATCGCAGCGGCGTCGGAGCGCACTGGCCCTTTCTCTCGGATTCGCGGCGCCTCGTTCAGAAGGATCTCGACATCGCCGAATACACCGACCCCGTCCATAATCCGATGATTCCGCACGTGATCGTGCTCGAGCCCGGCCTCGTCATTCACAAGATCTACAACGGCTACTGGTTCTTCGGCCGTCCAACCGTCGAAGAGCTCCGCCAGGACCTCAGGGCAGTCGGCATGAAGTGCCGGCCGGATTGGGACATCGCGGCGCCCGGCCTCAGGGCACTGTGGGACCAGGGCCGCAGGGAGCATTTTCATCCCTACGGCAAGGCTTACGTCGAAACTCTCGGCGAACGGGATTAGAACCACATTCCGACATCGTCCGCCCGGGCGAATGCCGGTTCGGAATGTGGATGATCCAGATGAAGACCAATCCCGACCGCATGGGCGCGCGCCAGATCTACGAGGCTTTGAGAGATCAGATCCTGGCGAGGGTGTATGGGATCGACGGGGTGCTGCCGTCCTCCCGCGCGCTGGCCGGTGAGATGGGCGTGGCGCGCTCGACCGTCACGATCGCCTACGAACAGCTCGCCGCCGAAGGCTTCATCGAGACACGCCATGGCGCGCGACCGCGTGTGGCTCGCGCCGTCGTCGAGCGAGGACGCACGCGCGTAGTGTCGCGGCCGTCGGCGCGGAAGGTGCGGCTGTCGGCCTTCGGGAACCGGTTGCTTCAAGACCCGCCGCGCTGGTCTGAGCCGCCGCGCGGGCTCGTCGCGAACTTCCGCTATGGCGAGCTCGCGCCGTCGGATTTCCCGGTACTGGCATGGAAAAAGGCCGTGACCGCTGCGATGGCGCGCAAGCCCGAACGGCTGGCCTATGACGATCCCTGCGGAGCGCTGCGGCTGCGGACCGCGCTTCAAGGCTATCTGTGGCGGTCGCGTAGCGTCCGCTGCGAGGTCGATCAGATCGTCGTCGTCAACGGCTCGCAGCAGGGCCTCGACATCTGCGCGCGCCTGCTGCTCGATGCCGGCGACCGCTTCGTGATGGAGGATCCCGGCTACCAGATGGCGCGGCATACTTTCGCAGCAACGGGCGCCGAGGCGATCCCGATTCCCGTCGACGTGGACGGACTGGAGACAGCGCGGCTCGATGGCGTCGAAGCCCGCCTCGCCTATGTCACGCCGTCGCACCAATATCCGCTCGGCGGCGTCATGCCGATCGGCCGCCGGCACCAATTGCTCGCCTGGGCCAGGGCAAACGACGCCTACGTGATCGAGGACGATTACGACAGCGAGTATCGCTACGATACCAAGCCGATCCCGCCGCTGCACGCGCTGGAAGGCGGCGGCAATGTGATCTATCTCGGCACCGTCTCCAAGACGCTCTCGCCGACCTTGCGGATCGGCTTTCTGGTGGTGCCCTCCGCCCTGCGATCCCTGATCGCCGCCGCCAAGCAGATCATGGACCGGCACACGCCGCTGATCGAACAGGACGCTCTCGCGTCGATGCTGGAAAGCGGCGCCTATGACGGCCACATCAGGCGCGTGCGCCGGCGCAACGCCGAACGCCAGCGGGCGCTGCTCGACGCGCTTCGCCGCAGGTTCGGGGACCGCGTCCGGATCGAGGGCACGGCCGCCGGCCTGCACATCGTGGCGTGGTTCGACGACCTGCCGCAGAAGCGAGAGGACGCGTTGATCAAGGCGGCCCATGCAAAGGGCGTCGGCATCTATTCCGTCTCTGCGCTGTTCGTCGGACCTCGCCGACCGCGGAAGACGGTCGGCCTCGTCATGGGCTATTCGGCATTGGAGGTGGCACAGATCGAGCGCGGCTGCAGGCTTCTCGCACAAGCCGTCGCCAAACTGGACTGATCAAATAGACGATAACTGGCAGTTTCTTACAGGCCAGATTCCGGCTATCTCCAGAGCAACACCGGAGATAGACATGTACATCCCTCCCGCCTTCAAGGACGACATCGAGAGCATCCGAGCGACCATTCGCGGCGCCCGCCTCGCCAGCCTGGTCACGGCCACCAGCGAAGGCCCCGTCGCCACGCCGCTGCCGCTGCTTCTCGACGAGAGCGAAGGCGAACATGGCGTGCTGTACGGACATGTGGCGAAAGCCAACCCGCAATGGAAACTGCCGCCGATCGGAGATGCGCTGGCGATCTTCAGCGGTCCCGACGCCTATGTGACGCCGTCCTGGTACGCGACCAAGCAGGAAACCGAAAAGGTCGTGCCGACCTGGAACTACGTCGCGGTGCATGCCTACGGCCCGGTCGAATTCTTCCAGGAGCCCGAGCGCCTGCTCGACGCCGTGACGCGGCTCACGAATAGGCATGAAGGATCGCGTGCAAAGCCGTGGGCCGTTACCGATGCCCCCGAAGATTTCATCGCAACTCAGCTGCGCGGAATCGTCGGCGTGCGCATTCCCGTCGTGCGGTTCGAAGGCAAGCGCAAGATGAGCCAGAACCGTCCCGAGGCTGACCGTGTCGGCGTCGCGCAAGGTCTCGCAGCGAGCGAGAACGCTGGTGATCGCGAGGTTGCGCCATTGATTCCCGTTCCGGTTTAGTAGCCACTTGGTTCCCGACACTCGCTGTCGGGAACCATCGTCCTGTCAGGTTCGTTGATACATCTCAGCAAGCATCTCCTGACGGAATTCCTATGTGCCGCTGGATCGCATACCGGGGCGAGACCACGTCCTTCGAGCCCTATGTCACCGAGCCCGAGCATTCGCTCATCGCGCAAAGCATCCGCTCGCTCCAGTCGACGGCGGGCTCGAATGGCGACGGCTTTGGTCTCGGCTGGTACGGTGAGCATCCGGAGCCTGGTCTTTATCGTGAAACACGCCCCGCTTGGTCGGACGAAAATCTCCGCTACCTCTGCCGCCATTTGCGCTCGCACCTGTTCTTCGCCCATGTGCGCGCCGCCACCGGCACGGCAGTGACGCGGCAGAACTGCCATCCCTTTGCCTGCGGCCAGTGGATGTTCATGCACAATGGTTTCGTCGGCAGCTGGAATCGCCTACGGCGCAAGGTCGAGGCGCTGATCCCCGATGCCTACTACCCCTCGCGGACAGGCACGACCGATTCGGAAGCCGTGTTTCTCGCCATGATGGGCGCGGGTCTCGACGCCGATCCGCTCGGCGCAACGCATCGCGTGCTGCGAGCCCTCGTCGGCCTCGTCAACGAAGGCGAGCTTCGTGAGCGGCTACGCTTCACCAGCGCCATCGCCAACGGCCGGGATCTCTATGCCTTCCGGGTTGCGGTCAACGATGCCGCCAACACGCTCTATTTCCGCGAGGCTGGCGGCCAAGTCATCGTCGTCTCCGAGCCGTTCGACAAGGAAACAGACTGGACGGAAGTGCCCGCGAATCACGCGCTGGTCGCACGTGCGTCCGAGAGCGCGAAAATTGTTCCGTTCGATCTTGCAATTTCCAGTGAGGTCGACGCGGAACCCGCTCCTGCCAGAAGGATTATCGCCCGCGGGTAAATACGTTGGCCGGGTGGCACGATGACATTGGCGTCAGACGTCTTGAAACTGCTGCGGCTCGATTCCTCCGAGGACAGGCAGCACCTCGTCATTCGCTCGGCCGGCGGACGCGGCAAGGCTGCGGAATATTCGTTCGGTATCGAGGAGGAATACTTCCTCGCCGATCGCCGCAGCCTGGAGGTCGCGATCCAGACCCCCAATGAGCTATTCGAATCAGCGAATTGGTCGACAGGCGGCCAGGCGATGCGGGAGATGTTACAGTCGCAGCTCGAGGTCGCCACCAACGTGCATGTCGACGTCGCCGACGCGCGCGAAGAGCTTCGCTTCCTGCGTCGCGAAGTCGCAAACGTCGCGGCACAATACGGCTTCGTGATCATGGCCTGCGGCACGCACCCGACCGCGGTCTGGCGCATGTCGCAGCCGAGCCCTAAGCCACGCTACGAGGAGATGATTGAGGATCTGCGCAGCATCGGCCAGCGCAACCTGATGTGCGGCATGCACGTGCACGTCCAGTTGCCCGATCCCGAAAAGCGCATGGCGGTGATGCGAGCGATGCTGCCGCATCTGCCCTTGTTCATCGCCCTGTCGGCCTCCTCCCCGTTCTGGAATTCACACAAGACCGGACTGAAGGGCTATCGGCTCGCCGCCTATTCCGAGCTGCCGCGCACTGGCCTGCCCGAATTATTCGAGAGCCGGCAGGATTACGACGAATATGTCGGCGCGTTGCAGCGCTCGGGCGTCATCCCCGATGAAAGTCACATCTGGTGGGCCATGCGCCCCTCGATGAAGCACCCGACCCTCGAGCTGCGTGCGCCCGATACCTGCACCTTCGTCGACGACGCCGTTGCCATTGCCTCGCTCTATCGCTGCCTGACCCGCTATCTCTACCTGCGACCTCATCTCTCGAAAGAGGTCACCGCGGTCGAACGCGCAATTGCGGTGGAAAACAAATGGCGCGCCCAGCGCTACGGCACCGATTGCATCTTTGCCTCCAAGGACGGGCCGGTCGAGATCTCCGAGCTGCTCTCCCGTGTGATCGAGCACATCGCCGAAGACGCCGCCGCGCTGAACTGCATGGCCGAGGTCGAACACTGTCGCACCATCGTCGAACGCGGCAGCTCGGCCGAATTCCAGCTTCGCGCCTTCCGCGACAATGCGGAAGACATCGCCGCCGTGTCGCGCTGGATCGCAGACGCGACGATCTCGGGCACGAGCACCCCCGCCGCAGGCGTTCCCGCGCCTTCATAGCGCCCGCGCAAGCTTCGCGAGCAACAATGTCGGTCCTGAATGCGTAAGGTCGCGGAGAGAACGATGAATCACGTCAAATGTTGCGCTGGCTGTGGCCATGGCCTCATTCCGATGCTCTCGGCCAAAGGGCGCGCGGAGCTCAGCTGCCTCTGGTGCGAGCTCATCGAGGCGCGTGCAGTGGACATGGCGAAGTGGGCTGACAGCCCGTACGGCAAGCCCGAGCGGACCGTCCGTCGAGCTTTCGAATGAACGGCTTCAGACACCCGGCCGCCGACTTCTCCTGATCGGCGCAGCTGCGCATCCGCGCCAGAATGCCGCCAAATTAGACAAGACACGTCTCGTCACCAGGATTGCAGACTGGGCGAACATGGCCATGCAGGCTGGTCAAGCGTGTCATCTAACCTCAAGTGCAACCTCGATTTTTCATCGCGTGGCGGCGAGTCGCAAAGCCTTGCGTGCCGCGCACCGCCTCGACTGGCCTAAAATTCGCAAGGCAGCATCAGGCCTGATCCCCTGCTCTCAGCAAGATGCGTGCGCCGAGACAGGGTGAGCGGGCCAGATCGGAGAATGCCATGAACGTGCATGCCACCGGCGATCTCAAATTCACCGGCCTCACCCGCCCGGACGGCGCGCCCCTTCGCCTCAACGATCAGGAGTTCGTGGCGATCGATCGCGACCGGAATGCGAAGTTCGAGGCAACGTACCGGCCGCAGGCCCTCTACAATCGCGCCAACGAGGGTTTCCACGCCAACAACGAAACCTTCCTGCTGCACGAGGTCGCGACCAATCTGCCGATCTATCTGCCCGACACCGGCCCTACCGACTTCCATCTTCATCTGCCGCCGGGCGGCTTTCAGCTCGTGCTGGTCACGTCGGGCGCGTTCACGTTCGACTATGACGGGCGCTTCTATAATGTCGGCCCCGGCGCGGTGATGCTGCAAAGCGCGATCGTGCACCGACAGCTGTTCTACACCTGGTCGGGACTGTCGACCGAAGAGAATCTGAAGACGCCGCAGACGGTGGTGCCGGATCCAATCTCGATGGGCTATTCGGGCAAATTCCTCGAAGCCTTCATCACTGACCCGACGACGTTTCCAAACCCGACCATCGTCGGTCCGGACCAGATCAACGAAGCCGAGACGCCGCGGGTGGCATGGAGCCACTCTCTGCATGATCGCCCGGTCGATGCAGGCTTCTGGCTCCAGGACCCCTTGGCGCTGGATGCGCTGTTCAAGCCGCTCACCGACAGCCCGATCAAATCGGCCATGCCGGTTTACGTGCGCGATATCGGGATCGAGGCTCCGAGCGGTCACCTCGTCGCCGGCCACATCATCGCAACCGATCCGCGCGGCCAATCGCTCTTGTCCAAGAGCACGTCGTCAGCGGCGGACACCACATGTTTCGCCAAGGGCGAGGTCGTGATCTACCGCGTGATCCGCGGCACGGCCGAATTCAGGAACAAGACTGGCGAGACCTTTGAGCTCGCGGCCGGCGATGTGGTGACGGCGGGCAAGAACGCCACAAGCCTCGTCGGTGTTGGTGAGAACACGCAGGTCCTTCGGCTCGGCCTTCTCAAGGGCATGAACGACCTCCGCAGCTGGACGCCGACGCAACGCGACGAGATCGACGGCCTCGCCGGTCAGATCATCACGCAGAAGGACATCCGTCCGCTGCGCACCGAGGGCAAGCCGGTCGGATACCTGTACGGCTGAGCGGAGTTACTCCGCCGCTTGGCGGACGTGGCGGGCGGTCGGGGTGCGCATGGTGACGAGCTCTTCGGACGCGGTCGGATGCAGCGCGATCGTCGCGTCGAAATCGGCCTTGGTCGCCTTCATCTTCACCGCAATCGCGACTGCCTGCGTGATCTCGGCTGCGGCATCGCCGACGATGTGACAGCCGAGCACACGGTCGGTTGAACCATCGACGACGAGCTTCATCAGCACGCGGGTATCGCGGCCCGACATCGTCGCCTTGATGGGCCGGAACGTGGTCTTGTAAATGTCGATATGGCTGAATTGCGCGCGGGCTTCCGTCTCGGTCAGGCCGACGGTGCCGACCTCCGGCTGCGAGAACACGGCGGTCGGGATGTTGGCGTGATCGACCTGCACCTCGCGCTTGCCGAACACGCTGTCGGCGAACGCATGGCCCTCGCGGATCGCGACCGGCGTCAGGTTGAAGCGATGGGTGACGTCGCCGATCGCGTAGATGCTGTCGACCGAGCTCTTGGAGAAATGGTCGACCGCGATGCCGCCGTTCCGCGGGTTGATGGCGACGCCGGCCTTCTCCAGGCCGAGATTGGCGACCGCGGGATGGCGGCCGATCGCGAACATCACCTGGTCGGAGGCAAGGCTCGATCCGTTCGACAGATGCGTGGTGAATTCCTCGCCGTGCCGATCGACCTTCGTCACCGTGCAGCCGGTCAGGATGGTGATGCCCTGCTTCTCCATCTCGGCGCGGACATGGGCGCGAACATCCTCGTCGAAGCCGCGAAGAATGTTGTCGCCGCGATAGATGACTGTGACGTCGGAGCCGAAGCCGGCGAAGATGCCGGCGAACTCCAGCGCGATGTAGCCGCCGCCCTGGATCACGATCCGCTTCGGCAGCTTGGCCAGGTGAAACGCCTCGTTGGAGGAGATCACGTGCTCGATGCCGGGAATCGGAGCGCCGTGATTGGGCGCGCCGCCGGTGGCGATCAAAATGTATTTTGCAGTGATCTTCCGGTCGTTCTCGAGCAGGCGGACGGTGTGCTTGTCCTCGATCACCGCGCGGCTCTTGACGATTTGCGCGCCCGACTTCTCGACATTGGCGGTGTAAGCCGCCTCCAGACGCGCGATCTCCTTGTCCTTGTTGGCGATCAGCGTCGGCCAGTCGAAGGTCGCAGACGGAACGGTCCAGCCAAAGCCGGCGGCGTCCTCGATCTCATGGCGGAAATGCGAGCCGATGACGAACAGCTTCTTCGGCACACAGCCGCGGATCACGCAGGTCCCGCCCATGCGGTACTCTTCCGCGATCATGACGCGGGCGCCGTAGCCGGCCGCGATGCGGGCGGCGCGCACGCCGCCCGAACCGCCACCGATGACAAAGAGGTCGACGTCGAATTCAGCCATTGTCCACTCCGACCTCTTTCAGAACATGATCCGGATTCCGATCAGATAGGGACTGTCAGATCTCCTTGCCACGCTTGCGCATCTCGGCGCGGAAGGCACCCATCACGGTCTCGGAGAAGTTCTGAGCCCAGGAGTTCATGAAGGCCATGCTCAGCCCGATCGCGCGCGGCTCGGCTTCGATCAGCTTCTTGCCCAGCGGCGACTTGTAGAAGGTGACGAGATCCTTCAGCTCCTGCTCGGTGAACTCGCTGGCATAGACCTGCGCCATGCCTTCTCCGATCTCCTTTTCGCGGCCTGCCAGCTGCTGGTTGACGACCCCGGCGACCTCGGTGAGATCCTTCTGATAGTTGAGGTTCTGCTGGATCAGCGCGATCCTGGTCTTATCGACCAGGCCGGGCACGGCGTTGGCATACATCGCACTGGCGTTCTTGATCGCGAGGATCTCCTTGGCGGCCGCGATGGCCGTCGGCGACGATTTCGGCGGAGCCGCCTGCTGGGCCCCGGCCGGGGCGACCGAGAGGGCCAGTCCCACAGCGAGGGTCGCGACCGGCAACAATTTCAAAACGCTCTTCATTCCTAGTCTCCTTTCGGCTTTCGCCGTTCAATCACGCGAATTCCCTCGCCACCCGCCAAGACAGCCGAGCTGGCCAAGCCGATGAACAAACCATGCTCGACGACGCCGGGGATCGCGCTCAACGCCGTGGCGAGGCGGGCGGGATCCTCAATCTTTTCGAGCTGGGCATCGAGGATCCAGTGGCCGCCATCGGTGACGAAAACGTGGCCGTCCTTGCCGTTGCGGACCGCCATCTGCCCGGAAACGCCGCATTCCGCAAACGCCTTCTCGATCGCGCGTCGCGTTGCGCCGAGCCCGAACGGGATGACCTCGACCGGCAGCGGAAAGCGGCCGAGTGTCGGGACCCATTTGGTGTCGTCGGCAATCACGATCATGCGATCCGAGGCGGCCGCGACGATCTTCTCGCGCAACAGCGCACCGCCGCCGCCCTTGATCAGATTGAGTTCGGGATCGATCTCGTCGGCGCCGTCGACGGTGATGTCGAGATGGTCGATCTCGTCCAGCGTGGTCAGCGGCACGCCGCATCGCAGCGCATCGAGGCGCGTCGCCTCGGAGGTCGGCACGCCGATCACTTTCAGTCCGGCGCGGACCCGCTCGCCGAGCAGCTCGACGAAATGTTTGGCAGTCGAGCCGGTCCCAAGCCCGAGCTGCATGCCGTCTCGGACGTCCTCGAGGGCGCGCGCCGCTGCCTGCCGCTTCAACTGGTCCATGTTCACGTTGCGCCGTCCCTGAATTACGAGTGTGCTGCCTCATAGGCTCGCGGCGGCCTGTGTAGCCTCGTTTTCCCTCGGAGAACAGGGTCTGGGGGAACCGGCCTCCGGACCCACCTTATAAGGTGATCTTATGGCTTCGGCCCTTGCGCGGGCGGGGCCGGGCCGGTAGCGCTGGACCATGACCCCCTCCCACACCATCGTCTTCGATCTCGACGGCACGCTTGTGGATACGGCGCCCGACCTGATCACCGCGCTCAATTACGTGCTCGACCGCGAAGGGCTGCCGCCCGTGCCGATGGCCTCGGCCCGCAACATGATCGGCGCCGGCGCCCGCAAGCTGATCGAGCGGGGGCTGGAGGCCGAGGGCCGCAGCGTCACGGTTGCCGACATGGACCGGATGACGGCCGATTTCATCGCCTATTACGCCGACAATATCGCCGTCGAATCCAGGCCGTTCGAGGGGCTGGAGGCCGCGCTCGACCAATTTGCGGTCCAAGGCCATCGTCTCGCGGTCTGCACCAACAAGCTGGAATGGTTGTCGAAGCGCCTGCTGGATCAGCTCGACCTGAGCCGGCGCTTCGCCGCGATCTGCGGCGCTGACACTTTTGGCGTCCAGAAGCCCGATCCGACCATTTTCCGGGAAACGGTGGCGCGGGCCGGCGGCGAGGTCAAAGCGAGCATCATGGTCGGCGATGCCGGACCCGATGTCGGCGTGGCCCGGCGCGCCGGAGTTCCCGTGATCGGGGTCAGCTTCGGCTATACGGACGTGCCGATCGCCGAGCTGAAGCCGGACCGGCTGATCCATCACATGCGCGACCTGCCGGCCGCCGCCAGCAGCCTGATGACTGCGCAGGAAACTCTCAAGTAGCTGAAATAGTTTGATTATTCCGCAGAATCCCGCATTAACCATCTACTAACTATGCGCGGCCCGCCGGTTGCTCGCTGGAAACGACGCTCCTAAGTTCGCGTGGAGTGTGGCGGTTCGTCGCAGCAAAAGTGGATGGTCCATGCGTCGTGTCATCTCGTTTGCGTTAGCTGGAGTAAGCGTCATCGGGGCGACAAGTCTTGCCGGCTGCTCCTCAATGTCTTCGACTTCCTGGGACATGTTCAAGTCGGCCCCGCCGATCGACCAGGTCCGGCTCGAATCCAATCCCCCGGGCGCTGACGCCACGACCTCGCTCGGACAGGGCTGCAAGACCCCCTGCTCCGTGTCGGTTCCCGCCCCCGACGCCCCCTTCACGGTCGCTTTCGCGCTGCCGAAATACCAGCCAGTAAGCGTGCCGGTGAACGTCATCAGGAATCCCGGTGACTTCACGACCCCCGCCTCGATCACCACCGACCCCAACCCGGTTTTCGCGGAGCTCCAGCCGGCCGTTCCGCCAAGACCGGTCCGCAAGCCGCACCGCCCGAAGAAACCGAAACCGGCGGCGGCCGCGGTCGCCCCGGCTGCTGCCGCACCGGCTGCGGGCTCGCCTTTCCCCGATCCGAACGCGGGCAAGCGCTGACCTCCGTCATCCCCCATTTGTCTCTGACGCATTCGATGCTTAGATTGCTTCCAGGACACCGCTGAAGCAAAACTGCTCGCGTTGCCGCAAGTGACAAGGCATTTGGTATGAACGGACTTTCCGCGAGCCCCCTGTCGAGCACGATGACCGATCCGTTCGGACGGACCATCTCGTATTTGCGCGTCTCCGTCACCGACCGCTGCGACCTGCGCTGCTTCTACTGCATGTCGGAAGACATGACGTTCCTGCCCAAGGCGGACCTGCTGACGCTGGAGGAACTCGATCGGCTCTGCTCGGCCTTCATTGCCAAGGGTGTGAAGAAGCTGCGGCTCACCGGCGGCGAACCGCTGGTCCGCCGTAACGTGATGACGCTGGTGCGCTCGCTGTCGCGGCATCTCAAGAGCGGCGCGCTGAGCGAGCTGACGCTGACCACCAACGGCACCCAGCTTGCGAAACATGCCAGCGAGCTCGCCGATTGCGGCGTCCGCCGCATCAACGTCTCGCTCGACACGCTCGACCCGCAAAAGTTTCGCGAGATCACCCGCTGGGGCGAGATCGACAAGGTGCTGGAAGGCGTCGAAGCGGCACGCGCCGCGGGCCTCGCGGTCAAGATCAACGCCGTGGCGCTGAAGAACCTCAACGAGGATGAACTTCCCGACCTGATGCGCTGGGCCCACGGCAAGGGCATGGGGCTGACGCTGATCGAGGTCATGCCGATGGGCGAGATCGGATCGGGACGAATCGACCAATATCTGCCGCTGTCGCTGGTGCGCGCGCGCCTTGCCCAGCAGTTCACGCTGACCGATCTGGCCGAGAGCACCGGGGGGCCGGCGCGCTATGTCAGCGTTGCCGAGACCGGCGGCAAGCTCGGCTTCATCACCCCGATGACCCATAATTTCTGCGAATCCTGCAATCGCGTGCGCGTCACTTGCACGGGAACGTTGCACACCTGCCTCGGCCACGAGGATGCCTCCGATTTGCGCAAACCTCTGCGTGCATCGGACGACGATTCGCTGCTTGCGGATGCGATCGACCGCGCCATTGGGCTGAAGCCCAAGGGCCACGATTTCATTATCGACCGCCGCCACGACCGCCCCAGCGTCTCCAGGCACATGAGCGTCACCGGCGGCTAACATCGGCTGGCCGGCCGCGGCTTATTCCCCTTAACTATCAACAAACTTCCGATTGACTGGCGGCACGCTCGCTGGTTTGGTGCGGCAGCCTCATGCCTGCGCGGCGAGACAAGCCAACGCGCCCACTCGGCGCAGTCAAGACGGCCGGGGCAAATCGGGGAGGACCAATCTTGCAAGCGCTCCTGAAGCTGAGCAATGGAATTGACGCGTTCACACGTTGGACGGGCAAGCGTCTGGCTTGGCTGATCCTGCTCGCCGTCGTCATCTCGGCGCTGAATGCGATCATCCGAAAGACATTGGACACGTCCTCCAACTCGTGGCTCGAGCTGCAATGGGTGCTTTTCAGCATCGTGTTCCTGCTATGCGCGTCCTGGACGCTGCTCGACAACGAGCACATCCGGATCGACATCTTCAATAGCATGATGCCGAAACGGGCTCGCAACATCATCGACATCATCGGGCACATCTTCTTCCTGATCCCGCTGACCGTTGTCATGATCGTGACCGGAATACCGTTCTTCCTGCGCTCGCTCCAGATCAACGAGCAATCCGGCAATGCGGGCGGCCTGCCACAATGGCCGGCAAAAGCGCTGATCATGATCGGCTTCGCCCTCCTGCTCGTTCAAGGCATCTCCGAGCTGATCAAGCGAATCGCGATCATGCGCGGCATGATCCCGGACCCACACGAGTCGCAGGTGTCCGCACTGGAGGCCGAGGTCGAGCACCTCGTCGAAGCGATCGAAAAGAAGTAGCCGTTGGCGACGGTTTAGGGGGAAGTCATGACCGCGTTTATTATCGCCAATCTGGCGCCCATCATGTTCGCGACGCTCGTGATCGTGCTGCTGCTCGGCTATCCGGCGGCATTTTCGCTCGGCGCCGTAGGCCTGTTCTTCGCCATCATCGGCGTTCAGCTCGGACAATTTCACCCGGACTTTCTCCAGGCCCTGCCGGAGCGCGTCTACGGCGTGATGAACAACGACACGCTGCTCGCCATTCCCTTCTTCACCTTCATGGGACTGGTGCTCGAGCGCTCCGGCATGGCCGAGGATCTGCTCGACACCATCGGCCAGTTGTTCGGCACCATCCGTGGCGGCCTCGCCTACGCGGTGGTGTTCGTCGGCGCGCTGCTTGCGGCGACCACCGGCGTCGTGGCGGCCTCGGTGATCTCGATGGGCCTGATCTCGCTGCCGATCATGCTGCGCTACGGCTACGACCGCCGCGTGGCGACCGGCATCATCGCGGCCTCCGGCACGCTGGCGCAGATCATTCCGCCGTCGCTCGTCCTGATCGTGATGGCCGACCAGCTCGGCAAGTCGGTCGGCGACATGTACGAGGGCGCGTTCATTCCGGGCCTGGTGCTCGCCGGCCTCTATGCGGGTTACGCGTTCCTCGTGACCATGATTTTCCCGAAGGCGGCGCCTGGTCTTCCCAAGGAGGCGATCGGCTTCCGCGAGGAGAGCGGCGACCGCGGCCTCAAGTCGCTCGGCGTGCTGTTCCTGGCGAGCTGCGTCTTCGGCTGGTTCATGATGCGGAATTCGGAGACACACGGCGCCGACTTCGTCGTGCTCAGCATGTTCTTCGGCATCCTCTTCGCGTTCTTCGTCGCCATCGCGAACTGGGTCCTCGACAAGCTGACGGGCTACCGCTTTCTCTCGAAGATGGCGCAACAGACCACCTTCGTAATGGTGCCGCCGCTATTCCTGATCTTCCTGGTGCTGGGCACGATCTTCATCGGTGTCGCGACGCCCACCGAAGGCGGTGCGATGGGTGCAGCCGGCGCCCTCATTCTCGGAGCCGCGAAGCGGCGGCTGACCTGGGACCTGATCCGTCAGGCTACCGAATCGACGGCGAAGCTGTCCGCGTTCGTCGTCTTCATCCTGGTCGGGGCACGCGTGTTCTCGCTCACCTTCTACGGCGTCAGCGGCCACGTCTGGGTCGAGCACCTGCTGACCTCCCTGCCCGGCGGCCAGATCGGCTTCCTGATCTTCGTCAACGCCTTCGTCTTCGTGCTGGCGTTCTTCCTCGACTTCTTCGAACTCGCCTTCATCGTGATCCCGCTGCTCGGGCCGGCTGCCGAGCATCTCGGCATCGACCTGATCTGGTTCGGCGTCATCCTGGGCGTCAACATGCAGACGTCGTTCATGCATCCGCCGTTCGGATTTGCGCTGTTCTATTTGCGCTCGGTCGCGCCGAAGGAACGTTATACCGATCGCGTCACCGGCAAACGCATGGAGCCGGTCACGACGGGACAGATCTATTGGGGTGCGGTGCCGTTCGTCGTCATCCAGATGATCATGGTGCTGCTCGTGATCATGTTCCCGTCGATGGTGATGCACTACAAGGGCGTGCAGTCCACCGTCGATCCCAACAGCATCAAGATCGATATTCCCCAGATCGATCTGCCGCCGCTCGACTTCGGCCAGCCGAAGCAATAGCGCCCGGCCCGCCTGCAAAAAAGAACCCGGAGCGAAAGCTCCGGGTTTTTTCGTTTGGGCCGATCGTGCGCTCTGCGATCAGCTCTGCGAGTTGCGCGCCATGAAGTTGTCATAGCCGACTTCGGCGACCTGGAACCACTGATATCCGTTGTTCGAGAACGCGGTCAGCGATTCGTAGACCTTCTTGAAGTCCGCGTTGGTAGCCGAGACTTCGGTGTGCAGCTCCTTTGCCGCCTTGAAGCAGGCTTGCATGACCTCGGGCGAGAACGGATGCAGCTTGGCGCCGGCCGCGAGCAGGCGCCGCAACGCCGGTGGATTGGCCTGGTCGTACTTCGCCATCATCCAGTTGTTGGCGTAGTGCCCCGCCTGCTCGAGGATGCTCTGATAGTGCTTCGGCAGAGCATTCCACTTGTCCTGGTTGACGAAGGCGAGCAGCATCGGCCCGCCTTCCCACCAGCCCGGGAAGTAATAATGCGGCGCGACTTTCACGAAGCCGAGCTTCTCGTCGTCATAGGGCCCGACCCATTCCGCTGCGTCGATGGTGCCCTTCTCCAGCGCCGGATAGATGTCGCCACCGGCGATCTGCTGCGGCACCGCGCCGAGTTTGGCCATCACTTTTCCGGCGAAGCCGCCGATGCGGAATTTCAACCCGCTGAAGTCCTGGGGCGTCTTGACCTCCTTGCGGAACCAGCCACCCATCTGACAGCCGGTGTTGCCAGCAAGCAGCGAGACGACGTTGTACTTCTTGTAGAACTCGTTGAGAATCTCCCTGCCGCCGCCCAGCATGTACCAGGCCTGGTTGATGCGCATGTTCGGTCCGAACGGCACGGCCGAGCCGAAGGTGAAGGTCGGGTCCTTGCCGAAATAATAATAAGACGCGGTGTGGCCGATTTCGCAGGTGCCGTTCTGCACGGCATCGAGCACCTGAAGGCCCGGCACGATCTCGCCGCCGGCAAATGTCTGAATCTGGAATTTGTTGTCGGTCGCTTCCGCGACCATCTTGGCCATCATCTCGGCGCCGCCATAGAGCGTGTCGAGCGATTTCGGCCAGCTCGTCGGCATGCGCCATTTGATCTCGGGCGTCGTCTGCGCGATCGCTGGAGCGGCGAGCGTGGCGACACCCGCCGCACCAAGCCCGGTGACCTTGATGAAATCTCGTCTTTTCATGATTTCCTACCCTGATGGATTGTGACGGTGGGCCTTCTTGCCGAGGCTTGGCGGCCAGCATGGAACATGTGTCGTCCGATTTCCATCCCTCACGATGTGAGGGACGAAAAT
Organism: Bradyrhizobium sp. MI1.4; assembly: GCF_055811315.1. NCBI lineage: Bacteria > Pseudomonadati > Pseudomonadota > Alphaproteobacteria > Hyphomicrobiales > Nitrobacteraceae > Bradyrhizobium > Bradyrhizobium sp. MI1.4. Next base: position 43,878 of record NZ_JBVVPP010000004.1, on the reverse strand, counting down.
GCCCAGCTCCCGCGCCATCCGGTCCTACGACTTTAGGCTTAGACGGCCCGCGGCCCTGGCCGTTCCCATCACGCCCGCCTCGGCCGGGCATGACGGGCGCGCCGGGCACGTGACAAGCGCCGGAAACACGGGCATACCGCGCCATTCCCCCAACCTAAGGCCGCCACGCATGTCGCGATCCTACCCTGCTCCATTGCTCGTTGGTTCGTTGATCGCGTCGCTCTGGCTGGCATGTGCGGCAATGCCGGCGCATGCTGAGCTGAGCGCGAATGTCATGGCCGACGTCCATGCGTTGGCGCAAAAAGAGCAGGAGCCGCTGCTCGACACGCTGCGCGATCTCGTCAGCATCGAATCCGGCAGCAAGGATGTCGAAGGTCTGAACCAGATCGCCCAGCGCGTTGCCGGCCAGCTCAAGCAGCTCGGCGGCACGGTGGAGATCCTCGAACCCACCGACGTCTATCGCCTCGACGACACACCCGAGAAGATCGGCCCGGCCGTACACGCCGTATTCAAGGGCACCGGCAGCAAGAAGATCATGCTGATCGCCCACATGGACACCGTGTACCTGAAGGGCATGCTGAAGGATCAACCGTTCCGCATCGACGGCGACAAGGCCTACGGCCTCGGCATTGCCGACGACAAGCAGGGCGTCGCGCTCATTCTTCATACCGTGGCGTTGCTGCAGAAGCTGAGCTTCCGGGACTACGGCACGCTCACGGTGCTCACCAATGGCGACGAGGAGATCTCCTCGCCGGGCTGGCGCAGCACCATCACCAGGTTCGCTGCGGATCAGGATGTGGTGTTCTCCTTTGAAGGCGGCGGTACCGACGGCACGCTGCGGCTGGCCACCAGCGGCATCGGCTCGGCCTATCTCACGGTGCAGGGCAAGTCGTCACATGCAGGCTCACGGCCCGAGGGCGGCGTCAACGCGCTGTACGAGCTCTCCCACCAGCTCCTGCAGATGAAGGACCTGTCCAAACCAGAGCAGGGCCTGAAACTGAACTGGACGGTCTCCAAGGCCGGCACCAACCGCAACGTGATCCCCGCGGAGGCCACGGCCCAGGCCGACGCACGTGCACTTAAGGTCGCCGATTTCGACGAGCTCGAGAAGACACTGCAGGAGAAGATCAAGAATCACCTGCTGCCCGAGTCCAAGGTCGAGCTGAAATTCGAGGTGCGCCGTCCACCGCTGGAGGCCAACGACGCCTCACGTCGAGTCGCGGCCCACGGCAAGACGATCTATGAGGAGATCGGACTGCCTCTCAAAGTCGACGAGAAGGCGACCGGCGGCGGCACCGACGCGGCGTTTGCCGCACTCAAGACCAGCGGAGCCGTGGTGGAAGGCATGGGCCTGTCGGGGTTCGGCGCGCATTCCAACGATGCCGAATATGTGCAGCTCAACAGCATCGTGCCGCGGCTTTATCTGACCACACGCATGATCATGGATCTGTCCACCGGCAAGCTGAAATAGCCCGATCTTCCTTCTCTCCTCACGTCCGCCGAAGCCTTGGCAAAGGCGGATGTGGGAGAAAGTGGCGCGTCAGCGCCGCGCCGCGTTCAAATCAACGTCGTCCGACTTCTCCGCCAGCCTGAACCGCAGCGTGAACTGCGCGCCGCCGCCGGGAAGATTGTCCACCGCAACCGTCGCCGCGTGATCATCCGCGACGGCGCGCACGATCGACAGCCCGAGGCCCGCGCCGTCGCTGCGCTGGCGGTCGGCGCGCCAGAAGCGAAGGAAGATCAATTCGCGCTCGGCTTCCGCAATTCCCGGTCCGCAATCGCGCACGCGCACCGCACCGTCTTCGCTCACATCGACATCGACCGACGTGTCCTTTGCCGTGAACTTGATGGCGTTTTCGGCGAGATTGAAGATCGCGCGCTGGAGCATCACGGAATTGCCGTGGATCAGCACCGGCGCCTCGGTGCCCCTCAGCGCGATGTCCTTGTGCTGCGCGATCGCGAGCGGCGCGATCGAACCGACCACCTCGGCGCAGACCGCGCGCAAATCCGCGGTCTCGCCGGGATCGAGCACCAGCGTGTCGAGCTCGGCGATCTCCAGTAGCTGCGCGACGATGCGGCTCATGCCCTCGATGTCCGCATGCAGCGCATGCCGTGCGGCGCCATCGCCGAGCGTCTCGATCCGCGTGCGCAGGATCGCGAGCGGCGTGCGCAATTGATGCGCGGCGTCGGCGGTGAACTGCCGCTGCACCCGAAAGCCGTCCTCGAGGCGGTCGAGCGCCTGGTTGACGGCGGTGACGAGCGGCATGATCTCGCGCGGAATCTGCTCCGTCGGCAGGCGGATGTCCGTGCGCGCCGGGCCGATATTGCTCGCCTCCTCGGAGGCCTTCCATAGCGGCGCAACAGCGCGGCGAAAGATGATGATGTCGATGCCGAGCAGGACCAGCAGGATCGGAATGGTGATCCATCCGACCCGCCGGAAGAAGTTCGATACGATGTCGTCGATGATGACGTCGCGGTGCGCGAGGTCCTCCGCGACGCGAATGCGTATCACCTTGCCGTCGATGGTGCGGGTGACTCCGGCCCCGGAAATCGTTTCGGAGAGCGGCGGTGGCGCGGCCGCCGCAGTGCCGGTCTTGCGCCGCGACGAAAACAGCAGATTCCCCCCGGCATCGCGAATGTCGTACTGGTAGCGGCCATAGGCTTCTGAATAAAGGCCCTTGAGACTGTCCGGCAGGTTGAACGTCAGCAGCCCGTCGGGCTGGGCGACGATGCGCTCGGCCAACACCTCGGCCTGCGCGCGCATGGCATCGCGATGCAGCTGGTCGATCTCTGAATTGAGCAGCCAGAACAGCACCAGCGGCAGGAAGATCGCGACCACCGCGACCGCCACGATGTGCAGGAACACGATGCGCCAGATCAGCGATTTGAACGTCGGCGACCTCCCATGGATCCCGGCGCGGAATCCGGCGTGAGATCCGATCCGGGCCACGCTATTTCTCCTCGGCCATGAGATAGCCGACGCCACGGATGGTGTGGATCACGACCTTGGCGCCATGCTCGGCGAGCTGCTTGCGCAGCCGCGAGACGTAGACCTCGACCGCGTTGGAGGCGACCTCGCCATCGAGGCCGAAGATGTGGTCCTCGACGTTCTTCTTCGGTACCACCCGCCCCTGCCGGCGCAGCAGGATCTCGAGCACCGAGGTCTCGCGCGCGGAGATGATGCGCGGCTGGTCGTCGACGAAGATCTGGCGGCTCTCGGTGTCATAGACGAGGTTGGCGAGGCGCAGCGAGCGGCCAAGCAACTGGCCCGGACGGCGCAGGATCGCCTCCAGTCGCGCCACCAGCTCCTCCATCGCGAACGGTTTTGCGAGATAGTCGTCGGCGCCGCTGCGCAGGCCGCTGACACGATCTTGCAAGCCGCCGCGGGCGGTCAGCACCAGCACCGGCAACGGCTCCATCTGCCGGCGAAGCTCACGCAGCACCGACAGGCCATCGCCGTCGGGTAGTCCGAGGTCGAGGATCATCGCGGCATAGCTGACGCTGCTGACCGCCTCGCGCGCTTCGGCAGCGCTGCCGACGATGTCGCTCTCATAGCCGGCCGCCGACAGCCCGCCGGCAACGAGCCGCGACAGCTCGGCATTGTCCTCGACGATCAGAAGGCGCATCGCATTTTCCCGCGGGATGTTCCGGTGTCACCGCACGGCTTCCGCCGCATCTTCGCTGTCTTCCATCATCCGGGGCATCTCGGCCAGCGAAAAAGCACCCGGCGGGCCGGCCGCTCCCTTCCGTCAGGTTCCTGTAAGCCAGTCCGGGCACGAGCGGATGAGGTCGCGGATGGCCCGGAAATTTACCTCCTTGGGCCCCGCCGCCGTCGGCCCTGCCGAGGAACGAACACCCCCGCGAACCGTTCAACTCAGCTGCAACATTTCTCATTTGATGGGGCGTCGTGCAGACCACCTAAGGTAATGCACATGCGCCTTGCACGACGAACACGTTCCAGCTCCCTTCTATCCGATTGCTTGAGCGCCATCACGCGACATCCAGGCGCCGCCGCGTTTGCTGCCGCAGGTACCATCGTTGCGGCTACCGCAATCATAAACCGGCGGCTCGCGAACAAAGCGCAACGCGATAATCCTCCGCAGGGTCGGTTCATCGACGTCGAGGGGGTTCGCCTGCACTATTTGGAACGCGGCAGAGGCAAGCCGCTGGTCTTGTTTCACGGCAATGGCAGCATGGTCGAGGATTTCGTCTCGAGTGGATTGATCGATCTCGCAGCCGAGAACTACAGGGTCATGGTGTTCGATCGTCCCGGTTTTGGGCATAGCTCGCGGCCAAGGCACGTCGTCTGGACTCCGGATGCCCAGGCGGACCTGTTCAAGAAGGCCCTCGATCAGTTGGGCGTCTCTCAAGCGATTGTCCTTGGCCATTCATGGGGAGCGTCGGTTGCGGTTGCGCTGGCGACAAGACATCCTTCGTTCGTGCAGGCTCTCGTATTGGCCTCGGGCTATTATTTCCCGACTCCCCGCGCGGACAGCGCGGCGTCGGTGCTGTCCGCCCTACCGGTGGTCGGGGACGTCATCAGCTCCACGATTTCGCCGCTAGCCGGTCGGATGATGTGGCCCGCGATGTTGCGCAAGCTGTTTGGCCCCCGGCCGGTCCCGAACAAGTTCGCCGGCTTTCCGAAAGAAATGGCGTTGCGCCCATCACAGATACGGGCCACAGCGGCCGAAGCGACCATGTTGATCTCCGCCGCATTCTCAGGTTCGAAGACTTATGCAGAACTCAAGATGCCGACGATCATTATCGCGGGCCAGAACGATCGTCTGATCGATATCAAGCAGTCGGTCAGGCTGCATGGCGAGGTCAAGCAGAGCAAATTGCACCGGATCGACGGAGCGGGACACATGATTCATCATTCCGCAACCGCTGATGTGATGGCGGCCATCGACGAAGCTGCTGCCGAGGCCGTGTTGACCCATGGACGGGAAGGCCCAGGCGTTTCGCGAAGCAACGCGTATCGCTCACGAACAACGCCGCTGATCGCCGTCGGCGAACCTCACGGCTCGTTTGCGGAGGATCGCTTCTGAGCCAACTCGGGCGCGGGACCACACTTCAACCCGCCCTCTCGGTCGAACGGAGACCTTTTCGACCGGGTATGGTATCTGTCGATCGCCCGTTGGCCGAGGTGCCGATTGGTCAGATAAAGCGGGAAAACGAAGCACAATGGTTCCTAGCCAGGTGACGATGCCCTTGTGGCACGAAAAGCACCTCCGGGCTGCCACTCGCGCCGCCGGTGTCGCTCTATGGTCCTGGAACGTTGATACCGACGCAATCACCATGGATGAACCCGCGTACGACCTTTGGGAGGTGCCCAAGGGCGAGCAGAAAATTACGTTCGAGATACTGTCCAAGAACATCCACCCCGCCGATCTTGAGAGGGTGAGATCGGCATTTGCCGCTACTCGCGCAGTCGTTGGCTCTTACGAGATAGATTTTCGTATTCTGACCGGCAGCGATATCCGTTGGATTTCCGCGCGGGGCCAGGGCGACGATGCCGACATCGCGGATCGAACGATGTTCGGTATTTTCCTGGACGTCACCCAACGCAAGCAAGCCGAGGAAGCCAACGAACTCCTGGCGGGCGAGATGAGCCACCGGCTGAAAAACCTTCTCACCGTCGCAACGGCGCTGACGCAAATGAGCTCACGCTCGGCAGCATCAAAAGAGGATATGGCCCAGGAGCTGACCAGTCGCCTGATGGCTCTTGGACGTGCTCAGGACCTTGTGCGCCCGGTACCGGGACGAAATAGAGAAGGGACGCTTCTCGGAGACCTCATCTCTGTTCTGCTTGCGCCGTACGATGAGGAAGGAGCCAGCGTTCGTATTCGTGTCTCGGTCCCCAAGATGAACGTGGGAGAGGCTTCCAGCACAGCACTCGCCTTGGTGATGCATGAACTGGCAACCAACTCTGCGAAATACGGTGCGCTGTCCCTTTCAAGTGGCACCCTGGACGTATCGTGCAACGCCCATGAGGACGAGGTCGTGGTCAAGTGGACGGAGCGGGGTGGTCCCCCCGTTGTCGCTCCAACAAAGCTCGAAGGCTTTGGAAGCCAGTTGGTGCACCGAAGTATGGCCGCCCAGCTTGGCGGGACCATAACTTTTGACTGGTCGGAAGAGGGTGTGGTGGTCATCCTGCGCATGAGCAAAGACCGTCTTGCGAATTGATGTTGAGCTGATTTCCCGCGCCCACTCCTGTCACCCGTCTGCGATTGGCCCTTGGCTTTACTTCGTACGACGCTCCTGAAAAGCCTCTCTGAGTTCGGCCAGTTCATCGCTTGTCGCTCCCAATTCTGCATCGGCACGGCTTGCAGGCAAATCCTTGTAAGCAATCGGCTGATCAAACTGGCTCGCCGTGAAGTCATACCGCCGGCCTCTAATGCGATTGTAAAAATGGTCGCCGGCCGGCAGCGGCGTCTTCAGCAAGTCGCCGCCGAAGAGCTCGTGGATCAGCAGCGAGGTGACGTTGCATTGCCCCGCCGCCGGATTGCTCGCCGTCCATTGACTGGCGGTTGCCAACGACCAAGCCTTGCGCAACGCGCTTTGAACCTCATCGGGATCGAAGCTCATCGTCAACCCCAGACCACCGAGGCGGAAATTCGGATTATGCGATAATGCCTTTATGCCACTGTTTTGCCCGACGAGTCAAACGGGCGCGCTGAAGTACTCGCGCCTGCCCGCTTTGACGCCCAAAAATACGAAATTGCCATCGCCCGCGCGATGCTTGGGCTGCCTGCCAATTAGTTCCATCGCATCAAGCTGTTGGCTGCACTCGCAACGCCTTGTCCTCTCACCCCTCGTCTACTGTGCATGGGGTTGTTTTTCAGATTTTTTGTTGGACGCCCGCCCGTACCGCGGCGACAACGCCGCTCCGCAGGGTCGCCCCAAAGAAAAAGCCCGGCCTCGCGAACGAGACCGGGCGTGTCGTCTTGCGACTTGCTCGAAGATCAGCCGCGGGTGCGCGAGCGGATCATGAAGCTGTCGTAGGTGTATTCGGCGACCTGCCACCACAGATATTCGTCGGAGCGGTAGGCCTGCATGGCGTCGATCGACTTCTTGAAGTCGGGATTCTTGGCCGAGATCTCGCCCCACAATTCGTTGGTCGCCTTGAGGCAGGCTTCCAGAACCTCATTGGTGAACGGGCGAAGCTGCGTTCCGCCGGCGACCAGACGCTTCAGCGCGCCGGGGTTCACCATGTCGTAGCGCGCGGCCATCCAGGTGTTGGTGTTGACGGTCGCGTTGGTGAGGATCGCCTGATAGTTCTTCGGCAGCTCGTTCCACTTGTCGATGTTGGCGAAGGCGTGAACGGTCGGACCGCCTTCCCAGAAGCCCGGGTAGTAGTAGTACTTGGCGACCTTGGCGAAGCCGAGCTTCTCGTCATCGTAGGGACCGACCCATTCGGCCGCGTCGATGGTGCCCTTCTCGAGCGACGGATAGATGTCGCCGCCGGCGAGCTGCTGCGGCACCACGCCGACCTTCTGAAGCACCTGGCCGGCAATGCCGCCGATGCGCATCTTCAGGCCCGACAGGTCGGCAACGGTCTTGATCTCCTTGCGGAACCAGCCGCCCATCTGGGTGCCGGTGTTGCCGCAGGGGAAGCCCACCACGTTCGTCTTCTTGAAGAACTCGTTGGCGAGCTCGTTGCCGCCGCCTTGGTACAGCCAGGAATTCTGCTGGCGTGCATTCAGGCCGAAAGGCACCGACGCGAAAATCGCGAAGGTCGGGTCTTTGCCGACGTAATAATACGACACCGTGTGGCACATCTCGACGGTGCCCTTCTGGGTCGCATCCAGCGCCTGCAGGCCCGGGACGATTTCACCCGCCTGGAAGACCTGGATCTGAAACTTGTTGTCGGTCATCTCGGCGACGTACTTCGCCATCTGCTCGGCACCGCCATAGATGGTGTCGAGCGACTTCGGGAAGCTCGACGTCAGGCGCCACTTGATCTCGGGCGAGGACTGCGCGATCGCCGGCGAGGCCACCGCGGCGGTCGCCGCCGCGCCGGCTGCCGACACTTTCAGGAAATCACGACGCTTCATCTTTAGTCTCTCCTTGTTGGGGCGTTTCCCCTAACTTCCTCTTTGCTGCCGCTCATTCCGGCGACGCGTTCTTGGGCCGCGTCGAACCGAAGGGGCTTGACTGCCGTGGGCCTTTAACACGGAAGCCCTGCTTTCGAAACGCGACATTGGCATGACAGGGCTCTACGAAAGTCGCATGTCCCCAAGGTATTGGTTTCAAGGGATCGGCTTGGATCCGCTTAGGCCGCGGCGATGACGCCCTTGAGCTGGTCCCGCACCTGTCCCGCAATGGCGCGGTAGATCGCCGCATGGGGACCATCCGGCTCGCTGTCCACTACGGGCGTGCCCGCATCCGAGGTGGCGCGAATCGCCATGTGCAGGGGGATCTCGCCCAGGAATGGTACCCCGAGCTTCTCGGCCTCGTGGCGCGCGCCGCCATGGCCGAAAATGTCGGATTTCGTGCCGCATTGCGGGCACTGGAAATAGCTCATGTTCTCGACGATGCCGAGCACGGGCACGTTGACCTTCTTGAACATCGCAAGCCCCCGCCTTGCGTCGATCAGCGACAGGTCCTGCGGGGTCGAGACGATCACGGCGCCCTTCAAAGGGACGTTCTGCGCCAGCGTGAGCTGGGCATCGCCGGTGCCTGGCGGCATGTCGACGACGAGCACATCGAGCTGGCCCCATACGACGTCGCGCAGCATCTGCGTCACTGCCGACATCACCATCGGCCCGCGCCAGATCATCGCGGTCTCTTCCTCCACCAGGAAGCCGATCGACATGATGGCCAGGCCAAAGCGCTTGAGCGGAATCATCTTGCGCTCGTCGTTCAGCTCCGGCTTCTCATGCAGGCCCGTCAGCCGCGGCACCGATGGGCCGTAGATGTCGGCATCGAGCAGCCCGACCTTGAGGCCGAGATCGCGCAGACCGAGTGCCAGGTTGAGCGCGGTGGTGGATTTGCCGACACCGCCCTTGCCCGAGGCGACCGCGATCACGGCCGCGACGCCCGGAATCTCGGACTGCCGCGCCATCGGCGATTGGGCGCCGCCCTGCGGCGGCGGCTTGTGGGCGTGGACGGGCTGCACGCCCGGCGTGCCGCGGCTGGGAGTTGGCGGCGGTGGCGGCGCGGCGCCGGCCTTCCGCTCGGCGGTCAGCGCCACCATGACGGTGGTGACGCCGGGAATGGCGCGCACCGCGGCCTCGGCCTCGGCCCGGACGGATTCCCAGGCTCGCGCTTCGGCGGCTTCGACATTGATCGAGAAGAACACCTTGCCGTCGGCCGCGCTGATCGCGCTCAGCACATTGGCATTGGTGAGCGCGACCCCGCGGGGCGACTTGATCCTGGCGAGGCTGTCGAGAACCTGTTGCTGCGTCACGCTCAAAGCGCATCTCCTAGAATTCAAGATGCCCCATTAGAGCGGAAACGCCCAAAAGGCTACTGCCTGCCGATATCGTCAGCCATCTCGGCGGGCGCGGCCCCCTGCTCCAGGGCCGCCTCGTAGTTGAGCTCGATCATGACCCCGTTGGGGTCGTGGACGAAGATCTGCCAGAGCTCACCGCCGGGCACTTGGCGGGAGTCGAACTTCATCCCCTTTGAGGCCAGCCGCTGCTTCATGCCGTCAAACCCGCGGCTGGCGAAGGCGACGTGGTGGACAACGCCGGAATCCGGCTTTTGTGGCTCGGCAGTCGGAGAAATATCGACGAGGTGCACCACCGGCTTTCCCTCGCTGTACATCCAGGACCCGGGGAAGGCGAAATTCGGCCGGGCGCCTTTTTCCAGGCCCAGCACGTCCTCGTAGAAGCGGACGGTTTCGGCCAGATTCCGGGTCCGGATATTGAAATGATCGAGCACGCCCACGCTTACGCCGCCCATGCCTTCGCTCCCTTTTTTTGAAGTCCTTAGGTCCACCATCCTAACACAGGCGGGGGCCAAACGAACCCGTTGCCCTCCGGCCTCAAGGGTTTATGGTGCGCCCGATCTGCCGCAATGGCGGAACCGGACGGCCCTCGCCCGGCAAGAACCGTAAAACCCAAACTACGGACAAGGTACTACAGATGGCTAAAGTCGCTTTCCTCGGTCTCGGCGTGATGGGCTTCCCCATGGCCGGACACCTCGTGAAAAAAGGGGGCCATGAGGTCACCGTCTATAACCGCACCGCGGCCAAGGCGAAGGAGTGGGCGGACAAGTTCGGCGGCAAGACCGCGGCGACCCCGAAGGCCGCGGCCGAGGGCCAGGATTTCGTGATGTGCTGCGTCGGCAACGATAACGATCTGCGCGCGGTCACGATCGGTGCCGACGGCGCGTTTGCCGGCATGAAGAAGGGTGCAACCTTCGTCGACCACACCACCGCTTCCGCCGAGGTCGCGCGTGAGCTCGATGCGGCCGCGACCAAGGCCGGCTTCAAGTTCATCGACGCACCCGTGTCCGGCGGCCAGGCCGGCGCCGAGAACGGCGTGCTGACGGTGATGTGCGGCGGCGCGCAGGACGCCTATGCCGGCGCCGAGCCGATCATCACAGGCGCCTATGCGCGGATGTGCAAATTGCTGGGGCCCGCCGGCTCCGGCCAGCTGACCAAAATGGTCAACCAGATCTGCATCGCCGGCCTCGTCCAGGGCCTCTCCGAGGGTATTCACTTCGCCAAGAAAAGTGGCCTTGACGTCGCCGCCGTGATCGAAACCATCTCCAAGGGCGCCGCGCAGTCCTGGCAGATGGAGAACCGCTACAGGACCATGAACGAGGACAAATACGATTTCGGCTTCGCGGTCGAATGGATGCGCAAGGATCTCTCGATCTCGCTGGCCGAAGCCCGTCGCAATGGCGCCAATCTGCCGGTGACCGCGCTCGTCGACCAGTTCTACGCCGAGGTCGAGAAGATGGGCGGCAAGCGCTGGGATACATCGAGCCTGCTCGCGCGCCTGAATCGCTGACACCTCACGAAGTGATCCTGCCTTGCTGACCGCACTCGCCGCAATCTTCATCCTCGCCTATGCGGCGATCGCGCTCGAGCATCCTATCGGGGTGAACAAGAGCGCGTCTGCGCTACTCGGCGCGGGCGTGCTCTGGACAATCTACGCGCTCGCGACCGGCGACCACACGCTGGTCGGCCGTCAGCTTGACGAGTCCGTCGCTGCCACCGCGCAGATCGTGTTCTTCCTGGTTGGCGCGATGACCATCGTCGAGGTCATCGACGCCCATGACGGTTTCGAGGTCATCACCTCCCGCATCAGCACGACCAGCCAGGTCCGTCTGATATGGCTGATTGGCTTCGTTACCTTCTTCCTCAGTGCAATCCTCGACAATCTGACCACCACCATCGTCATGGTCTCGCTGATCCAGCGGCTGATCGCCAAGCGCGACGACCGCTTGCTGTTCGCCTCCCTCATCGTCATCGCCGCAAATGCCGGCGGCGCATGGACCGTGATCGGCGACGTCACCACGACCATGCTGTGGATCGGCGGACAGATTTCGCCCCTGAAAATCATGAGCGCGGTGTTCCTGCCCTCCTTGCTCAACCTGCTGGTGCCGCTCGCATTCATCAGCTTTTCACTCAAGGGCAAGACCATCGCACCACCGCCGAAAGAGGACGGATTGCAGGGCGTCGATCCGTTCGAGCGGAACGTGATGTTCTATCTCGGACTCGGCGTACTGATCGCGGTGCCCGCCTTCAAGACGGTCACGCACCTGCCGCCCTTCATGGGGGTCCTGCTCGGGCTTGGCATCGTGTGGTTGGTCGGCGAGATCGTTCATCGCAAAAAGGATGAGCATGTCCGCGGTCCCCTCACGCTTGCGAATGCGCTGACGCGGATCGACATGGGCTCGATCGTATTCTTCCTCGGCATCTTGCTCGCGGTCGCCTGCCTCGAACATGCCGGCCTGCTCTCCATGGTGGCCAAATGGCTGGACACCGCGATCGGCCGACAGGACATCATCGTGATCGTGCTCGGCATGCTCAGTGCTGTCATCGACAACGTGCCGCTGGTCGCCGCGACGATGGGCATGTACGACCTCGCGCATTATCCACCCGACAGCTTCATCTGGGAGTTCATCGCCTATTGCGCCGGAACCGGCGGCTCGATCCTGATCATCGGCTCGGCCGCAGGCGTCGCCGCCATGGGGCTCGAGCGCATCGAGTTCCTCTGGTACGCCCGCCGCATCGCCGTTCCCGCGCTCGCCGGCTATCTGGCGGGCGCCGTGGTGTACATCGCGCAGCACGCGGCGCTGCATTGAGCGGCTCACGCCGGATCCAAAATTAACGCCGGGTTAACGTAATTCTTTAGCTCCTTAAGTCACCTCTTAAGGATTTCTTGCCAGAGATAGACAATGCAGAAGGCCCGTCCCGCGCGGGCAGGAATTGTTGTTGTGCGATGAGTAAACCCGCTGAAAAGCCCGAGGTTGTGCAGCTTCCGGCCGAGCCGGTGAGCGTGCCGTCGGCGAGCCATCGCCGGGCTGCGGCACAGCGGGTGCGCGAGGCGCGCGATAAGTTAACGTCGACCAGTGGAACCCGGCCGGCTTTCGATGCCGAAATGCTGCGCCATTACGCCCAGACGCGGCTGTCGGCCTCCTATGTCGTGATGCTGCTTGTGGTCGCGACAGGCGTGCTGTTTGGGCTGTGGATGCAGCCGATCCCGGCCGCGGCCTGGACCGCCGGCATGCTTTGCATTCATGCCGCAATGATCCGCAGCTGCCACCGCTTCCTGGCCGAGCCCGCCTCGCCCGCGGCAACGCGCGCATGGCAGACGCGTTTCGTCGTGCTCGACCTGCTCTATGGCCTTTGCTGGATGGCGATCCTGATCCATCCCGTGCTCGACATGATCACGGAAACGCTGATGATGTTCCTGATGCTGCTGGTGATCGCAGTATCAAGCATGCTGGCCGCCAATCTGCCGATCGCCGCCCTCGCCGCCACCGCACCGGTCGCGGTCGCGATGGCGCTGAGCTTCGTGATGACTGGCTCGCTGGATAATTACATCCTGGCCGCGCTCGCCGTCGCCGCCGAAGGCTATTTCGTGTTGCTGGCTCACCGCCTGCACTCTTCGGCCTTCGCCACGCTCGAGGCGCGGGCCGAGAAGGACGCGCTGATTGGCGAACTCGAACAAGCCAAGGCGATCTCGGACGAAGCGCGTCACCGCGCCGAATCCGCCAATGTGGCCAAGTCGCGCTTTCTGGCGCAGATGAGCCATGAACTGCGGACGCCGCTGAACGCGATCCTCGGCTTCTCCGAGGTGATGAAGAGCGAGATTTTCGGCGCGCATGCCGTGCCGGTCTACAAGGAGTACTCGGCCGACATCCACAATTCCGGCGTCCACCTGCTCAACCTCATCAACGAGATCCTCGATCTGTCGCGGATCGAGGCTGGCCGCTACGAGCTCAACGAGGAAGCGGTCTCGCTGGTCGGCATCGTCGCCGACTGCCATCATTTGATGAAGCTGCGCGCCTCGAGCCGTGGCATCACCATCCACGAGGTGTTCGAGCAGGCGATGCCGCGGCTGTGGGCCGACGAGCGCGCGATCCGCCAGGTCGTGCTCAATCTGCTCTCCAACTCGATCAAGTTCACTCCGCAGGGCGGCGAGATCTGGCTCAAGGCCGGCTGGACGGCCTCAGGCGGACAATATCTCTCGGTGAAGGACACCGGCTCCGGGATTCCCGAGGACGAGATTCCGGTCGTGCTCGCATCGTTCGGCCAAGGTTCCAATTCGATCAAGTCGGCCGAACAGGGCGCCGGTCTCGGCCTGCCGATCGCCAAGAATCTGGTCGACCTGCATGGCGGTACGTTCACGCTGAAATCGAAGCTGCGCATCGGCACCGAAGTGATCGTCACCTTCCCGCCCGAGCGCGTGATGAGCGCGCTGGCGCCGATGTCGGATGATTCTCCGCCGCTCCAACCCGAGAGTTCCGCGGTAGCGGACGAGAAGCGCCGGCCCCGCCGCAAGCCGATCATGAGCGCAGGTACGGGCTCGTAACGAGATGCTTGCAGACATGCCCGACCATCCGCCACTATGTCCGAATGAGCAAAGAAACGCCTTGCGTGGCCGTCTGCATGATCGATCCCAAGACCAGGCTGTGCTTCGGCTGCGGACGCACATTGCCGGAGATCGCGCGCTGGCACGCCATGGAGAGCGCGGAACGCATCACGGTCATGGCGCTGTTGCCGGCGCGCATGAATCAGGCTGGACTTCCGCCCATCGCGGGATCGCCGAAACACACCTGACCGGTCGGCGCGCATCTGGAGATGCGCAATGATCCGGTTCCTGCTCGTTCTCATCATGCTCGCCTGCACGGCCGGTGCCGTTGTCGCCTATGGCGATTCCGACCAGATCGCGCGCGCAAGCAGCAAGGTCTCGCATATCTTTCGCGCGCAGACCGCAGCGCCCGCGCCCGCCGTGCAGATTCCGCGCGGCCAGGGCGGCGAATTCGCGCTGCGCGCGAAGATCAACGGCGTGGCCGCACCGATGGTCATTGACACCGGCGCGACCTCGGTGGTGCTGACCTGGGAAACCGCGAAGGCGATCGGGCTGCCGCTCGAGATGCTCGAATACGACGTCGATCTCGAAACCGCGGGCGGTCACACCAAGGCGGCCCGCCTCACGATCGACCGCCTCTCCGTCGGTCACCTCGTCGAGAAATCGGTGCCAGCCCTCGTCGTACAGCGCGGGCAGATGAAGACCAACCTGCTCGGGATGAGCTTCCTCGATCGCCTGGAGAGCTGGGGCGTGCGCGCCGACAGGCTGATGCTCACCGGGTATCCGGAGCTCCAGACCAGTCGCCGCCGCTCGCGCCTGGCAGTCGACTAGACTCTTGCAATCCGGCTCGTCATGCGATTACGGCTAGGCCGCCGCCTCCGCCGGTGCGCGCGCACCGACACGCGCAATCGCTTCGCGTAGCACCTCGAGGCCAGCGCTCGGCTTCACCCCCTGCTCGGCAAGATGGCGGCGGAAGGCGCGCGCGCCGGGGACGGCGTGGAATGCGCCGACGAAATGCCTCGTCATAGAGTGCAGCCTCGTGCCGCGCGCGAGCTGCTGTTCGATGTAGGGCATCATCGCTTCGAGCGCATCCTGCATCGAGGCATGCGGCGCCGCCTGGCCGAAAATGTCGGTATCGACCGAGAGCAGCCGCCACGGCTCCTGATAGGCGGCTCGTCCAAGCATCGCGCCGTCAACGTGATTGAGATGTGCCCTTGCCTCGTCGACACCGGGGATGCCGCCGTTGATGATGACAGGCACATCCGGCATCGCGCGCTTGAGGCGATAGACGCGATCATAGTCGAGCGGCGGGATGTCGCGATTCTCCTTCGGTGACAAACCGCTGAGCCATGCTTTCCGGGCATGTACGATCAGCGCCTCGCAGCCGGAGTCAACGACTGCGTGCGCAAGGTTGTCGAGCGCGACTTCCGGATCCTGGTCGTCAATCCCGATGCGGCACTTCACGGTCACGGGCACGGCCACCGCACCCTTCATCGCCTCGACGCACCTCGCCACGAGATCAGGCTCTGCCATCAGGCAAGCGCCGAAACGGCCGTCCTTCACGCGGTCGGAGGGGCAGCCGACGTTGAGGTTGATTTCGTCATAACCGAACTCCTCGCCGATCCGCGCCGCCAGCGCCAGCTCGCGTGGGTCCGACCCGCCGAGTTGAAGCGCGACCGGGTGCTCGACCAGATCGAACCCAAGCAGCCGCTTCCGGTCACCATGAATGATGGCGCCAGTGGTCAGCATCTCCGTATAGAGCAGCGCCCGCCTCGTCAGGTGACGGTGGAACACCCGGCAATGCCGGTCGGTCCAATCCATCATGGGCGCCACGGAAAAGCGATATTCTCGATATTCCAAGTAGTTATCCTATCCTTACAATGGACTAGAGCAGGAACAAGTGCACACGTGTGCACTCCAAACTAGCCAAAATTGCACACGTTTGTACCGCGTTTGATCTCCCGGTGCACACTAGCGCACATGAAATCCGGGTGGAGCGCACACGCGGTGCCGACCTTTAAGAAGCTCCAGT
The DNA here is from genome assembly GCF_055811315.1 of Bradyrhizobium sp. MI1.4. Lineage (NCBI taxonomy): Bacteria > Pseudomonadati > Pseudomonadota > Alphaproteobacteria > Hyphomicrobiales > Nitrobacteraceae > Bradyrhizobium > Bradyrhizobium sp. MI1.4. The sequence goes on along the minus strand of NZ_JBVVPP010000004.1, from coordinate 27,849 downwards.
CGGGCAGCTGGCGCGTTCAAGTCAGGAGGAATCGTATCGCACTTCGTAGTCCTGGCCGTTAGCCACGCGGGCGCGATCTTGTTTGCGTCCCCGTGCGGTCTTCTCCTTCGCTGCCATCTGCTCCTCCGTCCGCGAAACTCATCGCGGTGCGACGCTTCAAGGAATCGCGAGTTCCTTCAAAGAAGCTGTTGCGAGCGCGAGGCCGAACGAACGCGAGCGACGCAGCATCGCGGCTCCAACTTGGTGGGCTTTTCCATTTTCAGTTCCTCGACCGCCTGCACGAAGGCTTCGTCGCGCCGCATGAGCAAAGCGGCCATTTGGCGCACGTCGCGCGAGCTGGTTTGCTCCGGACTTTCGCCCGGAGCCCGCTCCCGTTTTCTTGCAGATGCTTCTCTAGATCCTCCTTTCCAAAACCCACGGCTCGGGAAAACTTGGAACTTCTCAGCCCAGCGTAGGTTGGTTGCCGATCGTTGAACTCAGGAGCCGAAAATGAGCCGCGGAATGCCATCGATGACCGCCCTCTTGGGTATGCTCGCAATCGCGGGGTATCAAAATCGGGACAAGCTGGCGGACATGTTTCGCAATGCGACCTCCGGCCAGCCGGCGGGTGCCAAGGATTCCCTGAGCGGCATGCTCGGCAGCCTTGGCGGCCTAGCGGGCACCGGAGGCGTGGGTTCGCTGCTGAACGGCGGGATCGGCGAATTGCTCGAGCACTTCAGGCAGAACGGGCAAGGCGATGTGGCTCAATCCTGGATCAATCAGGGGCCGAACCGCGAAGTCACCCCGCCCGAACTCCAGCAGGCTATCGGTCCGGACGTCCTTCAAAAACTGGAGCAGCAGACCGGCTTGTCGCAGCAGGAGATTCTCGACCGTTTGTCCCGAGAGCTTCCGACTGCCGTGGACAAATACACGCCTGATGGACGTCTTCCGGCTTCATCGGCGGGATAACACCACAGCGATCGAGGGAGAGACATGAGCATCATCTGGACGATCATCATCGGTTTCATCGCAGGCGTCATCGCGAAGTTCATCATGCCCGGCGACAACGAGCCCTCGGGTTTCATCCTGACCACCATCCTGGGAATAGTGGGCGCGTTCGTTGCGACCTATCTTGGCCAATCTCTCGGCTGGTACCGGCCAGGAGAAGGCGCAGGACTAGTGGGGGCAGTGGTAGGCGCCATCATCGTGCTTTTCGTCTACGGTTTTGTAGCCGGTCGCAGCCGTCGGGCCATCTAACCACAGTGCACGGAATTCTGCGCGTTAGCGGAGAATTCGCCCGGTGTGAAAGGCGATCGGCAAGATGAAATGGATGCTCGTTGTCCTGGTAGGAGGCATGACCCCGGTCAACACCGACCTTGTTTTCGACAAATTCGCCGATTGCCTTGCCGCCGAGGAGCAGATGCGAAAGCACTATACGGACGCTTTCGAGGCCTGGGACCGATGGGCCGCGGCCAATATCGAGCGACGACGCGAATACTCAAAGGTCCGCGATCTCCAGGCCAAACGCCTGCTCAGCAACATCGGTACGTGCGTCCCTCATGCGGGCGGCGACCCCGCGGCGCTTCAGCAGCAGAGCAATCCGACACCTTCTCAAACTCCTCAAGCCGCACCTATGCCCCAACCAAGTCCGAAAACGTGACGTCTGAACGTTTCGAACAGGCGCAGCCGCAAACGAATGTTGCAGCTGCGCTTTCATCGCCCCTGCCTTTATTGTTCTCGCCCCGCGCTGATCTTTGGCCTGCTGACGATTATAGGTGCACGCATCAATGTCGCCCTGACGGACCTGCGGGCTGACGATGTCGGCCGAACTGTAGGCGAGAATGGGCGCTGCCGCTTCTCGAGCGCAAGAAGCGGCTCAAGACCCTCCTGCCGCGCCACAAGCTGATCGCGTTCAGCAACCACCGCAAAGGCGGCGGCACAAAGTTCTTTGCAGAAGCCGAGCTGAGACATCTCGAAGGCATCATGGCCAAGCGCGCCGATAGCCCGTACGCGTCTGGACGCCGGACCGCCGATTGGCTGAAGGTGAAGACCGCGCAGCAGCAGGAGGTAGTGATCGCCGGCTTCACCGCGCCGAGGCGAACCCGGCCCTTCTTCGGCGCCCTCGTGCTGGCGGTACGCGACGCCGATGCATGGCGGTACATTGGCCACGTCGGCACCGGCTTCAGCCACCAAGTTCTCGAAGAGCTTCACCGCAAGCTCGTGAGGCTGAAGACAGCCAAGTCGCCCTTCCCTGGCAAGGTGAAAAATGAGCGGGTTACGACCTGGGTGCGTCCTTCCTTGGTCGCGGAAGTGAAATTCGCGGAGTGGACCAGCAAGGGCGAGCTGCGCCAGCCGGTCTATCTCGGCCTGAGGTCCGACAAAAACGCCAAGGACGTCGTTCGCGAAAAGAAATGGCCGCGAAAATAGTACGCCGAGACGAAACGTGGACCCCAGGAGTTCAGCTCGCGGCGCGCTCGGACGCCGAAGGCCACGGCGGCAGGGGCGGCAGTCCGAGGGCCTTGCGTACAGGTCCGAACGACCTCCGGTGAGCTGCGCATGCACCAAGCCTGGCGAGCGCCTGATAATGAGCCGGCACCGGGTAGCCCTTGTGATCCGCGAATCCGTAGCCGGGGTGACGCACATCGAGCGTCCGCATTATGCTGTCGCGCTCGACTTTCGCGAGGATGGAGGCGGCGGCGATGCTGGCGGACTTGGCGTCGCCTTTAATGATGGACTGCTGAGGGATCTCGATTTCCTTCAACCGCTTCGCGTCAATCAGCAAGTGCTGCGGCGCCAACCCTAGCCCCCGGACCGCACGCTGCATCGCTTGGATGCCTGCCCAATAGATGTTGATCGCGTCGATCTCCTCGACCTCGACGAATCCCACACACCAACTCTCTGCCTTTTCCTTGATCTCCTTCGCGAGTTCTTCGCGAGCAGCGGCATCGAGTTTTTTCGAGTCGTCAATTCCGATTATCCGCGTGCCGGGTTTCAGGATCACGGCGCCGGCGGAGACTGGCCCGGCGAGAGGGCTCATTCCCGCCTCGTCCACGCCTGCCACAATATGATGGCCGCTTGCCCAGAGAGAGGTCTCGAAGCGGAGCATCTTTCGCAGGCGCTGCCCTTCGGACCTGTTTTCGGAGCGCCGTTTATCGATGGAAGCCAGGATGGCACGGGCTCCCGCGCGGGCGTCGGCCCGTAAGACCTGCTCGACGCTGGCCTCGAGGGGTCTTTTCTCGACGACATAGCGCCGCCGCAATTCATCGAGTGAATACTGGGACATGGCGGCCTTCCTGAAGATTGACTGCGGGAAGCGTGTCGGTGAAATTTGTGGCGATTGTCTGAAGCTAGACCATGCCGTCATCGACTGCGCAGCGCCTTGTCGAAAGAACCGGACCGGCTCTCCATCTGAGGTCCCGCTGTTCTGGAGGCCACTGATCCACACCTCGCGTCCACCGACCTCCGAGCGGAACCAACCGGTGTCTTCATCCCTTTAGAATGAGTGGAGCCTCGATCCCAGGGTGCTTCCGAGGGGACCGGCCCATGCTCCGACAAACCAGCAACGAAGAAGAGGTTCTGGACCGCACCGCCGGGGTCACGGCCACCATCGCGGAAGAAGGCCTCCGGTATGTCAGCGACTCCGCGCCGGGGTACACGCGCAAGCGGACTGGAACCACTTTCAGCTACTACGACAAGGACGGCAAGCGCATCACCGATGCCGCCGTCATCCGACGCATCAAAGCAATCGGCATCCCGCCGGCCTACGAATCCGTGTGGATCTGCCCGTCTTCGAACGGCCACATCCAGGCAACCGGGCTCGATGCGCGGGGCCGCAAGCAGTACCGCTACCACGCAAAATGGCGCGAGTTGCGCGACCAGAACAAGTACGAGCACATCATCCAGTTCGCGACCGCGCTGCCAGCGCTGCGGGAGCGGGTCGCCGCCGACATGAAGCGGGACGGACTGCCCCGCGAGAAGGTGCTGGCCACGATCGTCAGTCTTCTGGAGAAGACGTTGATCCGGGTCGGCAACGCCGAGTATGCCGAGAAAAACAAGTCCTACGGGCTCACCACTATGCGCCGCAAGCACGTCGCGGTCGGGCGCGGCGTCCTTCGGTTCGACTTTACGGGCAAATCGGGCAAACAGTGGAAGCTTCGCGTCGAGGACAAGCGGATAGTCGCGATCGTGAAGCGCTGCGCGGAGATCCCGGGACATGAGCTCTTCAAGTACCTGGACGAGGACGGACAGCCCCGCACCGTCGATTCCGGCGACGTCAACGCCTACATCAAGGACATCACGGGCGAGGACTTCAGCGCCAAGGATTTTCGAACTTGGGCGGGGACGGTTCTGGCGGCGTTGGCGCTTGCCGAATTCAAGAAGTACGACAGCCAGGCCGAGGCCAAGCGCAACGTCGTCGCCGCGATCGAAAGCGTCTCGAAGCAGCTCGGCAACACACCGGCGATCTGCCGCAAGTGCTACGTGCACCCGGAAGTCCTGAACGCCTACATGTCTGGTGACCTCGTGAAGATGATTGATGCCAAGATCGCGCAGAAGTTCAAGCGCCAGTACGCCAAGCTCACTCCCGACGAGATCGTGGTGCTGGCATTTCTCCGCAAGCGTCTCAATTCTCTGAAGGCGCCCGCCTAGCCTCGCGTACCAGTCTCCGGACGCCCGCGTCCTCCTCGATGCCTGCGCGCACGCCTCGGCAGGTGCCGGAAGCTGTCGAAGGCGAACAGAAGCTGGCCGGCGTGCTTGTTATTGTCGGCTTGCTTGCCGCCTTCGCGCTTTCTAATCTCGGCCAAACGTAAAAGGGCATTGGACGCCTTCTGAATCAATCACGTGTTGGCCCACCTGCCAGAGTGCATAAATTCAGGCGCGGCTTTGAGGTCAGCCGCCGTCGCGTTCATCGTGGCGTGCCATTCTTTTTTGTTTGACCGAGTTCAGACGTATCGCGACGTAGACCGAGGAAGCCCCCCTTGCAACGACAGCTTTTTAGTAGCTCCTCTATTCCTCTATTCCGAAAGTTCGATTGCAATGGGTTGGTGATCGGATGCATCCGTCGCTTCGTTGACCTCGATGCTGCGAACGTAGCCGGTCAAATCTTCCGTCACGAAAATGAAGTCGCGGCAGTCGGGCCCGTCGGCCCACTGCGCGCGGTCGTAGATTCCGCAAGTCGGCGCACGCGCGCGGCCGGGACGATCGGCGGTCCATGCATCCCGATACGCCAGACGAGGCCGGCCAGATCGGGCAATCAATGCGTGCTGAGGGTCGGCAACATCAAAATTGAAATCACCACACAGCAGGCTCGACGCCGCGACGGTCTGACTTCCATACGGCTCATCGTGCCGGAAGCCGGCCTGCCTCGGACTCATTGACGCGTCCTCCTGCAAATCCAGCAGGCGAGCGATCTGCGCCTCGCGCTGGCCGGCCGAATGGAACTCGAGATGCGTGTTGACGACGCGGACCGCGCCAAACGAGGCCTGAACCGTCACCTCCAGGGCGTGACGGCGCATGCTGCGCACCGTGCCTACACTCGGCCATGGCAGCAGGTGATTGGCAATCTGCAGCACGGGCACCGGGACAGCGTCATATTGCCGAAGTGATGGAGGTTGCCATCACGGTCGACAGTTTCGATAGCAGGTCGGAATATTACGGAGTAGCCGGGCAACAGGGCTGCCAGCTGTGCGCTCTGATCCGCTCCATCACCAAATCTCGAGAAATTCGCGCTCACCTCCTGGAAGCAGAACACGTCGGCATCGAGCGTCTGTCGGGCGACGGCAACGATCCTTGCCAGATCGGTCACGCCGTCGCAGCCCTTTCCGCACTGTATGTTCCAGGTGAGAAGTCTCATTAACGGATGCCTGCACGCATGAATGACTGGACGAACTGACGCTGGAACAGCAGAAACGCGATCAGCAGCGGCGCCATCGTCATCACGGTTGCCGCCGTGATCACTGACCAATCCACGCCGGTCTCAGGCGCGCCGAACACGGCAAGCCCCACGGTGAGCGGCCGCGCTTCCACCGAATTCGTGACGATCAACGGCCACAGGAAGTTGTTCCAGTGATAGCTGACGGAGACGAGGCCAAAGGCGACATAGGTCGGGCGAGCCAGCGGGACATAGACCCGCCACAGGATTCCGAGCGGACCCGCTCCCTCGACCCGCGCGGCTTCGACCAACTCCTGGGGCACACCCTTGAAGGTCTGCCGCAGCAGGAAGATGCCGAAGGCGCTCGCGAGATAGGGCAGCGCGATCGCAGGGATCGTATCGAGCAATCCCAACCTTGCGATCGCGCGGTAGTTCTCGACGATCAGGACGTCGGGCATGATCATCAGTTGGAGCAGAACGAGGGCGAAAGCGATGCCGCTGCCCCTGAACCTGAAGCGCGCAAAGGCATAGGCGGCCAGCGTCGACAGGATGAGCTGACCAACCAGGATCAGCGTCACCAGCACCACCGTGTTGAGATAGTACCGAGCGAACGGCGCCTGGTTCCAGGCCCGGGCAAAATTCTCCAGCGTCCAGGGCGCGGACAGGCTGAACGACGTGGCGTAAGCGGCCGGATGCAGCGCGCTCCAAAAGGCATAGGCCAATGGGGCAAGCCAGATCAAAGCCAGGAGCCATGCTGCGACGGCCTCAATGGGGCGTGTCCGGCCTCTCATTGATAGTGGATCCTGCGATCGAGATAACCGAACTTGATCAGCGCAACCGAGCTCAGCAGCATCAGAAGCACAACCGTCAGCGTTGCCGCGTAAGAGGATTCTTGGAAGGTGAAGGCAACTTCATAAATGTAGTAGAGCAGCAGCGTGCTGGCGTTGTTCGGACCGCCCTTGGTCATGATGACCAGATGGTCCACCAACTTGAAGGAGTTGATGACTGCGTTGATCGTCACGAACAACGTGGTCGGCATCAGCAATGGGAACGTGATCCGGCGGAACGTATACCACCGGCTCGCGCCTTCGATGGACGCGGCCTCTTCGAGGTCCGGCGAGAGCTGCTGCAGCGCCGCCAGGTAGAAAATCATGAAGAAGCCGGCCTCCTTCCAGATCACCATCACGACCAGACAGCCCATCACCGTCGAGGGATCGCCCAGCCAATTCCAGCCGCCGAAACCGAAAAGGCCGCGCAACTGATCCAGCAACCCGTAATCCGGCGTGTAGAAGAATAGCCAGATATTGGCGACGGCGATCATCGGCAGCACGGTCGGCGTGAAATAGGCCAGTCGCAGAAAGCCGCGGCCGCGTATGTTGCGATTGACCCAGATCGCCATCACCAGGGCCAGGGCAATCGAGGTCGGGATCGTGCCGAGCGCGAACCAGAAATTATTGACCAGCGCCTTCCAGAAGATCGGATCGGCCGCCATGGACCGATAGCTGTCAAGCCCGACGAAGGCCTCCGTGCCATTGCGGCGCGTGACGAACAGCGAATGCCGGATCGTCGCCAGAATCGGAAAGTGCGTGAATGCGAGTAGCAGGACGGCCGCCGGCAGCAGCAGCAGCCAGGCATTCACGGTGTTCCACCACGCTTGCGATCGGGCACGGCGCGGGGCTATTGGCGATGAGACCATGGAGTCGGACATCTGTGAGCCGGGGGGGGGGGGGGGGCGGGGCGCCCCCCCCCCCCCCAATTTTTATGGGGGGAAGCAGCCGGCGGGCAGGGTTTTTAGGGCGGGCCGCGCGTACGTCGGGGTT
>NZ_JBVVPP010000004.1:0-20171 GCF_055811315.1 Bradyrhizobium sp. MI1.4 | reverse complement strand
GCGCGGGCGCGGGGGGCGGGGGGGGGGGGGGGGGGGCCCCCCCCCCCCCCCACGTCCCTATTTGTAGGCGCGCAAGACGCGGTCGGACTGCTGTTGCGCGGCGGCCAGCGCTTCCTGCGGCTTCTGCGCGCCCGTGATCGCGGCCTGCACGGCATCCCCGATGAACTTGTAGATGCGGCCGTTCTCATGAACGGAGAGCTCCGGCACCGCGTGCTCCAGCTGATCGCGCGCAACTGTGGCCTGCGGGAAGGCCTTTGCGTAGGCCTCCATCGTCGGCGTCTTGTAGGCGGCCGGCGACACTGCCACGTAGCCCGTCTTCATGCTCCATTCGGCCGCGCGATCCGGAGCCGTGATCCATTGAATGAACTTGACGGCCGCCTTCTGCTGTTCGGGAGACGCACTCTTGAAGATGTAGAAATTGCCGCCGCCGGTCGGTGATCCGCGCCGCTCCCTGGCCGGCAGCATGGCCACACCGAACTGGAATTTCGCGGCGTCCTTGACCGCCGTCAGATTGCCGGTGGTGTGCCACATCATCGCCGTCTTGCCTTCGAGGAAATCGTTGCGCAGCGTCGCCCAATCGATGCTGCCGGCCGGGGCGACGTTGTGCTTGCGCGACAGGTCGACCCAGTACTCGAGGGCAGCGACCGTCTTCGGAGCGGTCAGATAGACCTCGTTGCCGGGCTCGTTCATCATCTTCTGCCCGTTCTCGATCGCCAGCGCCTGCAGCATCCAGTAGGCATATCCGGTCGAGGGAATTTCGATGCCCCAGCGCGTCGTGTTGCCGCCATCCTTCTTGACCAGCTTCTTCGACATCTCGACCATTTCGTCCCAGGACGCCGGCGCCTTCTCGGGATCAAGGCCCGCCTCCTTGAAGGCGTCCTTGTTCCAGTACAGCACGATGGTCGAACGCTGGAACGGCACGCTCCAGGTCTTGCCGTCGATCTGCCCGTTCGCCATGAACGCCGGATAGAACTCCTTGAACCAGGCCTTGTCGCCGACGAGATCGTCAAACGGCACGATCGCGTTCTCGTCCATCAGCGTGAACACGTCGGTCGACAGCAACACCGACAGTTGCGGCGGCTGCCCGCCCTTCATGGCGGTCATCGCCTTGGTCATCGTATCCGTGTAGTTGCCGGCATAGACCGCCGTCATCTTGATGTCGGGATTGTCCTTCTCGAAGCGCGAGACCATGTCGTCGATGATCTTGGTGACGGGACCGCCGACCGCGACCGGATAGTACATGGTCAGATCCACCGCGGCAGCCGGGCGTGCAGCCATCGAGAGTACGGCAAACGCCGCTGCCATCAACATCGTTCGTCGCGCAAACATGGGACAATCTCCTTCGTTACTGCGTTTGAAACAGCCGCTGCTATCGACCGGATATCGCCCGCTGGCCCTCTGTGACGATGGTCTCCAAGCGAGTTTCCGAACTTGAATCGAACCGATGCTCGAGCCCGGGTTCCCACGCGATCCGGACATCCTCGCCTGGCCGAACCTTGCTGAAACCTTCGAGCCGCACCGAGATGGGCTGACCATCGACCTCGCACAGAACGATGCTGTCGGCCCCAAGATGCTCGATCGCCCTGACGCGCGCAAAATGGTCCCCGCCCGACACGATGCGGATATGCTCGGGCCGGATGCCGATGAGATGATCACCCTGGCGCAACAGGTTCATCGGCGGCGTGCCGATGAACCGCGCCGTGAATGCCGTCGCCGGCCGGTTATATAGCTCCTCTGGTGTGCCATTCTGCTCGATACGACCATCGCGCATCAGCACGACGCGATCCGCCATCGTCATGGCTTCGGTCTGATCGTGGGTCACGTAGACCATCGTCATTCCGAGCCGCTGTTGCAGGGCGCGGATCTCCGTCCGCATCTCATGCCGCAGCTTGGCGTCCAGATTTGAAAGCGGCTCGTCCATGAGGCAGACCCGCGCTTCCGCAATGATGGCTCGTCCCAGTGCAACCCGCTGGCGCTGGCCGCCAGATAGCTGCGACGGCTTGCGTTCAAGCAGATGCGCAAGGCCAACAATCTCGGCCACACGCCGGAGCCGCTCGTCTCGTTCCGCGCGCGACACGCGACGCACACGCAGTCCGAAGACGATGTTCTCGGCTACGCTCAAATGCGGAAACAGCGCATAGGACTGGAAGACCATGGAGATATTCCGCTGCGCCGGGGTCAGATGGGTCACGTCGACGCCGCCGATGGCGATCGTACCGGCATCAGCATCCTCAAGCCCGGCGATCAGCCGCAGCGTGGTCGACTTACCGCAGCCGGACGGTCCCAGCAGCACAAGTAGCGAGCCCTCGTTCGCTGTCAGACTGACGTCATCGACGGCGCGCATCGCGCCCCAGAACTTGGAGACATGACTCAGCGTGATCGCTGACATGGCCTGTTTGCTCTCACCGTGATGCGGCTACGCCGCTGGCGACGGCTCGCTGCAACGGACCCATGCAAGGCCGCTCACCGCAGACAGACCGGTCCATGCGCCCTCCCTCGTGCCACGCGCATTCGTCGGCGTAGCCACCACGATGTTCATTTGAACATAGCGTAACGCCATATGAAACCAGAAAATTGCGTCCTTGGAGTTCAAATGATACTTTCGTTGAGAACGGAGGGCCTATGCTCAGGACCGCCACGACCCGTCAGACCCACATACTAGAGATCGTGCGCGAGCAAGGCTTCGCCTCCATCGAGCAGCTCGCGGTGCGTTTCGATGTCACTCAGCAGACCATTCGCCGCCTCGTGAATGCACTCTGCGACCAGGGCCTGCTCCGGCGGGTGCATGGCGGGGTCGGCCTCCCGGTCCAGAACCAGAACCTCGCCTATGGCAGCAGGCACAGGTTAAACGCCAGCGCGAAACGGCGGATCGCGCACGCGACCGCCAACCTCATCCCTGACGGGACGTCACTGATGATCGGACTTGGCACGACGCCCGAATACGTCGCGCAGGCGCTCTCCCGCCGTCGGGATCTGCGGGTGATCACCAACAGCCTGAACGTGGCCGCAGCATTCGCGCACAATCCGGACGTGGAGATCAGCATCGCGGGCGGCACGCTGCGGCAACTCGATCGCGATATCATTGGCGAGTCGGCTGCGCGCTTCTTCGCGGGTTTCCGCGCCGACTTTGGTATATTCGGTGTCGGGGGGATTGATGAGGACGGCACGCTGCTCGATTTCCATGCCGATGAAGTCAAGGCGCGTCAATCCATTGTGGCCAATTCGCGAACGTCCGTGCTAGTGGCCGACATCACCAAGTTAGGTCGCAATGCGACGGTCCGGGGCGGCCATCTCGACGACTGCCACCATCTCGTCATCGATGATCGATTGCCTGGATCGTTTAAGCCAATCGCGGACAGGTATGGCGGTCTGATCCACACGGCCCGCGACGCCCGCGCAGATTTCGAACGCCTTGGCCATACCTAGCGGACAACATAGACTCCCTTGCTCAGATCGATCGCGGACTTCAACGCACGGCCGACAATCCGCGCCGCAATCGGCACTGAGCCAGTCCCACGTGCCGCGCACCTACGGGGGCGAGCTCGAGCGGTGGGGAGCTGTTTTCCCGGTGATCCGAGCCCTCGGCTTGAACCAATTCAAGCGTGTTCATCCGGTCTACCTCGGAACAGGCGCTTCCGATTCCAGCAGGGACGCGGCCTTGAGATCGCTCCAGAGCGCGCCCGGCACTGTGGTGGTCAGCGCTGCCACATTGCGCTCGACCTCCTGCGCATTATGCGCCCCGAGAACCACGCTCGCGACCGCGGGATGACCCAGCGCAAAATGTAGAGCGGCCGTCGGCAGCGCTACGTCATGAGCTGCGCAGATACGCTGGATCTCAGCAACCTTCGAAAGGATCTGCGGCGGTGCGTCTTGATAATTGTACTTGGCGCCCTTGATGGCGCCCGTCGCCAGAATCCCCGAATTGAACACGCCGCCAAGCAGCACCGCGATGCCCTGCTTCAGCGCCAGCGGCATGAACTCCTCGAGTGCTGGCTGCTCCAGCAGCGAATAACGCCCGGCGAGCAGCATCACCTCGAAGGACCCGGCCTGCGCAAAGCGCACGCACATCTCCGCCTCGTTGACGCCTATCCCGATGCCCGCGACCACACCTTCGGAACGAAGTTTGTCCAGCGCTACATAGGCCCCGGACATCGCTTCGCGAAACCGATCCTCGATCGCGTCCTTACCGTGGGTCCACACATCGACATCATGGATCAGCAACAGGTCGATCCGGTCGGTGCCAAGCCGCAACAGCGACTGCTCGACCGAGCGCATGGTGCCATCATAGGAATAGTCGACGACGGCTCGGTGCGGCTGTCCACCAATAAATCCGGACCGAGTCTCCGGCTGGTGAAACGGATCCATCCAGCGACCAGTTTTTGTGCAAAGCACCACATCCTTGCGCGGCACGCGCCGGAGCGCCGTTCCGCAGCGATGCTCCGACAGGCCGTTGCCATAGTGCGGCGATGTATCGAGCAGATTGATGCCGAGCTCGAAGGCACGGCTCGCTGCGGCAATTGCAGTGTGGTCGTCGAGCTCGAGAAAGAGATCGCCGAGCGGTGCGGTTCCGAACCCGAGGATGGAAACTTCGAGACCGGTCCGGCCAAGTGTGCGGCGCGGCAAAGCCGATTGCGAAACCATGGTGGATTGCACTTCCTTCCCGCGCCTCGATCCGCGCTAGTCTCATTGCAGCGACGCGCAGCGTATGTATTTGCCGTCAGGTGTCAACGCGAGGATTACGGGTCTCGTACAAGACTATTCCGCTCATACATTCGGGTTGCTAAGAAAAGCGGAACCGGCACGCGGGCACTTCACGGCCTGCGGCAACGAGGAGGAACGATGCTCCCCTATGTTACGCACGACGCACGCTTTGCTCGCCTGGTCTTTGGTCACGCCAATCTCGAAAAACTCACCAGCGGCTGCCGCTGGGCCGAAGGACCCGCTTACTTTCCGGCCGGCCGCTATTTGATCTGGTCCGACATTCCGAACAACCGGATGATGCGCTTCGACGAGACGGATTCATCGGTGTCGGTGTTCCGCTCGCCGAGCTTCAACTCGAACGGCAACACGACCGATCACGAGGGGCGGCTCGTCACTTGCGAGCACTTCATGCGCCGCGTCACCCGGACCGAGCATGACGGCTCCATCACGGTGCTTGCCGAGCAGTTCGAAGGGCGTCGGCTGAACTCGCCCAACGATGTCGTGGTGAAATCGGACGGCTCGATCTGGTTTTCGGATCCGACATACGGCATCGACAGCGATTACGAGGGCCAGCAGACCAAATCCGAGATTGGCGCCTCCCACGTGTATCGGATCGATCCAGCGGGCGGCGAGATCAGCCTCGTCGTCTCTGACCGCGTGCAGCCGAACGGGCTGGCGTTCTCGCCAGACGAGAAGCTGCTTTATGTCGCCGATACCGGCGCGACCCACGTCGACGGGCTGCCCGCGACGATCTGGTCCTACAAGGTCCGGGGAAACAAGGTCGCTGAGCCCTCGCTGTTTTCCACCTGCCCCGACGGCCTCTACGACGGATTTCGCTGCGACATCCATGGCAACGTTTGGACGTCGGCGGGACGGAGCGTGTTCTGCTACGCAGCCGACGGGACACATATCGGCACCATTCCCATCGGCGAGATCGTGGCGAATGTCTGTTTCGGCGGTCCGCAGCGCAACCGTCTCTACATTTGCGGACAGACATCGCTGTATTCGATCTTCCTCAATACGCGCGCGGCCGTGTAAGGGAAGGCGCGGGGCGGCGTGCGGCGCCATCCTCAGCCGTTCTGACCGCGATTTCGCCGGCCGTCGGTGCCCTCGTCGCCCTGCAGATCGGATTCAAGTTCCTCGATAGCGCGCGATCCGAACTTGCCGGTCTCTGAGCTCGCGGATACTGTGTCGAGCAAGGCAGTTCGTTTCGCTAAAATTTTGATTTACGATGATTTCCAATTTGTAAAGAAGGCGGGCCACCTTAGGCTGGCCATCTAGCTCGTGACGCGTTCGCCCCGCCCGTAGACGAGCAGCATGAAGATGATAACGAGACCATAGATCACTTGGCGGCCCGCCTCCGGCATCTCCATGATCGACAATACACTGTTCAGGAGCACGATCAGGACGACGCCGATCAGCGTGCCGAGATAGCGGCCGCGGCCGCCGAGGATGTTGGTGCCTCCAATCACGACGGCGGCGATCGAGGGCAGCAGATAGGCGTCTCCCATGCCTTGGTAGGCCTTGGTGGAATAGCCGGCGAGCAGCACGCCCGCGAGCGCGGCAGCAAGGCCGCAGAGGACGAAGCAGACCACCGTGACGCGGCGCGTGTTGACGCCGGCGAGATAGGCCGCCGCCTCCTTGTTGCCGATGGCGTAGATGTAGCGGCCGAGCGACATGCGCTGCAGGATCACGACCACCAGCACGGACACCCCGGCCCAGACGAACAGCGCGTTGGGAATGCCGAGCGTACGATCGCCCGCCAGCATCCGCATCAGGTCGGTCGCCCCGGTCTGAGGTGCGTAGCCGCCAGTATGCGCGACCATCAGGCCGCGCATCACGGCATTCACGCCCAGCGTAAAGATCATCGAGGGGACCCGCAGATACGCGACCCCGACGCCGTTGACGAGCCCGACCAGAACGCCGACCCCGAGCCCGACCGGAATTGCGAGAGGACCGCCGACCGAGGTCGCCATCATGGCCGCGGCCGCGAGCGTCCAGGGCACCGACAGATCAATCTGCGCTATCAGGATCACGATCATCATGCCGGCCGAGACGATCCCGAGGAACGCACCGATCTGCAATTGCTGCAGAAGATAGGCCGGAGACAACAGGGGAGCGCTGCCGAAACGGGCGAATGTGTAAACCGTACCCGCGACGAGAATGACGACGATGAACACCGCCGCAATCAGGATCGGGCGATCGTCGCGCGAGAGGCTGAATGAGGCCGCCGTCATCGAAACAGCTCCAACGTGTTCTTGACGCGCAGCATACCCAACGCGCCGATGCTGACGGCAGCGAGCAGGATCACGCCCTCGAACAGCGGCTGCAGAAGAGGGGCAATGTCGAAGATGCGGAAGAAGAAGGAAATCACGCGCAAGACCATAGCGCCGAAGATCGACCCGATCGCACTGCCGGTTCCGCCAAGCAGCGAAGTGCCGCCGATCACCACGGAGGCGATCGAGTTGAGCGTATAGGCGCCGGCCTGCGGAATGTCCGCATTCCCAGACGAAGTCTGGATAGCAAGGAAGAGACCGCCGCAGCCGGCGAAGAAGCCCGCGAGCGTGAAGGCGGCGATCTTGGCGCGCTCGATCGGAAGGCCGGACATATAAGCTGCGCCCTCGGCCGAGCCGATCGCATAGACGGCGCGGCCGAGAACGGAGCGGCGGAACGGCACCCATACCAGCAGCGGAATGAGAACGAGAAGCACGAAGGGGACCGGGATCCAGGCGAACGGCGCAAACCAGGCAGCCGCGCCATCGTCGAAGATGTGCACGGTCGAGGCGAAATCGCCGAGCGAGTTAGTCAGCGCCCAGTTCAGATCAACATCGATCTTGCCGCCCGGGGTCGGACGCAGGAAAAGCGCGATGCCGATGTAGACCGCGCCGGTCGCAAGCGTCGCGATGATCGGCTGGATGCGCCCATAGACGACGACGCAACCATTGATAAAGCCGGCAGCCGCGCCGATCACAAGGCACACGGCGATCCCGAGCAGAATGCCGCTCACGCCGCCCGGAAAGGTGCCGAGGCCGAGATGCACGCCGAACAGGTCGAGATGCAGCGGCGCACCACCTGCCGCGCCGGTCAGGAGGTAGCTTGCAAAGCAGCCGACCATGGTCATGACCGCTCCGACGGAGAGATCAAGGCCCGACATTAAGACCGGCACTGTCTGCGCCATCGCCAGCATGGCGAGCGCAAAGATTTCGTCGCCATTCTGCACCAGCACGGCGGAGGAGAAGCCGCGGGGATGCGCGGCGTTGTAGAAAATGTAGAGAGCACAGAACAACAGGATGGCGGTGACCAGACCAATGTTCTGGCGGATCCTGATCGCGAGATCGTCAAGCATGCGCCGCCCTCGCTGCGGTATCGGTGTCGACATTCAGGGAGCTTGCGACAATGTTGGTCTCGGTGAGGTCGTCGCCCTCGAGCTCGCGCACGATGCGGCCGTCATACATGATGACGACGCGGTCGCAGCAGCCGATCAGCTCGTCATAGTCGGTTGAGTAGAACAGGATTGCGGCGCCCTGGTCGGCGAGTTCGCGCATCAGCCGGTAGAGCTCCTGCTTGGTGCCTACGTCGATTCCGCGCGTGGGATCGTTGAGCAGGATGATGCGCGGATCGGTCATCAGCCATTTGGCGAGCACGACCTTCTGCTGGTTTCCGCCCGACAGCGTCGAGACCGCATCACTCGCGGCGTCCAACTTGATCTGCAGCCTCGCGATGGCTCGCTGGATCGCGGTGCGTTCCTTCCCGGTATCGATGAATGGGCCAGTCGAAAGCGCGTCGAGCGATGCGATCGCAAGATTGTCTGCGATCGACATCGGCAGCATCAGTCCTTCGGTCTTGCGGTCCTCAGGCACGAGTGCGATGCCGACCGATTTTGCCGCCGCCGGGGAGCCGGGACGTACCTCGCGATCTGCCACCGTGAGGCGACCAGTGACACCGCGCAAAACACCGAACAGCGCAAGCAACAGGGATTTCTGGCCCTGCCCGTCGAGACCGCCGAGCCCGACGATCTCGCCGGCGCCGATGCTCAGTGAAATGCGATCGAGCTGCCTCTCCCAGCACAGGTTCTCGAGCGCCAGCACCGGCTTCGCGGCATTTCGCGCCGGCTTGGGCGGATACTGGGCCGCGATGTCACGCCCAATCATGAGCTGGATGATATCGGCGGTCGAACGCCTCCCCTTGTCGAAGGTCTCGATATGGCGGCCGTTGCGAAACACCGAGGCCCGGTCGGCGAGCGCCTCGACCTCGTGCATGCGGTGCGAGATGTACAGGATTGCGACGCCCTCGGCCTTGAGCCGCGCCAGCATCGCATAAACCTTCTCCACATCGGCGCTCGTCAGTGCCGATGTCGCCTCGTCGAGGATCAGCAACTGCGGCCGCTTGCCGAGCGCCTTCGCGATCTCGACCACCTGGCGCCTCGATAGGGGCAGATCGCGCACGCGCCTCAGGGGGTTGACGTCCTCACAGCCGATCTCGGACAAAAGCTCTTCGGCGCGGCGGCGCTGCGCCTTCGCATCGATCAGGCCGAACCGCCGCGGCGGGGATGCAATGGAGATGTTGTCCGCGACCGAGAGGTCGGGCATCAGCGATAGTTCCTGAAAGATGCAGACGACACCGGCCGCATTCGCCGCCGACGGCGTGGCGAAGCTGACCTCGCTCCCCGCGAGGCGCATGCGACCGCTGTCGGGCTGCACCACACCGGCAATGATCTTGATCAGGGTCGACTTGCCGGCGCCGTTCTCGCCCAGCACGGCATGAATCTTGCCGCGTTCGCAGGCGAAATCGACGCCTTCAAGCGCGCGAACGCCGGCATAGCGCTTGGAGATGCCGGCAAGCTCCAGGAAGGCGGATTGCGTTGGGTCGGCAGCCGGCATGGCCGGGCCTTCACGCAACGACGGCCCGGCGAATGCCGGGCCGCGACAGAGACATCGCTGGAGCCGTCACTGGGTGTTCTTCTCGCTCTGCGACATGATCTCCGGTGCAGTGAAGTTCACGCCGCACGGTGTGAACTGGTTCGGCGCAAAGAAGTTGGCATTGAGCTCGGGCCAGTAATTCGTGCCCGGCTTGAGATCCTTGTAGGTCGCCACTGGAATCGGAATCGAGATCAGCTGCGGCATAATGTTGCCCTGCAGCGCCGAGATCGCCGCCTTGGTCGCGATCGCCACCAGCGCCGGCGACTGGCCGTAGGACATTCCCTTTAGTCCGTCCTTGGCGTGATCGGCAATCTGTTTGCGGTACTCGTTTTCGCCCTCGCCCGACATCGGCACAAAGGGATGCTTGGCAGCCATCAGTGCCTGCACGGTGCCGTCGGATCCGCCTTGGGTGAATACTCCGTCGAAATGACCATGCACAGCTAACGCATCTGCAGTCACCTTCTGCGAGGTGCCGGTGTCCCAATTACCAACCACCTCGGTGATTTTGAAGCTGTTGCCGGGCGATTCTATTACCTCGCGGAAACCGAGATGACGGTCGCGGTCAACGGAGTTTCCCGGGAGGCCACGGACTTCGAGGATGTCGCCGGATTTCTTGCCGCTCTCGTCGATCAGCCATTTGGCCGACATGCGGCCCATTTCCTTCTGGTCCTCGTTGACCATCATCACCTTGTCGGTGTCGAGGACGTTGTCGAACGGCACCACCACGACGTTGTTCTTGTCGGCAAGACGGATGATGCGATCAAAACCGTCGGGAGCGACCGCAATGGTAACGATTGCGTCGAAGCCTTGGTTGATGAAATCCTCCATCGCGCCAAGTTGCGCCGCGACATCGGTCCCGGTGGAAACAACCTTGAACTCCTTGATGTTCTCCTTGATACCCGGCTGATCGGCGAAAGCCTTCGCAGTCTTCACCATCTGGATGCGCCAGGTGTTGCCGACAAAACCGTTGACCAGCGCGATTCTGTAGGGGCCCGCCTTCTTGGGCCACTGAAAGAATTTGGTCTCGGACGACCACGGCTTGAAGCAGGCGGGGTCGGCGCCGGGACCGGAGACGACCTTTGGACCTGCCAGAGCACTCACCGATGACAACAGCAAGCCGGCGCAAGCCAGCCCCGCCAGACGAAGCGTCCACACCATGTCGTGTCTCCCTGAGCGTTTGTGTTCCACCCTAACGCGGCGCGTAGCCATGCCGGGAATTCACCTTCCCATGCGCGTGTCGGGCTAGGATGGCACGCAACTTGCGATGCTGACAAGCCGAGGGCGGACGCTCCGGCGCGAGACACGATCTGAACGCACGGCCAAACCGACGGCAATTGTGGAAGCAGAAAACGTAACAATGACAGTCGGATGTTCGTGGGCGGCAAGGGATTGTGCAACGGCGAAGCTGGCGATGGCCGGGCTTTCATGGTGGCATCCACGCGCGTGACGAAAAAAATGACACTCAGGGAAAAGTGTGAATCGCTACGCGAAGCCGAACGAAGCCCGCTTGCTGAAGCCGGGTTTTGAAAACCAGAGGCTGGGACTACTTGCTTTCGTCCGGCGGCCTAGCGCTCCTCCGCTAAGATAATGGCTGTAGCAACGCCGATCGCCGCAGCTCCTCACTCAGCAGCTCGACGGCGAGATCAGGTATCGCACCGCGACGGTGGCTGGCGAACATGTCACTTGCTTGACACGTTCTGAAGCGCCGGTCTCTAATGTCCTTCAAGGTCCTGCGGTTGGACAGGCAACACTTTCTGCCCCCAAGCAAGAACAGGCTCGACTGCCCCACCCAGCGACTGTCAGGTCAAGGGTGCGGAATCCAAGATCGTTTCCTGGGAGGGAACAATGGACAGACGCCAGACGCTCAAGCTGATCGGTGGTACGGCCGCGTTGGCCGGTGCCGGTTTTCCGGGCTTTGCCTTTGCGCAAGCCCAAAAGGAAATGGTCACGGTCGTGAAGATCGCGGGAATTCCGTGGTTCAACGCACTTGAAAAGGGAATCCAGAAGGGTGCGAAGGATTTCAGCATTAATGCCACTATGGTTGGCCCGGCGAACGTCGATCCGGCACAGCAAGTAAAGCTGCTTGAGGATCTGATTGCCAAGAAGGTCAACGTGATCGGCTTGGTGCCGCTTGATGTAAAAGTCTGCGAGCCCGTACTGAAGCGCGCCCAGGCCGCCGGAATCAAGGTCATCACGCATGAGGGTCCGGAACAGGAAGGCCGTGACTGGAATGTGGAATTGATCGACTCCGTTCGGTTCGGCGAGGTGCAGATGGAACGTCTCGCCAAGGACATGGGCGGCGAAGGTGATTATGTGGTTTATGTCGGGACTCTTACGACGCCACTTCACAACAAATGGGCCGATGCCGCGATTGCCTACCAGCAGAAAAATTTTCCAAAAATGAAGCTCGTCGCCGACCGCTTCCCTGGCGCCGACGAGATCGACACCAGCCAGCGCACGACGCTTGACGTGATCAAGGCCTATCCCAACCTGCGTGGTATTCTCGGCTTCGGTTCGAACGGACCAATCGGGGCCGGAAATGCTGTGCGTCAGCAACGTCTTGGCAAGAAGATCGCCGTTGTCGGCACCGTGCTGCCAAGCCAGGCGAAGTCGCTTATCGCGGATGATACGATCCGCGAGGGTTTTCTGTGGAATCCCACCGATGCGGGTTACGCGATGGTCGCGGTGGCCAAACTCGTGCTCGATGGCAAGCCGATCACGGATGGCGTCGATGTACCCGGCCTTGGCAAGGCAGCCGTCGACGTTGCAGGAAAGCAGATCAAGGTGGACAAGATCATGCGCATCAACAAGGAAACCATCGACGGTCTGATCGCCGGAGGGCTCTAGGCCAGACCGGTTTAGTCGCCTCGTCGCGCTGCATTCCCGGCCCTTCCGGTCGGGAATGCGGGACCACTCGAGTGATCGCACGACTCCATTGCAGGCGAACCTTTGGTGACTTTCCTGGAAATGTCCGGCATATCGAAGCGCTTCGGCGGCGTGCACGCGCTCCGCGACGTCGATCTCACTCTGGAAGTCGGCGAGGTGCATTGCCTGGTCGGTGAAAACGGCTCCGGCAAGTCCACCCTGATCAAGATCATTTCGGGCGTCGAGGCAGCGGAGCCTGGCGGCCGTATCGCAATTTCCGGCAAGGAATATCCTAAACTGAACCCGGTCTACTCCACGCATTGCGGCATTCAGGTCATCTACCAGGATCTTTCGCTATTCCCCAACCTCACCGTCGCCGAGAATATCGCGATGGCGCACCATCTTGGCGGCCTCCATTCGGTGAACTGGGCCTCAATGCGCGCCACCGCGAAGGCCACAATGGCAAAGATCGGCGTTGCGTTCGACCCGGACGCGAAAGTGTCAGAGCTCAGCATTGCCGGACGCCAGCTGGTCGCGATCTGCCGCGCCTTGGCTGCGGATGCCAAACTCCTGATTATGGATGAGCCGACGGCATCGTTGACCCGCCACGAGGTGAACGCCCTGATCGCGCTCGTAAGCGAGCTGAAGCGTGCCGGCATCTGCGTCGTTTTCGTCAGCCACCGTCTCGATGAGGTGCTTGAAATCGCCCAGCGCGTAACGGTGCTGCGGGATGGCGCCAAAGTCGGCACTTTTGCCGCAGACACAATCGATGGGCGGAAACTCAGCCAGCTGATGACTGGCAAGTCCTTCGAGTATCAGATACAGGCGCCTGAGCTTGCCGCTGGCCCGGTTGTGCTGGAAGTTAAGGGCCTGGGCCGCGAGGGCGAGTATGAGGATGTAAGCTTGCAGTTGCGCGCGGGCGAAGTAGTGGGTCTCACCGGTCTGCTCGGCTCAGGGCGAACCGAATTGGCGCTATCCCTGTTCGGCGTGAAGCCGCCCGATCGCGGCACTATCGCACTTGACGGGCGGCCCATCGCCCTCCGTACAAATGCAGAGGCGATCGATCGAGGGATCGCCTACGTATCCGAAGATAGGCTTACGCTTGGTCTCGTCCTGAATCAGTCCGTCACGGCGAACGTCACGCTTACGGTGCTGGATCGTCTGGCTGGCGCGTTCGGCCTGATTGCCGCACGCGCGCGACAGACCCATGTCGCTCGGTGGGTTGCTGAACTCGGGATCAAGGTCTCCAATCCCGCCAACCCGGTGAAGACGCTCTCCGGGGGCAACCAGCAGCGGGTCGTGCTCGCCAAATGGATGGCGACCAATCCGCGGGTGCTTATCCTCGATAGCCCCACGGTGGGCGTCGACATCAGCGCCAAGGACGGCATTTACGAAATCATCCGGCGGTTGGCCCGCGACGGCGTCGCGGTCTTGATGATATCGGACGAAATCCCCGAGGTCCTTTATCATAGTCATCGCGTCTTGGTGATGCGGGAAGGTCGTTTGACAACCGACGTGCCTGCCGCAGCCACTTCCGAAGATGCGCTTCGGCAGGCCGTCAATGCCTGAATCGCACATGGCATCATTCGGCAGGTTTCGTCGCAGCCATGAGTTCTGGCTGCTGATAGTCATCCTTGGGCTCTGCGCCAGCTTGGGCTTCGCGAACGCCCAATTCCTGACCATGCAGAATCTGTTTGATCTGCTGACCTCCTATGCATTTGTCGGCATCCTAGCGCTCGGGCTGCTGGTCGTCCTGATCGCCGGTGGAATCGACATCTCATTCACCGCGACCGCGTCGGTGGCGCAATATGTCACACTTTCGCTTGCCAATGCTTACGGGGCGAACTGGATCGGCGTCTTCGCCATCGCGATTGGAATTGGCGGTGCGCTCGGTGCCCTCAACGCGATTTTCATCCAGAAACTTCGAATACCATCGATCATCGTTTCGGTCGCGACGCTGAACATCTTCTATGGGCTTCTGATCTTCTTCACCGGCGGCAAATACATCTATTCGTTGCCCGACTGGTTTGCGACCGGAATATTCTGGTTCGAGTTCGAATGGGGCAAGGATAGCTCGTACGGTGTCAATCTGCAGATCCTCGCGCTCGTGCTGGCATTTCTCGTCACCTGGCTCCTGCTTAACCGAACCAATATCGGCCGGCAAATCTATGCCATGGGAGGCAATACCGACGCCGCACAGCGGCTCGGCTTCCACATTTTCGGCCTCAATATACTGGTCTATTGCTACATGGGTGTCATGGCCGGAATCGCCTCCCTGATTCAGGCACAACTCGCGCAGTCCGTTGCCCCGACGGTGCTGGTGGGCAAGGAACTCGATGTGGTCGCTGCCGTCGTGCTCGGCGGCGCCAGCCTGATGGGCGGCGTCGGCACGGTCTTCGGCACGTTTTTGGGCCTGACACTGCTCGCGGTACTCCAAAATGGAATCATTTTGCTGGGCGTTTCGTCCTACTGGTCGCCGTTCTTCGTCGGCTTGGTTATTCTCATTTCGGTCTCTGCGACCGCCTGGTCGCAGCGCGAGCGGCGAACCCGGAGCGCGCCCCGATGAGCAACGCCCCTGCCCTCTCGCTTCGCCGGCGCATGGTCGGTCTCGCCAGCAGCGGCACAGTCGCCACCCTCATCCTGCTGTTGTTCGCACTCTGGGTCGTGTTCGCGATCACGATCGGCGATCGGTTCTTCTCGGTCAACACGCTGCAATCCATGGCTTTCCAGATGCCCGAACTTGGCATCCTCTCACTGGCGATGATGCTGGCCCTGCTATCTGGTGGACTCAACCTTTCCATCATCGCAACCGCCAATCTGTCCGGACTGACCATCGCCTTCCTGCTGACGCGCTACATCCCGGGGAGCCAGGGCCTTGCCTGGGTCAGCATTCAGGTCTTTGCGATCGCTGCAGGATTTGCAGTGGCTGCATTGGTCGGCCTCCTCAATGGTTTTGTCATCGCCTATCTCGGCGTTTCGCCGATCCTGGCCACGCTCGGCACGATGACGCTCTGCAAGGGTCTCGCGATCGGCCTGTCGCGCGGTAACGTCATCTCCGGATTCCCGGAGCCGATTGTGTTTATCGGCAACGGAACGGTTTTCGGGGTACCCTTTGCTCTGATCGTACTTGCGTTCTGCGCCTTGCCCGTCGCGCTCATGCTGAACGCGACGCCGTTCGGTGCAAAGGTTTACATGATCGGCTCGAACGAGAAGGCGACCCGTTACTCCGGCGTCAATACCCGCGCCGTCCTCCTCAAACTCTATTTATTTTCCAGCTTGCTCGCGGGCGTGGCGGCGGTCGTCATGTTGGCACGTTTCAATTCGGCCAACGCGGCATACGGCGAGAGCTATCTGCTGGTCACCATTCTCGCGGCCGTGCTCGGCGGCATCGATCCGTTTGGCGGCTTCGGCAAAGTCGGCGGGCTATTGCTTGCGTTGATCATCCTTCAGGTGATCTCCTCGGCATTCAACCTTCTGAACCTCAGCCAATTCCTCACGCTAGCGATCTGGGGTGGAATCTTGATTGCCGTCGCGGCGGTTCCTCATGTCGCCGGCAAAGCGCCGCGGTAGCCGGCGATGATGCGCTCGATCGTCTCGAACCCTATTGCAGTTCTCGACATCGGCAAGACCAATCTCAAACTGGTCGTGGCGAGCGACGACGGCTGGCCGCTCGAAACACATGGGCTTCCAAATGTGCCTATGACTCAGGGCTCGTACCTCGCCTATGACCTTGCCGGGTTAGAAGAGTGGTTTCTCGATACCCTTGCCGACGTGTCTCAACGCCATGCCATTCGCGCTGTGATCGTGGCTGCGCATGGATGCGGCGCGGTTCTCGTCGACGGTGATACGCCAGTGCTGCCGATGATGGACTATGATGCCGTCTCTCCGCCCGCAATCGATGAAGCATATGCCCGGATCGCGCCTGGTTACGATGAGGTGTTTTGCGGAAGCGGAGGGGCGATGCGGCTCGGAAAACAGCTGCTGTGGCAGGAAAGCGCATATCCCGTCGAATTCGCCCGCGCAAAAACCTATCTGACCACTGCGCAGTTTTTCGCCCTGCGGCTTGGTGGACGTGCGGCCAGTGAAATCTCGCAGCTCGCGGCTCAGAGCCATATCTGGGACCTCATCCACCGTCAGCCTTCTTCTCTTATGCGTAAGCGCGGTTGGAGCTATCTGTTGCCCGAATGCGTACCCGCCGGTGAGGTGCTAGGGACGGTTTCGGAATCTGTAGCCAGGCGCACTGGCCTGGCGCAATCGACCGAGATCCTCTGCGGCGTGCATGATTCCAACGCCAACCTGTTTCGCTACAAGGCCGCCGGCATGGCCGATGCCTCGATCCTATCGACCGGTACTTGGATGATCGGCTTTCAGCGCGGCCTCCCCCTGGACAAACTCGATTGCGCGCGCGCGATGGTTCTCAATATCGATGTCGATGGGGAGAATGCACCTTCGACGTTGATCGCGGCCGGCCGCGAATACGACCTCATCCGCGGGGAACATTTTGCTTCTGATGCAGCCGTCCTTGCCGCATTGCCCACCCTGCTGTCGAGAGGAACCCTGGCGCTCCCCTCATTCGTCGGCGATGATGGATTGTTTCCGGGCGCTGCTCGCCGCGGACGGGTCATCGGGCCGCCCCCCGAAACGCCTGCCGAATGGCAGGCATTGGCGGTGCTCTACGCAGCGTTCAGCGCAAACCGCTGCCTT
The DNA here is from genome assembly GCF_055811315.1 of Bradyrhizobium sp. MI1.4. Taxonomy (NCBI): domain Bacteria; kingdom Pseudomonadati; phylum Pseudomonadota; class Alphaproteobacteria; order Hyphomicrobiales; family Nitrobacteraceae; genus Bradyrhizobium; species Bradyrhizobium sp. MI1.4. Next base: position 2,982 of record NZ_JBVVPP010000004.1, on the reverse strand, counting down.
GATGCGCTCGAGAGCTCAAAACGCATAGTCATCGATGGTGGCTTTGCCGCAAACCTGCCCTTCGCCCGTTGTCTTGCGACTTTGCGATCCTCGCAGAGTGTCTGGGTGAGTCGATCTCCCGACGGAACGGCGCTTGGCGCTGCGCTGCTGTGGCGGCGGTTCTCGCGTACGCTGCCGGTTTCAAGCGTGATCCTTGAAGCCGTCACATCACTCAGCAACGATAGGTTCGAACCGCGCGACCTTTCCACCGCTTACCAGTCCTGGATCGCTTTCTCGGAGCCCGCTTCATGACAGACCGTAATCATGCCGATCTCCGCCAAGGCATTGTCGATACCTGCAGGGAGATGAATCGAAACGGTCTCAATCAGGGCACATCCGGCAATCTTTCGCACCGGATTCCAAACGGCATGCTAATCACGCCTACCAGTCTGCCCTATGATCGGATGCAGCCAGAGGACATTGTCGCGATGGATTTTGCCGCGAACTACCAGGGCAACCATCGGCCTTCATCCGAATGGCGCTTTCATCGCGATATTCTGCGAGCACGCGAAGACGTCAACGTCGTGCTGCATACGCATTCCACCTTCAGCACGATTCTCGCCGTTCACGAACGTGATATTCCCTGCTTCCACTATATGGTCGCAGTTGCGGGTGGCAACGATGTCCGGTGTACGCCATATGCTTGTTTCGGCACGCAGGCACTATCGGACTACGCCCTCAAGGCCCTCGAAGATCGCGACGCTTGCCTCCTTGGCCATCATGGCTTGATCGTGACGGCCCAGACCTTTGAAAAGGCGCTTTGGCTCGCCTTGGAGGTGGAGACGCTGGCGAAGATGTATGTCCATGCGTTGGCTATCGGCGAGCCGCCGCGCCTCAGCGACGCTGAAATGGCGCAGGTACATGAGCAGATGAAACGCATGGGATACGGCCAGGCGCCTGACCTTGACGATGTCGGCGATGTTCCGCGCGCGCTACCGGAGTCGAAATGGACAGCACATTGATGGCGGATTTGCTGGACAGCTGCCAGCGAGTCCTCAGCACCGGCCACGCAGAACGGAGGCCGCGGCCGGATGGGCGGGGTTGACCGTCACAGCTCTTGGGCAGAAGACGCGAGCGAACAATCTGACTTGCTCCCTTCACCACTCAGCCGATCAACGACTTAGCTTGTCGATCCGCCGCGTGAATACGGCAGGATGCGCCGTCGCCAACCTTCAGCAGCTTATTCTCATGTCTTGGCGCATGCTGCCTTTCCCATTGTAGCCAGCATGCTCGGGCATGCGGCACGCTGGGTACCGACCTCGCTTGCGGAGCGAACGTCGCGACGGGAGCGCATCGTCAGCACACCGGACCCGACCGCCCGCATCCGCCCTTCGCCGCACCGCCGACCAGATAGAGACATGCTTGATCGGATCGTTCCGCATCATGAGCAGGTCATCCCTTCAACAAAGTTTCAATCTCAGCGCGCCGCGGCATGGCAGGCGCAGCGCCCGCGCGTGTCACGGAAATCCGCGCTGTCGCCGAACCGAAGCGCGCCGCTTCCAGTGGACCGGCGCCACCCGCGAGCGCGCTTGCGAAGCCGCCGACGAATGCATCGCCCGCGCCGGCGGTTTCGACCACCCTTGCCGGCGGCAAACGACGGCACGTGCAGCGAGCGATCCTGCCCGTTGAAATAACTTGATCAATTAAGCTGGTGGCGATCTTTTTGTCTTCCGTCACGGACGTCGACCATCCGCTGAGTATGCCGTTGGCTATGCGCCACGCTCTACCGCGCATTGCATCAATGTGGTCCGGATCGAGATGCGGCGCGGCCTCAAACAAGTCCTTTGCCTCGGTGATCGATACCTTGCTCTGAGGTCCATAGACTTTTGCCCACCCGCGCATGGTGAAATCGACGGCATCTGGATTCGCGGGCTGGTCCATCAGACTGCGCCGACTTTCGGCTTGGATGAGTCAACGTTGAGAGAGCGGGCAAGCCGCGCCGTGACCTGGTCCTGCAAGGCGGCGAGATTCATCTCGATCGCCGTCAAAACGATCCGACCAGACGTCACGACTGGCCGAAAGGTCTGCAAGGGATACGTTCATCCGGACCCGATCTCCGGCCCGTTGCACAGCTCCCTGTACCGCCCATCGAATACCAAGATCCTTGCCGAACGTCTTGAGATCGACCTGCTTATTCCTATAGGTGAAAGCCGTCCCGCGCCCGATCACGAATGCATCGAGCATTTGCGCGAGGCCGGTCGTCAGATCGGTCGTAATGCCGTCGGCGAAATAGTCCTGCTCTGCGTCGTTGTTAAGGTTTGCGAATGGCGGGACAACGAGAGACAAACGGGGAGCAATGTCGTGCCGTGCCGTAGCCTCCTGGGTTTTGGCTCTCCGGAAACACGTCTGTGCGGAGCGTCTTCCATACGCTCCAGTAGTCAACGAGGCCGCCCTCGATAGCACCGACGGCGGCAATCGACGCGAGCGCGCCGCCGATCAACTGCAATTGTTCCCGCAGGCGAATCACTTAAACTGCGATCAGATAGGGGCTTCCCCGGTCGCTCCTCATCGGATGCTGGTTTGTCAGGCCGCCTATTTTCGGATGGCGGCTCGCCAGATGGATCGTTGGAGACATCCCAGTTTGTCACTGCTCCCTCCCCGCGCATGGGCCACACGCCAAGATTTTTACCCTAGCAGAATTGCACGGCTTCAGGTTGGGTCACGGCCTCTGACTCATTCGCGTTCTTTTGAATTGCCGGCTGCTCGAAATATTTTCTCGATTGGGCCAGCCGACGTTCAGAAATTCACTTCACGTCGGCTGGCGGCTTCGGGTTAAAAGCGGTTGGCGCGGCAAATGCAGCTGGCGTCCGGTTTACCAGCGACTGCAGACATTGGGGCGGTTGAACCGCTCTTCGGTTTAGGGCCATGTGTGGACGTATATGGACCCCGCCCGATTGCAACGACTGGCTTGATCAGGATCGACGGCCACAACTGCTGACGTAT